>CAILAZ010000001.1 GCA_903832295.1 uncultured Acidobacteriota bacterium
GTATGCTCCGCGCTTTGTTTTGTTTGAGAACGTCAGGGGAATGCTCTACAAGAACCACAAGTATCTAGATTTGATACAGGATCAGCTCCGAAGCCTCGGCTACATTGTCGAGCATAAACTCTACAATGCTGTTCGTTTCGGCGTTCCTCAGAATAGGGAACGACTGATCGTTGTGGGACACAGAGGTACTTGGAGAAGCCCTGATGTGTCTCTCCAGCGTCACTTCACGGCTGGAGAAGCACTCGGTGAACTGGCAATGCAAGTCCCGCCTGATGCTCGCTTCCTAACGCCGTCAATGGACCAGTACGTAGCAAAGTACGAACGAGCTTCCAAGTGTGTGAACCCCAGAGACTTGCATTTGCACTTACCAAGTCGAACCGTGACCTGCCGCAACCTGTACGGTGCAACTGGCGATATGCTCCGCATACAGCTGCAAGATGGTCGCAGAAGGATGCTCACAGTCAGAGAAGCAGCGCGGTTGCAGAGCTTTCCTGATTGGTTTGAGTTCGCAGGTTCTGAAGAGAGCCAGTTTAAGCAAATTGGCAATGCGGTTCCACCTCTGCTTGCGAAGGCACTTGCAGACGCGGTGCGAACTGCTCTCCTATTGGAAGATTTGGACAGCGAATCCATCAAGCTGGCAGCTGAATCTGGGAAACAGTTTGAGCTTGGGATTTAGCTTCAAATGGAACGCGGGAACAACTCGCAACGCGGCAGTCTCAGCCTATTGTCAGGAAGAAGATAATGGTCGCTAAGAGAAATCGCAAAGAAACGATTGAGGCGCGTGTTCAGGAGGCACTTCAACTCTTAAAGGGTGTTGGAATTCCTGTGGATAGCCGCACTCCCCGGCAGCAACATCGAATGGCTCTTGCGCTTTGCGCTGTCGCAAAGATGAAGCCAGATACCCCGTGGCGGGATGCCGTTGTGTTCGGTGGAGAGAAGCCGTGGACTCCTAAGTCAAGAGACATTATCAAGTTCTGGAATGAACATTGGGGCGAGAATATTTCAAGCGGTTCTTACGACGATGTACGGCGTAAGGACTTGCTGCACCTTACGCTTTCAGCTCTTGTATTGGCAGCCGCTGGGAAAGCAGACGCTGATCCCAACAATCCAACTCGCGGTTACGCCATAAATCCAGAGGCCGCAGATGTGCTTCGGAAGTTCGGAACGGGCGCAGGTAAACTCGCCGCCACCGCCTTTGTGAAGAAATTTGGTGATCTCAAGACTCGACTTGAAAAGCCTCGCAAGAAGAAGGGATTTCCGGTAAAACTGCCTAGTGGCGCGACTGTCGAATTGGAAAAAGAAGGTCCGCACAACAGGCTACAAAAGGCGATCATCGAGGAATTCATACCCAGATTTGTCGTGAAGCCTCGTCTGCTGTACTTGGGAGACACTGCCGCTAAGGTTCTCCACCTCGATGCAGAAGGACTCGCATCAGTGGGTCTGAAGGAGCCAGCGCGAGAGATGCTTCCCGATGTTGTCGTATATGACGAGGAGCGCAACTGGGTGTTTCTCATTGAGGCCGTCCATTCGGCCAATCCCATATCGGCGGAACGGCATATCGCCCTTGAGGCGTTCACAAGTAAATGCAAGGCTCCCAAGGTTTACGTGAGCGTTTTTGAGAATAGAGAGACCTTCCGTAAGTGGATTACCGAGATCGGTTGGGAAACCGAGGTCTGGCTCACCGATTCGCCGGGACACATGATCCACTTCGATGGCGAAAAGTTCTTGGGACCATACGGTAACGGTGGGAAGTCATAAGGTCACGCCCCAGCGATCTTGATCCGAGAGTTAAGGACATTCGCCCTGCGCCCACAGGACTGACAAGGGAACACTGGACTTCATTGCTGTTTCAATGGCGTGGGCATTACCGTTCGTAGTTCAAGCGGTTCTAGCCACCTATTGGGAATTCGCCCGGCGGGTGGCCCGGAGTTGGCGCTGTTCCAACTCTGGGGTATGCGTGAGCCCCAATCGCTGCTAACCTGCTCGAGCTTTATTGGTGCCGGGAGGGGGACTTGAACCCCCACAACCATTTCTGGTCTGCGGATTTTAAGTCCGCTGCGTCTGCCGATTTCGCCATCCCGGCTTGCACTGCGCTGCGCACGTGCGGTGGGCAGACTTAGTTTCGCACAGCCCTAGCCGCGCTGCCAACATGCCCGCGTCGCTGCGTCAGCAGAAGCGCGGGCATGTTGCGCATTACTTCGCCGCGCCCGGAACGGTCATCTTCCACAGCTTGTGGCAGTCCGCGCACATCACCACGCTTGCTTCGTGAGCATGGTGGCAGGTCGTGCACGCAATGTCGCTGCCGTAGTGCGAGGCGTGCGCGTTGCGTTTCGGAAACTCCACATTTGCCGTCTTTGCCGCGAGCTTCTCCACGGGCCCGTGGCAGTTCAGGCAGCGCTCGCTCTCCACCGTCGTGTCAGAGAGCGGAACCGCCTTGCCGTGGCATCCCGCGCAGTCCACTCCCGCCTTGGCGTGCAGGTGGTCGGTGAACCCCGATTGTGTCCACGTCGCCATCTTCTCCTTCATCAGCGTCATGTCTTCCGCTTTCGGAGCGCCCCACGAGTGTTCCTGCCCGATCAGGCCAAACACTTTCCCCTCCACGTAGGTATGGCACGCGTTGCACTCCAGCTTCTGTTTCCCCTCGTGCGCCAGGTGAATTCGCGTGCCGAAGTTGTTCTTCTCCGCCGCGCCGCTTTCGCCCGTCTTGTGGCACACCAGGCATTGTGCCAGTCCGCCCGCGGGCACTGTCACGTGATCCTTCGGCAGCACCTTTGTCATATCGGAGTGGCATCCAGCGCACGGATCGGCAGTTTTCGTCTCTGCCGATGCCACCAGCATCGTCGGCAAGAGTAAGAGTAGTGCAAGTGAAAGACACAGTTTCATCATCGATTCCTATCCATCAAATAGAGAAGACAGCAGGGGCCACTGCTCTCGCAATGGCCCCGTGTGGTTACGCCTTCTGTGCTTCCTTCACTGCGTTCTTGCCCGCAATGCGTCCAAACACAATGCATGCCGGAATCGCATTGGAACCCAGCCGGTTCGAGCCGTGAATGCCGCCGCTTACTTCGCCGGCCGCATACAGTCCCGGAATCGGGCTGCCGAAGATGTCGATCACCTGCGCGTCCGGATTGATTCTCAATCCGCCCATGCAGAAGTGCACCGCCGGCCACTGCGCAATCGCGTAGAACGGTCCCTTTTCCAGCGTGATCATCGCCTTGGTAAACGGCTTGTTGAACTCCGGATCCTTACCGTCCTTGGTGTACTGGATGTATTTGTTCACTGTCTCCACCAGCGCCTCTGCCGGAATCCCGGTCTTCTGCGCCAGTTCGGGGATGGTGTCGGCCTTGATGAACCGTCCGCGCTTCAACCCTTCTTCCACTTCCTGGTTGGAGCCGCCCATCGGAATCACCATCGCCTCGTTGAAGATCGAGTACGTCGGCTTCATCTCTTTGCCCAGGTTGATCTGCGCGTAGGCCACCACGTCGCGCCGTTCCAGCTCGCTCACAAAGCGCTTGCCGTACTTGGTCACATACAGAATGCCGTAGCCCGGCCCGTTGAACGGATACACTGCCTGCGCATCCAGCAAGCCGGTTTCCGGCTCCGCATACGGATACAGCTGGATGAAGTTCATCTGCAGCGTGTCTGCTCCCACTGCCTGCGCATACTTGTGGACTTCGCCGGTTGCTCCCTTGTGGTTTGTGCAGTTGTACTCGCCCGTCAGCCGCGGATTATGCGCCGCGCGCATTTCCACGTTCTGGCTGAAGCCGCCCGTGGCCAGCACTACCGCCTTCGTCGCCTTCAGGTTCAGCACTTTCCTTCCGCGCTTCACTTCCACGCCCAGCACAGGGCTCTTCGGATCGGCGTCCGCCCGGTAGATCCACGTCACCTGCGTATTCAGTGTCGGCTTCACGCCGGCCTTTTCTGCCAATTTGCGCAGAGCTTCCGTGTACTCGCGGCCCACGCCCGTTGCTGCCGGATGCGTCCGGTACGCGGTGTGTCCGCCCGCCCGCGTCACTGTCGGACGAAGCTGTGCGCCGCCTTCGATGCACCAGTTCAGCGCGTCCGCCGCGCCGTCTGCAACCTGCTTGGCCAGCGCGGGAATGTTGTAATAATCGCCGCCCTTCAGGATGTCCTTGTAGTGCTGTTCCGGGCTATCCGGTCCCAGCTTCAGCGTCTCGCGATAGTGCCACTTGTCATCCCATGCGGCAAACACGCCGCCGTTGATGATCGAGTTTCCGCCGTAGGTCGGCATCTTCTCCAGCAGCACAGTCTTGGCTCCGGTGCCTGCGGCTTCGGCAGCTGCCGACAGTCCCGCAAAGCCAGATCCCACCACGATCACATCCCAGGTCTCATCCCAGGTCGCGGGAAGTTTCTTCACCAGTGCTTCTGCACTACCCGGTGCAGCCATGTTCAGCGCCATGCCGCCACTCACGGCGGCCGCGCTCATTGCAATTGTTTTCAGCAGGGAACGACGGCTCATCTCAGTCTTCGGCATAATTCCTCTTTCACGGTGCAAGCTTAGGAATGAATACTCTAAGGTTCGGTGCCAGCACGGGCAAGGTTCACCCGCTGCTTGACTGTCCAGTGTGCGCCGCCCTTTTCCCGCCATCTGTGACCCGCAACTCTGCCCCACGTGATACCGGACTGTTTCGGGAACCAAATTGGTGAATCCACGCTGCTTTGTCTCTCATCTAACCGCCGTGCTACTATCCCGCTCACCCATGCGGCGCTCGCTGGCCACTCTCGTCCTGCTCGTACTGTTCTGGGGATTCCTCGCCCCGGCGGTCCTGCAGGCCTCAGAGACTGACCTCCCAGCCTGCTGCCGTGGGAACGGGATGCACCACTGCTCCATGCCTGGAATGTCGCACGGCGACCCTGGAACTCCCGGCTTCCGCGCCAATGCTCCGCAGTGTCCCTATCGGCTGTTGGGAAGGGTGCTCAGTGCCGCCGGTGTCGCCGTGGCCAATCGCACATTCGCCCTTGAGCCACCCTCCGCGGATCCCTTTCCCCACGCGACTCTCGCCTTGCGCCTCTCTGCCGCCACCCACCGCCCCTCCGGACGCAGTCCTCCACTCCTCGCGCTCTAGCCAATCTCAATGATGTTGTTCGGGGGAACTCGCCGCGCAATCCTGCGTGTACACGTTCTCGCTGACCCTCTTGGCTGTTCGTCAACGTAGAGCCCCGCTAGCTCTACGCATCGGAGTGAATCTATGGCACGTAGACTGCTCTTCCTCGCGGCGTTCTTCGCCCTCGTCACCGCTTCGGCTCTGGCCACCATCTTCGGCTCTGCCCGCGGAGTCGTGCATGATCCCCAGCACCGTCCCGTCCAGTCCGCCACCGTCACCCTCAAGGCCGCAAACTCAGACTGGTCGCGCACCGCTTCCACGGATGCCAATGGCGAATTTCTCTTCCAGGCCATCCCTCTCGGCGACTACTCCATCGCTGTCGCCGCTCCCAGCTTTGCCCCAATGGCCCAGTCGCTCGTCGTCAACTCCGGCACTGAGCCTGTTCTCCACTTCCAGCTAGCCCTCGGCAGCACCACCGAATCCATCGACGTCAGCGGCGCACCGGAACTCGTCGCCACCGACCTCGCCACCACCGTCACCATGGTCAACCGTCTTGACATCGCGCAGACTCCCGGAGCCGCGCGCAGCAACAGCCTTGCCATGATCACCGACTTCGTCCCCGGAGCCTACGTCACCCACGATCAGCTCCACATTCGCGGAGGCCACCAGACCAGCTGGCTCATCGACGGCATTCCCATCCCCAACACCAACATCGCCTCCAACCTCGGACCCCAGTTCGATCCCAAGGACATCGACTATATGGAGGTCGATCGCGGCAGCTATGGCGCCGAATCCGGAGACCGCACCTACGGCGTCTTCAACATCGTTCCCCGCACCGGATTCGAGCGCAACAACGAGGCCGAGCTCGTCCTCTCCGCCGGAAATTTCCACCAGACCAACGACCAGCTCAGCTTCGGCAGCCACACCCCTCGCTTCGCCTATTACGCCAGCGTCAACGGCAACCGCAGCGACCTTGGCATCCAAACTCCCGTCGGACGCGTTGTCCATGACGCCTCCAACGGCTACGGTGGTTTTTCCTCCCTCATCTTCAACCTCAACCCCGCCAACCAGCTCCGCCTCGTCACCTCGCTCCGCCGCGACTACTACCAGATCCCCTACGATCCCAATCCCAACGATCTCGAAAACTCCCAGTACCCCGGCGCCGGGCTCCGCGATGGCGACCACGAATCCGACGTCCTCCTCAACCTCTCCTGGGTTCACACCTTCAACGCAAAACTTCTTCTCACCGCCTCGCCCTTCTACCACTACAACCGCGCCAACTATGACGGACTCCCCGCCGACACTCCCGTCGCCACCCGCCAGGACCGCTCCTCCACTTACGCCGGAGCCCAGCTCAGCCTTGCCGCCAAGCTTCCCCGCAACAACCTTCAGCTCGGCCTGTACACCTTCTACCAGCGCGACGACGAACTCTTCGGAGCCATCTTCAACGATGGCAGCGGCACCCCCGCTTTCGCCGACCGCGAGCGCCCCACCGGAAGCCTCACATCCTTCTTCCTCGACGACAAATTCAAAGTCGCCCCCTGGCTCACTCTCACCGCCGGAGCACGCCCCACTCACTTCTCTGCCGCCATCTCTGAAAACTCCATCAGCCCTCGCTTCGGCGCCGCCCTCACCCTCCCCCGCCTCCATTGGACGCTCCGCGGCTTCTACGGCCACTACTACCAGGCCCCACCCCTTGTCACCGCCTCCGGCCCGCTCCTCCAGTTCGCCAGCAGTAACAGCACCACCTTCATCCCCCTCCGTGGCGAGCGTGATGAGGAGCACCAGTTCGGCATTGCCATCCCCTATCGCGGCTGGCTGCTTGACGCCGACACCTTCCGCACCCGCGTAGTCAATTTCTTCGACCACAACAACATCGGCGAATCCAATCTCTTCTTCCCCGTCACCATCCAGGCCGCCCTCATCCGTGGCTGGGAGCTCACCCTGCGCTCCCCCCGCATCGCCCACCGCGCCCAGCTTCACCTCGCCTACTCCAACCAGATCGCCGAAGCCGCCGGCGTCGTCACCGGAGGCCTCAACGACCTCGTCCCCGCTCCCCCCATCTGGCCCGTCCCCTTTGGCCCCGTCGATCACGACCAGCGCCATACCCTCAACTTCGGCGGAGACATCACTCTCCCCTGGCACTCCCACGCCTCCACCAACATCTACTACGGCTCCGGATTCACCAACGGCAGCCCCGGCCAGCCCTATCCCGGCGACTATCTCCCATCGCACACCACCTTCGACCTCAGCGTCAGCAAGCAGATCAACGAGCGTTGCACCCTCGCCCTCACCGCCCTCAACGTCGCCAACCGCCGCGTCGAACTCGACAACAGCGTCACCTTCGGCGGCTTCCATTGGAACGCCCCCCGCGAAATCTACGCCGAGGTGCGCTACCGCTTCCATTACTGATTGCAGAGCTTGCGTAGCCGCTGTCTTGGGTTCGAATCTTGAAGTGTCGTCCCGAGCGCAAGCGAAGGACCCCAGCGCCGGTCAAATCTCCCGTGCGGCTCCAAGCTCTCCAACCAGAACTCGATTGTGAGTGAACGGCGATAACATTCCGGTAACTGGAAGGCGGACCCTGAAACGGATGCACGCAGTTCCGTAGTCGATAATGACTCGCCTTGACGGCCGATGCACCTCAAAGGCGCGTCTTTCTTGGAGTGTCATCCTGAGCGCGAGCGAAGGACCGCTCAAATCTCTCTTGCAGCTTCAAGCTTTCCAGCCGGAACGCGAACCCAGTCGTACACGGCAACACATTCTTTCCGGGTGAATGCTGGAATGGAATTGTTGTTGTCGTTCGACAGATTCCCAAGTGGGTTCGAGATTACCAGTACATCGATGCCTTTGAGGCTGTCCTTCGTGAATGTGTTAGTGTTGGCGATCACCTCATAACCATCATTCGCCGCCAACTGCGCAAACGGTTTGAAGAGCCCGTCCTTTGTATGAATAGTGCGGTGTGCCTGATCGATTGCAATTCGGGGATGCCTTGTTCATACGCCGGATTGGCAACCGTGGCGTCAGCCTTGGGTCGGCTTTGCGGTCACAGGACAACCACTCCCCAGCCCTTCAGTTCGGCTTTGCCATGCTCTTCGGAATCTTCCTCGCCGCCGTCGCCGTCCTCGTTGGCGCGTACTGGTGTACCGAAGCCGCGATCTCCGCCAGCATCTCGCCCACCGTCAGCACCTCATCCATGTTGTGCAGAGGCACCAGGTTCACATACGCGGCAAACACCAGCCTGTGGCCGTTCTCCGCATCCACGTATCCTGCCAGCCCCTTGCCCAGCACCATCACTCCGCCGTTCAGTGCGTCGGAAACCACGTACGATCCGGTCTTCGCATGCACATGCCCGGCCGCCGGGGAATTCTTCAAGGTCTCGGCCAGCGTCCCATCCCGCCCCAGCACCGGCAGCGCCTCCATAAAGCGGTTGCCATAAGGCTGACGCGCCATATAGGTCAGGAACTTCACCATAAAATCCGGCGAGAATGCCGACCCCACTCCGCCCTCGCCATCCAGTTGTGAAACCGATCCCGGCTCCAGTCCCGCCTTCGCCAGAAAATGCCTCTCCAGCCCCAGGCCTTTCGTGAATGCCTCGCCCGAATCGTGTCCCAGGATCGCCCCCAGCAGGTAAGGCGTCGTCGCCGCGTGCAGGTTCTGGCTTGCCTTCAGCGTCAGCTTCACCTCTTCCCGGAAAGGCGGAGAGACGTGTTCCACCAGCAGCGTCCTCTTCACATGCGCCGCCTGAGAGTTCTTCTCCGGAGCCTCCAGCACAATCGTCGCCCACCGCAGCGCCTCGCGGAACGCGTCCGTCGCAAACGCCGCCGGTTCCCGCACCTTGTACGCTGCCTGCGCCTTCTCCACTCCTGCGGGAACGCTGCCCTCCAGAACTACCGTGTGCGAGCCGTCGTCGTTCGTCACATCTGAGGTGAACGCCAGTTCCGGCGCCGAATCCACCCGCCCCGTCCTCACCCGGTTGATCACCGTCAGGTAGTGCAGTGCCGGAGACACCTGGATCGTCGCCCCTCCGCCCGGCATCAGCGCCGGCGTGGCAATCACATCAATCACGTTGTCATTCAGCACCACCGGAGAGATCGTCGTATGCGTCCCCGGCTCAACATGCCCTGACTCGAACAGGGAAGCGTCCACCACCACATTCCCCCGAATCCGGCAGATACCCTTCATCAGCACCCCTGACGCCAGTTCCTTCATCACCCGCAGCGGATCGCCCGCCACCGATTTCCCCGGCAGCGTTCCCGCGTACGCATGGTCGCTCGCCGTGAACTCCAGCGTGTCGTCCAGCATCACCCGCCCTGACAGGTTCGGATCGCCGCTCGCCACCAGCACCAGGTCGCCCTCCAGCGTCCCGTCTGCCGCAATCTGCCCCGTGTAATACACCCTCGTGTGGAAGCGGAAATCCTCGCCCAGCAGCGCCAGCGCCGCACCCTCCGTCACCAGCTTCGTCGTCGAACCGGCGGTAAACAACATCTCAGGATTGATCGCCACCAGCGTCTTCTGGTCCGTCAGGTCATAAACCTCAACCCCAAATGTGGAGTGCTTGAACATCGGGCGCGCCGTCACCTGCCGGACGCGTTGCAGCAGCGCACCGGCGTCCTGCGCCGCAGCACCAATCGAGACGGACAGAATGGTGCATAGAAGGGCCGCAAATTTCGACAAAACGTACTCCCGGTAGTGAATGCCGCAAACTCTGCTTCAACCGCAGTTGTCGTTGGATTACCTAAGTCTAACAGCAACTCACGTCCATATTCGTGCTGGAAGATGGCTGCATTCCGCCTCGGGTTGTCAGCAGCACTCCTCTTCCGCACACGCAAAAAAGCCCGGAGGCGTCAGCCTCCGGGCGGTGCTTTTA
>CAILAZ010000002.1 GCA_903832295.1 uncultured Acidobacteriota bacterium
AGCAGATCATAGGTGCCAAATAGAACATGCACAGTTTTTGTTTGGTTGGCGATGGACTTGATCACGTCTAATTGATCGAGAAGACGGCGACCCGATGCAATCTTGCCGAGGTGCTGAGCTTCATCAATCATGACAGCTAAGGGCTTTCGATAGCGGATCGCTTGTTCCACAGCGTACCGGTAGTCGGTGCTGACCGAACGTGAGGTTGGCGTGAAGTGTACGACCGGATCGGTGGATGCGTGCTCTGCCTGTCGACCCACCTTATAGTCAATCAACGGCTCATCCAATTGGCGCAGAAGACGCTTGTAATGGTCGCGCCAGTTAAAGCTACCTGACTCTGGGGCTACTGCTTCAACCCCGACTACAGGAATCCGGGTGCGGTCTCGGTCGAGTTCGTTCAATATCTCCGCAGCAAGCAACTGCGCGGTTTTCAATCGCAGGGTCGTCTTACCGACTCCTGTCGGTCCGAACACAAAGATGAGTGAGTTTGACTCGGCCCCGCGGATTGCATTCATGAGGGCATCCTTGGCTTCCAATAGCCGAGGGTGTGCCACGGTAAACGAGTGAAAGCGGTCCAGTCTCGACTTGGAATCGTCCTGTCTGCGCTGAGGGCGCGCCATTAGAAGCCTCCGTAAACCGCAGTGGCTTTCGCCGGAAGGGGTGTTGCAATCACCTGCTCAGTGCTCTCTGGCGGAGATTCCATCTGAAATGAGGAACTGGAAACGACAGCCGTGCCGCTCTGACGGATGGATCTGCTTTCCTTATCGCGCAGTCGCTGAATAAGACACTTCTCTTCGGTGTCGGCTGCTCCCAGGAAATCTGCCAGCTTCCGGGCAGTCAGAGTGAATCGCTCCCGAGAATGCAACTGCTTCCGCCGGCGTATTTCCTTCGAAGCCAACAACACCTCCTTCTCCGAGCGGTCCTGCAGCATTACGTAGTGCTCGGAGTGACATTCCGTCCATCGGTTCCTCACGAACGCGTAGGCCGTTCCGATGTCGAAGGGATCGTAGCGGACCGCAACATCACGGTTTTCAACCGTAGGATCTCGAAATGCCTCCGCCCAATAGTAGATGCGATGGAGCATCACTCCGCGCCCTGGAGATACCTTCGCAGAACCGCGTGAGGTGGTTGGAAGGCTAGCCATCAGGAATTCTTGGTCATATGCAATTCCCCTATTCGAGCGGAATCCTGTGTTTTGCAAACCTCTGAGATAGGCATCCCGCGGGCTTTGCCCAAGCGCAGGGTGCTGAATCGTGTCGTAGATCTCGAACAAGAAGATCGAAAGGTAGTCATAAAGACAACCGAGAGTCCAAGCGGCCTGACCTGCGGGATCATTGCCTTTAGTGACCTGCCGCACGTTACGGGTGATCTGCGTATTGCCTCTGAGATTGTGAATGAACTGCGTGTTTGTGGTCCCAAAGAGTCGCTCGCAGACCGAGCCGAAGCGGGCCTGTGCGGGGGGACGCGTCTTCTTCGTACACTCATAACGGGCCAAGAGCGTTTCGAAGTAGGTGCTTTGGAATTCGGGGCCACCATCAATGACGACCATCTGTGGCAGGCGACCCTGTCGCCGGACGCAGTCCCGCATAATCATCATGCAGGACCGGTAGCTCGGAGCGTCGAACGTCAGATACAGCGCAAGGCAGCGCCGCGAAAAGGCATCGGTCAGAACCGTCATCCACGGCCGCCCAAGCCTGCGGCCCGTATGAGAACAGACAACTTCAATGTCCAACTCAGTGTGATCAATGTGACCGATTTCGAAGGGGCGGTCTCCATGGCGCGGCGTGGTTGGCTGCAACTCGAAATAGAAGGGTGAGTGCATATAAGCCGCGCGTCGGCCTTGACGCTTTAGTGTTTGTTCGAAAGCCGGCCGAGCTTGCACGGCGAGACAGAACGTGGCGTAGCTCGGTACGCGGATGCCACGCTCGTCGCACTCTCGCTTTAGCGCGGCCCACGAGGCAGTCTTTGTCTTCTGCCTGAGATTTTCATAATCGTTCTCAACATACTGCATGAGCAGACTGCGCGATTCTTCGGACATTCGCCTAGTTCGGTTTCCACGCTCGCCGGTTTTAGGAAGCAAGCCGACATATCCGTTGCCATACTTGTCCTTCGCGAACCTGTATTGCGCCACCCAAAAACGCACGGTCCTCGCCGAAATCGAGCGCGACACTCTGTCACCTTCCAGATGGCGTGTTACAAGGTCAAA
>CAILAZ010000003.1 GCA_903832295.1 uncultured Acidobacteriota bacterium
TGGAGATCGAACTGATCACGCCGGTGGCCATGGAAAAGGGCCTGCGCTTCGCGATTCGCGAAGGCGGCCGCACCGTGGGCGCAGGTACGATCACGGAAATTCTGTAAGTCGAGCTTCGCGGCCGGGCTGGCTGAGATGCCGCCCGGTTGCGCTGCACGGCCCGCAACATTCACGCAGCATGGATAAAGAAGTCGCGGCGACTATAAGACCGCACGATCTTTGAGGGTTCAAACAGTGATTGGCAAAGAAAGAATACGCATCCGGCTAAAAGCTTACGACTATCGCGTTCTGGATCAGTCCACGGGCGAAATCGTCGAGACGGCGCGCCGTACGGGCGCACAGATCGCCGGCCCGATTCCACTTCCGACCGTCAAGAACAAGTATTGCGTGCTGCGCTCGCCCCACGTGGATAAGAAATCACGGGAGCAGTTTGAAATTCGCACACACAAGCGTCTTCTTGATATTCTAGAACCGACGCAGCAGACAGTCGACGCATTGATGAAGCTCGATCTTCCCGCCGGTGTCGACGTCGAAATCAAGGCTTACGGTAAAGAACACAAATAAGCGGCTTTGCGCCTGAGGGCGCAAACCTCACAGTGCCCTTGCGCAGACTCTGTGCGGGCATGATGGAGAAGAAGCAATGTCAGTAAACGGAATTCTCGGCAGGAAAGTCGGCATGACGCAGTTATTCGATGACAAGGGTGATGTCCGCCCGGTCACGGTACTGCAGGCTGGTCCCTGCGTAATTACGCAACTCAAGACTGCCCTGACGGACGGCTATGATGCCGCCCAGATCGGGCTTGTCGAGTTTGTGAAGGACTCGCGCCTGACCAAGGCGATGAAGGGTCACTTCGAGAAGCACAATCTTCCCCCGGTGAAGTTCATCAAGGAAGTTGCCGTGGTGGAAGACGAAGAGGGCGCCGACTGGAGTGTGAAAGTTGGCGACAAGATCCTAGTCGATCTGTTCGACGGCACGAAGTTTGTAGATATCGCGGGTACGAGCAAGGGACGCGGCTTTGCCGGCGTAGTTAAGCGCCACAAGTTCGCCGGCGGACCAGCGGCCCACGGGCACATGTTCCAGGTGCAGGGTTCGATCGGTGCATCGTCGTATCCGTCGCGCGTTTTCCCGGGCACTCGCATGAGCGGCCACATGGGCGACGTGACTGTCACCGTGCGCAACCTGCGCGTGCTGGGCGTGGACAAGGAAGAGAATCTGCTGGTGGTGGAAGGTGCCGTACCGGGAGCCCGCAACGGCTACCTGGTAATCACCAAGGCTAAGAAACCGCCGAGAGAACGTCGTGGATTCAGCGGCGAGGGTACGGCCATCAACCCGTTGAAGGCCTCCAAGCGCGCCGCAAAAGGCAAATAGATTCGCTTCCCCGGCTGAGCAATGCAGCCGGGGAGCGCCTGTGTTTTAACGAAACCTTCCGCGGATACATATTGACGGAAGGAAACTGAAGGGCCGCCGAAGATGCGGACCCGAGCAAAGGAAAAGAAATGGCTAGCATCGACGTATTGAACCTGGCCGGTCAGAAAGTGGGCTCGCTCGAACTCGCCGAGGAAGTATTCGGCGCGGTGAACGAGGACCTGCTCTGGGAATCGGTTCAGCACTATCGTGCCGCGCTCCGCGCCGGCACGCACGCCACCAAGAACAAGAAGCTGGTTTCTGGTTCTGGCAAGAAGCTCTGGCGGCAGAAGGGTACGGGCCGCGCCCGCGTGGGCAGCGTCCGTTCTCCAATCTGGCGACATGGCGGCACGGTCCACGGACCCCAGCCCCGCTCCTACGATTATGCGTTCCCCCGCAAGAAGTTGCTGGGTGCGCTGCGTTCTGCGCTGGCGGCAAAGCTGGCGGACGGCAACCTGGTGGTGATTGATTCGCTCGACCTGAAGGAAGCCAAGACCAAGACCTTCCGCCAGGCATTGACCGGATTGAATTTCAAGAAGACCGCACTGGTGGTGGAAGCCGGCGCGAACCTGAATCCGAACCTGGAGCTTTCGACGCGCAACATCGCTGGCGTTGAGATGCTGTACGGTCCCGAGGTTCACCCCTATCATCTGCTTCGCCATGAACTGGCTGTGTTCTCGCAGGCGGCATTGGAAAAGCTGCAGAGTTCGCTGAAGGCCTCGGCGCCGAAGCGTAAGGCGGAGGTGGAGAATGTCTAAGTCCCCTTACCAGATCGTCCGTAAGCCCGTCATCACGGAAAAAGGACTGGGCGTCAAGGAAACCGAGAACACGCTGGTGTTCCAGGTAGCCGCGGATGCGACGAAGACGGAAATCAAGGAAGCCGTGCAGAAGGCCTTCAAAGTGAAGGTTGCCGGCGTCCGCACTGCCAACTTCCTGGGGAAGGAGCGGCGCCGCGGCAAGTTCACCGGCTTCCGCCCTGACTGGAAGAAGGCCTATGTACGGCTTGCCGAGGGCGAGAAGATGCCCGAGTACGCGCAGAACTTGTAGTTCCTGCGCGGCATAAGCCGAAGCGGCCGCGAAGAGAAAAGCGGCGCCGCCGGATGGGAGAAAGAAACCCTATCTGTCCGGCTAAAGCGATCCCGCCAAAACAGCGGTTGGGATCTGGAAGAGAAGAACTATGGCGATCAAGACTTACAGACCGATCACACCGACTCTGCGTTTCAAGACCTCGCAGGTCAACGACGATCTGACGACGAATCGGCCGCACAAGCCGCTGACTGAACCGAAGAAGCGCTCGGGTGGACGCCGGAATTCCGGCGATCTGACCATCTGGCATCGCGGTGGCGGTCACAAGCGCAAGATCCGTGTGATCGACTTCAAGCGTGACAAGCAGGGCATTCCTGCCACTGTTGCCACTATTGAATACGATCCGAACCGTTCGGCGCGCATCGCGCTGCTCAGCTACGCCGATGGCGAAAAGCGCTACATCCTGCAGCCAGTTGGCTTGCAGGTCGGAGCGAAGATCATCAGCGGCCCCGAGGCTGACATCCTGGTTGGCAATGCTCTTCCACTGAAGAACATTCCTGCCGGCACGATCGTTCACAACATTGAGCTGAAGCCCGGCAAGGGCGCGCAGATGGCGCGTTCGGCTGGCGCACAGGCGCAGTTGGTGGCCAAGGAGGGCGAGTACGCCCTGCTGAAGCTGCCTTCCGGCGAAACCCGCAAGGTACTTGTGGATTGCATGGCGACGATTGGACAGGTAGGCAATACCGACCACGAGAACATCTCGCTCGGTAAGGCGGGCCGCAATCGCTGGCTGGGCAAGAAGCCGGTCAACCGCGGTGTGGTTATGAACCCGGTGGATCACCCGCACGGCGGTGGTGAAGGCAAGACCTCGGGCGGACGTCACCCGGTGACCCCGTGGGGACAGCCGACGCGCGGCTACAAGACCCGTAACAACAAACGGACCGACAAGTTCATCGTGTCGCGTCGCGGCAAGTAGGGAAGGAAATCATGGCACGTTCTACGAAAAAAGGGCCGTTTGTAGACTCGCACCTGATCGTCAAGATCGAGGGGATGAACGCGCGCAACGAAAAGAAGGTGCTGCGCACCTGGTCGCGCCGTTCCACCATTACTCCGGAGATGCTTGGGCACACCATTGCGGTACACAACGGGCGCAAGTTCATCCCGGTGTACGTATCGGAAAACATGGTTGGGCACAAGCTCGGTGAATTCAGCTTCACGCGTACCTTCAAAGGGCACTCGGTGAAGTCGGCTGCGGAGAGCTCGGCGAAGCCGGCGAGATAGTCGCAGGCTGCCCGGGATCACGGTACCAAGAAGAGTATGGGCGTCCGTAGAGGGCGTCCGCGAATGAGATCTGAAGGGAAGAGAACATGGAATTCACAGCGAAAGCCCGGTTTGTGCGGGTATCCCCGCAGAAGGCGCGCCTGGTGCTGGCTCTGATCAAGGGCAAGCGCGTTGAAGCGGCGCTGAACACGCTGGCGTTCACCAACAAGGGCATTGCGCCTGCGGTTCTGAAGCTGCTGCGCTCGGCCGTGGAAAACGCCAACTACCTGAGCGCCGAAAAGGGCCTGGATGTCGAACTCGACAATCTGTATGTCAAGAACGCCATCGCCAACGAAGGTCCGCGCATGAAGCGCATCCGTCCGGCCCCGATGGGCCGTGCGTATCGCTACCAGCGCCGCATGGCGCACATCGAGATTGAACTGGCCGAGAAGAACAAGGCCATCGTCTCCCCCGATGCCGAAACTGGAGCTGCGCCGGCGAAGAAGGCCGTCCGCAAGCCCGCAGTCAAGAAGGTTGCCGCCAAGAAAACGGCAGCCAAGAAGACGGCACCGAAGAAGGCGAAGAAGTAAGCCATCCGCTTTTGCGGAGACCGGTTCACTGGATCGAACGAGATCCAATTCAGCGGCAGCGCCAGGGTTTCGGCCCGAGTAAGTTGCCGGCAGAGAGAAAGCAATTATGGGACAGAAAGTCCATCCTTACGGATTCCGACTCGGCTACACCAAGCCGTGGAAGTCGCGCTGGTACATGGATCGCGACTATGACAAGTTCCTGATCGAGGACATCAAGCTGAAGGCTGAGCTGAAGGACAAGCTCAAGTCGGCAGGCGTGAGCTCGATTGAAATCGAGCGTCCGGGCAACAAGCTGCGGATCATCATCCGCACCGCCCGTCCGGGCATCATCATCGGCCGCAAGGGCGCCGAGATTGACAAGCTGAAGGCTGATCTGCAGAAGCGGACCAACCGCGATGTCTTTGTCGATATCCTCGAAGTCCACAAGCCGGAGCTCGATGCACAGCTGGTGGCTGAGTCGATCGCGCTACAGCTGGAAAAGCGCGTTGGCTTCCGCCGCGCGATGCGCAAGAGCGTGGATTCTGCGCTGCGTTTCGGCTGCAAGGGCATCAAGGTTCGCGTCTCTGGCCGCCTGAACGGCAACGAAATCGCACGCTCGGAGTGGTATCTGCAGGGGCGTCTGCCGCTGCACACGCTGCGCGCCGACATCGACTACGGATTTGCCGAAGCGCACACGACGTACGGATTGATCGGCGTGAAGACCTGGGTTTACAAAGGCGAGATCCTTCCCCAGAAGCGCCGCGAACCTTCTACGGCGACCGCTGGTCTTTAAGCAAGCGAGCCGGCCAGTTCCTCCAGACGCCAGTTCCTGGAGGGACATTTGTGGAGCCGGCAGGCGCGCCCTTTAGGTTGGGCGGCCAGAACTCGAAACTGGCAATTGGACACTGCTTATGTTGATGCCGAAGAAAGTCAAGTACCGCAAGCAGCAACGCGGTCGCATGTGCGGCAAAGCCTGGCGCGGCTCCGAGCTGGCGTTTGGGGATTATGGTTTGAAGGTGATGGAGCCGGGCTGGATTACCGACCGTCAGATTGAAGCGGCTCGCGTTGCGATGACCCGATTCATCAAGCGCGGCGGCAAGATCTGGATCCGTGTATTCCCCGACAAGCCGGTTACCAAGAAACCAGCCGAAACCCGTATGGGTAAGGGCAAGGGAGCTCCGGATCATTGGGTTGCCGTTGTCCACCCGGGCAAGCTGCTGTTTGAGATGGAGGGAGTAAGTGTGGCCGACGCGCAGGAAGCAATGCGCCTGGCTTCACACAAACTGCCGCTGATTACCAAGTTCGTAAAGCGCGACGTTCTGGCGCACTAAAGCGCCAGACCGCGTTTCACATTCATTCCGACGCCGGCGGTAAACTCCGCCGGGGGTGAAGAGAAGAGAGCAATGACTTCGGAAAAGATTCGTAACCTTACAGATGCCGAGTTGGTTCACCAGAAGAACGAACTCAGCGAAGAGCTCTTCAAGCTGAAGTTCCAACTCAAGATGGGACAGACCGAGAGCCTGAAGAAGATGCGCGGGTTGAAGAAAGACATCGCGCGCGTGCTGACGATTCAGCGCGAAAAGCAATTGGCCGCAGCAAAGACCGGAACGGAGAAGAAGTAGCCATGGCAGAAGAGACGAAAACCGAGAAAACCGCCGGACAGCGTAAAGTCCTGGTTGGCCAGGTCGTTTCGACCAAGATGGCGAAGACGATTGTCGTCGAGGTGAACCGCCAAAAGGCCCACCCTCTCTACCGGCGCGTGGTCAAGCGCTCCAAGAAGTTCTATGCACACGATGAAGAGCAGACGGCGCGCACCGGCGATTTTGTCCGCATCGAGGAGACGCGCCCTTTGTCCAAGCTGAAGCGCTGGACGCTGAAGGAAATCGTGAAGCGCTCGGCGCTTGCCGCCGCCGCCATCGCCGCAGAGAATGCTGCTTCCGCCAAGGGTACGCCGGAGCAGGCCAGCTAGCAGTCGTCAGTCCCTGGCCGGGGAAACCCGGCACAGGCCGACGACCATGACAGACGACTGAAGGAGATTGCACCATGGCAGTGTTTATGAGGTCCATCCTCGAGGTGGCCGACAACAGCGGAGCCCGCAAGCTGCAGATGATCCTCCCCATCGGCGGATCGACCGGCGTTCGGGCACGTATCGGCGATGTGGTGACAGCTGCGGTGAAGGAAGCTTCGCCTGATGGCAGCGTGAAAAAGGGCACGGTCGTAAAGTGCGTGATCGTCCGTACCCGGAAGGAAACGCGCCGTCGCGACGGCTCTTATATCCGCTTCGACACGAACGCAGCAGTTCTGATCAACGCCGACGGCGAACCGGTCGGAACGCGCGTGTTCGGTCCTGTTGCCCGCGAACTTCGTGAGAAGAAGTTTCTGAAAATCGTATCCCTGGCCCCGGAAGTTATCTAGAACCCTGGGCGGCTTCAGCGGCCGCCCTCGGGAGCTCCAATCCATCGGAGCGGCCCCAAGAACGCTGAAGGTTTTGAGAGGAAGACATGGCAACCGTTGATATCCGCCGTAACGATACCGTGAAGGTGATCGCCGGGCGCGACAAGGGCAAGGAAGGCCGCGTACTGCGTGTTAATCCCACGGCAGGTAAAGTACTCGTGGAACACGTTAGTATAGTGAAGAAGAACGTGCGTCCGAATCCGCAGAAGCAGGTTAAGGGCGGCATCGCCGAGCAGGAATCGCCGATTTCGATCAGCAATGTACTGCTGGTGTGCGGCACTTGCGGACCGGTCAGGCTCCGTCACGAACAGCGCGGCGAAAAGAAAGTCCGCGTCTGCGCGAAGTGCGGCAACACGCTCGACAAGGACAAGTAACCACTACGAAGCGGCTCAGCCGTTTCAATTGACGACCTCACGTAACGGTAGCCACTCCGGGACCGTGAGAGAAAGCGAACAGGAACCATGGCAGCAAAAGAGACCAAGAAGGACGCGAAGGCAAAGCAGCAACCATCCAAGAAGGGCAAGGCAGAGGTAGCAGAAGTCGTGGAGCCAGGCTCTAAACCGGCCCGCCCCAAGGCCAATAACGCTGCGTCCGCGCGCCTGCGCCAAAAGTATTTTGAAGAGCTGCGCCCCGCCCTGCTGAAGGAACTCAGCCTGACGAACATCATGGCCGTTCCCAGGTTGGAAAAGGTTGTGGTCAACATGGGTGTCGGCGAAGCGACACAGAACGCCAAGATATTGGATCCGGCAGTCGCCGAACTCGCACAGATTACGGGTCAGAAGCCGGTTGTGACCAAGGCAAAGAAGTCCATTGCCGCCTTCAAGGTGCGCGAAGGCATGCCGATCGGCTGCATGGTTACGCTTCGTGGCGACCGTATGTACGAATTTCTGGACCGCCTGTTGAATGTCGCGCTACCCCGCGTTCGCGACTTCCGCGGCGTTCCCACCCGCTCCTTTGATGGACGCGGGAATTACACTCTCGGCCTGCGCGACCAGTTGATCTTCCCGGAGATCGACTATGCAAAGGTGGAGCACACCAAGGGCATGAATATCACGATCGTAACCACGGCGACGAACGACGAACACGCGCGCGCGCTGCTGAAGGCGATCGGTATGCCTTTCCGTCTGCCGGGCAACAACTAGGTTCCCGCCCTCCTCCGGGGAGACTCGGCGGAGGGCCGGTTGCAAGCAAAGCTGTGAGACGCGCCTACGGGCGCGAGAGATAAAGGAAACGATGGCCAGAACATCCAGCATCGCCAAGGACAACAAGAAGCCCAAGTTCTCTTCGCGTCAGCACAACCGCTGCAAGCTGTGCGGACGCCCGCGCGCATACCTGCGCAAGTTCGGCCTTTGCAGGCTGTGCTTCCGCGGACTTGCTCTGCGCGGAGAGATCCCTGGGGTATCGAAGTCGTCCTGGTAGGCGAGATCGACCCTGACCCGCGGGGGTGATCCCCGCACAGGCTGGCACGTGGTCCGCATGCCGGACCGTCCTGCAAGCGCAGGAATAGAACGTCGCCGCAGGTTCTTTCCACTGCCGTTCCCGGGTTCGGGAACAACCGGCAAGCCGGTGCAGTATTGCGCAAGGCCAGCACGCGCAAGAAAGAGAACGGGCGAACGAATTCAGGAGAACGAAGATGAGCTTTACCGATCCCGTGGCAGATTTCCTTACCAGAATCCGCAATGGCATCAAGGCCCGGCACCAGAAGGTCGATGCGCCCGCCTCCAAGCTGAAAATGGAGATTGCCCGCGTTCTGAAGGAAGAAGGCTACATCGCCAACTACAAGGCGACCGAGGAAGACGGCAAGAAGGTTGTGCGAGTGTATATCAAGTACAACGCAGACAACGTCGCTTCGATTACCAACATTACGCGCATCTCGCGCCCCGGTTGCCGTGTCTATGTCAACCGCAATGAGATTCCCCGCATTCTGGGCGGTCTGGGAATTGTGATCCTGACCACGCCCAAGGGTGTTCGCAGTGGCAAGCAGGCCCGTAAAGAAGGCGTGGGCGGCGAAGTGATCTGCGAAGTTTACTAGTCACAAGCGTTGCGCCTGCAGCGAGATGCAAATGGCGCAAAGGCTTGGAGCAGACGAGACCGGCGTAGAGCCGGTCCGGAAGCCCACCGTGAAAAGCTTCACGGTGGTGCCAGGAGAGTTCAATGTCAAGAATCGGTAAAAAGCCCATCCCGTTGCCAAAGGGTGTCACGTACACTGTTGAAGGCAACCTCATCACCGTGAAGGGTCCGAAAGGAACCGTCACAAATCACCTTCCGGGCGGCGTTTCGCTGGTCACCGAAGAAGGTGTGCTGCTGGTCAAGCGCGAAGATGATTCCAAGGCCGCAGTGCATGGTCTGGTTCGCGCCCTGGTGAACAACGCTGTGGTCGGCGTCACCACTGGCTGGACCCGTGAGCTGGAAATCGTAGGCATCGGTTATCGCGCGGAACTGAAGGGCAAGGGGATCGTGGTTTTCACCCTCGGCTATTCACACCCGATTGAATACCCGCTGCCGACAGGCGTCGAAGTCACAATCGATCCCAAGATGACCAAGCTGAGCCTGAGCGGAATTGACCGTCAGAAACTCGGCCAGGTTGCCGCGGAAATGCGCAGTCTGCGTCCGCCCGACCCGTACAAGCAGAAGGGCGTACGTTATGCCGGCGAGAAGCTGAAGAAGAAGGTCGGCAAGACGGGCGCGAAGTAAGATTTCAGGATGAAGCGCGCAGCGCGCGTTGATTCCGAGCGATGAGGCTCCGGCCGCATCGTCCCGAATGTAGGTGCCCGTCGGACGAGAATCCGGCGGGCGTCCGCACAACCCCGAGCGAAGCGAATTCGCTGGGACAGACCGGTCCCCGGCACTGCAACCCGGGAAGATGGCCGGAGCGAAGGACAAGAGAGAATGCTGAACAAGACTTCGAAGAACGCTACGCGCGAGAAGATCCACACCAGGATCCGCAAGAAGCTCGCCGGAACCACTGCGCGCCCGCGCCTGAACGTGTACCGTTCGGTCAACCACATTTATGTGCAACTGATTGACGATGCCAAGCACGCGACGCTCGTCTCTGCCAGCTCGCTGGAACAGGGCAAAGATGGCAAGAAGCACATCGCCGGCGGCAACATTGCCGCGGCCAAGCAGGTCGGCAAGTTAATTGCCGAGCGCGCCAAGGCCAAGGGAATTGAGTCGGTGGTGTTTGATCGCGGCGGCTATCTGTATCACGGACGCATCAAGGCCGTGGCGGATGCTGCTCGTGAAGGCGGCCTTAAGTTTTAGTCCCGGCGGTTGCCGCAGGGGCGCGACAGGGTTAGAGCGGGCGAGGTGCAAACCGTTAGTCCGCATGATTTCGGAGATCGCAGGCGCGGTCTCCAGGAGAATCGACAGCAAATGGCAATCGTCAAGAAAAAGCTCGATGCCGGGAATTACAACCTGAAAGATCAGGTTGTCAACATCAACCGTGTGACCAAGGTGGTCAAAGGCGGCAAGAACATGTCGTTTGCGGCCCTGGTCGTGATCGGTGATCCGGCGACTGGCGTGGTTGGCTACGGTTCCGGAAAAGCCAAGGAGGTTCCCCAGGCAATTCGCAAGGGGATCGAATCGGCCAAGAAGAACCTGATCAAGGTAAACCTCACGCAAACCTCGATTCCGCACGTTTCGCTGGGCCGTTATGGCTCAGGCCGGGTGCTGCTGAAGCCCGCTCCGGAAGGCACCGGCGTCATCGCCGGAGGTGCTGTCCGCGCGGTGATGACTTCGGTAGGCATCCAGAATGTGCTGACCAAATCCATCGGCACGACGAACCCGCACAACGTCATCAAGGCCACGTTTGACGCGCTGAAGAAGCTGCGCGACCGTGCCGAAGTGGCTGCCAATCGCGGCAAGTCCGTGGAGGAGCTCTAAACCATGCCACGTGTACGCAACAAGACTCCCAAGGTGCAGGCTCCGGCCGGCACACGGCTGAAGCTGAAGTGGGTGATTTCGCAGAATTGCACGCCCGCCAAGCAGCGGCTGGTGATCAAGGGCCTCGGCTTTACTCACCTGAACCAGGTCATCGAACGTGAGGATACCCTCTCGATCCGGGGCATGGTAGCCAAGGTGCCCCATCTGATCCAGATCGTCGGCGAATAAAGCCGGAGCGGATCACAAACCGAGTCGTCCAGCGATGCTGGACGGCGCTAGGACACAGCCCGCTCGCCACGGGGAACGCTCCTGAAGTTGAACGGAGATGTTCGGCTGTCACAGACAGCCCAATTGCATGTTTGGCACCATGCCAGGGAAACGAACAATGAATCTAACAACGATTCGCAAGCCAGCCAAGGCGAATGAAAACCGCAAGCGCGTGGGCCGTGGTATGGGCTCCGGCATGGGTAAAACTTCGACCCGTGGACACAAGGGACAGCGATCGCGCTCAGGTTCGCGCAGCATGCGCGGATTCGAAGGCGGCCAGATGCCGCTGCACCGCCGTCTCCCAAAGCGCGGCTTCGTCAATATCTTCAAGAAGGAATTCCAGGTGGTGAACCTGTCGCGTCTGGCTGAATTGGGCGTGACCGATCTGACCCCGGAAGTTCTCTACGAGCTGCGCGTCATCAGCAAGAAGAATGGACTGATCAAGGTTCTGGGTGTTGGGGAATTGACCTCGGCTCTGACCGTGTACGCCCATAAGTTCAGCGAGACAGCACAGCAGAAAATTACCGCTGCCGGCGGCACGGCTCAGATCATCGAAGTGAAACAGCCTGCTCCCCTGAAGCGCGGCAAGAAGTAAGATCACCCGAGCCCGCCTGCAGCGAACAGGCGGGCTGGGTCCGGTTCTCCCGCAGGATGGGATAGCCGCGGACCCGAACAGCACAGGCACAGAGGCCCTCTTACCATGTTCGAGAAGCTGGCGAACATCTTTAAAATCCCGGACCTGCGCAAGCGCGTACTGTTTACGCTTGGGCTGCTTGCCGTCTACCGCATCGGCGGCCACCTTCCGACTCCCGGCATTGACCCGGCTGCATTGGCACGTTTGTTTGCCAGCGCCAGCGGCGGCCTTCTCGGGTTTGTGGACATGTTCAGCGGCGGCAACCTGCGCCGGCTGACCATTTTTGCGCTGGGCATCATGCCCTACATCACAGCGTCCATCATTCTGCAATTGCTGACCGTGGTTTACGAACCGCTGGCGCGCCTGCAGAAGGAGGGCGAGCTTGGACGCAAGAAGATCACCCAGTGGACCCGCTACCTGACAGTTGTGCTCAGCGCAATGCAGTCGTTCGGCATCGCCATGGCGCTACAGCGCGGCATGGGCGGAGAACAACTGGTGCGTAATCCGGGCGTCGGATTCGTGCTTATGACGATGCTGACGCTGACGACCGGCACCACGTTCATTATGTGGCTCGGCGAGCAGATCACGCAGCGCGGCATCGGCAATGGCATGTCGCTTATCATCTTCACCGGTATCGTTGTGGGCCTGCCCCGCGCCGTGGTGGAGCTCTGGCAAAAGGCGAGCAGCGGTGGCGCCCTGAATCCCATTGGAATCGTGGTGCTCATGGGCGTCATGGTCCTGGTGGTCGCTTTCATCGTCTTCGTGGAACGGAGCGAGAGGCGAATTCCCGTGCAGTACGCCAAGCGGGTAGTTGGACGCAAGGTGATGGGCGGCCAGTCCACCCACCTTCCGCTGCGCGTCAACTCCGGCGGCGTAATGCCGGTGATCTTCGCCAGTTCAGTGCTGACCCTTCCGCAGACTGTTGGGCTAGCCCTTCAAAACAGCAAGTGGTTTGGCCCATTCTTCGGGGGATTAAGCAAGGCCTTGGGCTGGGGCGAGCCGTTGCATACATTTTTGTACGCAGTGGGTATCCTGTTCTTCGCCTACTTCTATGTCTCGATCGTCTTCAATCCGAAAGACGTGAGCGACAATATGCAGAAGTATGGAGGATTCATCCCCGGTATCCGTCCAGGCGTCCGTACCAGCAACTACATCAATGACGTGCTTACCAGAATTACCCTGGTAGGCGCACTGTACCTGATTGTTATCTCGTTGATTCCAGAGTGGATGATCGCCGGTATCCACCTGAATCACCTGCCGGTCTGGATGGGCGGGAACCTGTTTGACAGGCTGCCCAACTTCATCCTGCAGGGGTTGAATGTGAACTTCTACTTTGGTGGAACCTCACTGCTGATCGTGGTGGGCGTGGCGATGGATACGGTCAACCAGATCGAGTCGCAGCTCATTATGCGTCATTATGAAGGCTTCACCCCTAAAAGTGGTCGCATCAGAGGACGCAGGGCGTGGTAAAGTACGTAGCCTTGGTATAGCAGAATCTGCTGTCGGAGGTTACGCGATGGATACTCAGGCCATCCCCGTGCCATTTGTAAAGAGTAAACAAATCCTTGTCGGCCCGGTGATCCTTTTGGGAGCACCTGGGGCCGGCAAAGGGACGCAGGCGAAGCGAATCTCGGATCATTATGGGATTCCACAAATCTCAACCGGAGACATACTGCGCGATAACATCAGCCGCGGCACCCAGCTTGGCAAAGAAGCCAAGGAGTTGATGGAAAACGGGCACTTTGCTCCAGACCAACTAGTCTGCCAGATGGTGGCGGACCGGTTGGCTCAACCGGACTGCGCGCGCGGCTACATTTTGGACGGTTTTCCACGCACCGTCGTGCAATCCGAATGGCTTGATGACTATCTTGCCGAGAATCATTGCTTTAGGACGGAGCACGGCTGTAAGCCGCTGGTTGTGATCCAACTAGTGGTGGAGTATAATAAATTGTTGCGAAGGCTAACCGGACGTCGGACTTGTCCCACCTGCGGGCGGATCTTCAACAATAACACCTCTCAGCGTTCTCTCGTCGAAGGCGTCTGCGATGTTGACGGCTCGGCACTCGTCACGCGAAAAGATGATCGTGACGACGTCATCATGGAGCGCTTGAAGAATTACGAGAATCAGACGCTGCCACTGGTCAAGTACTATGCGCAACGGCACCGTCTGACCGATATCGACGGAGCGGCGGAGCTGGAGTTTATCTCTGCCGAGGCATTCAAGGCAATTGAACATGTCGATAGTGTGTAAGTCCGCTGGCGAAATCGAAAAGATGCGGCGCAGTGGCCGGATCGTTCGACAAGTGCTGGATGCAGTAAGCGCCATCGTCGCACCGGGCCTGAGCACTATGGACCTGGAGCGCGTGGCGGAAAAGAAGATTCGCGATCTCGGGGCAAAGCCCGCATTCAAGGGGTACTACGATTACCCCTGTGTGCTTTGCACCTCGATCAACCAGGAAGTGGTGCACGGGATCCCATCCGAGACGCGCAAGCTGGTCGAGGGTGACATCGTGTCCATTGACTGTGGAGTGGTACTGGACGGCTATTACGGGGACGCTGCCGTGACCGTTCCAGTTGGCACGATAAGCGACGAGTTGCACACGCTGGTGAATGTGACCGAACAATCCCTGCAAAAGGGAATTGAAGCCGCCCTTGTAGGTGGCAGGTTAGGCGATATCGGGGCTGCCGTGCAGGGGTATGTGGAAGCCGCGGGTTTTAGCGTTGTGCGTGAGTTTGTTGGTCACGGCATCGGTACCAAGCTGCATGAGGATCCGCAGGTACCCAACTACGGTGTGCGCGACCAGGGATTAAAGCTGCGCGAAGGTATGGTAATCGCAATTGAGCCCATGGTGAATGCAGGTGGCGCATCGGTTCGCGTACTGGACGATAAGTGGACGGCAGTTACCCAGGATGGCAGACCAAGCGCGCATTTTGAGCACTGTGTGGCTATTACGAAAGACGGTCCAGTGATCCTGACCGATTAGATTCAGATTCCGGACCACGGGGCCGGGAAATGGAAACCGAGATTGAGGTTGGATGAGTAAGGAAGACGCGATTGAAGTTATGGCAATGGTCATCGAGCCACTGCCGAATGCGATGTTCAGGGTTAAACTCGAGAATGATCACGAGGTGCTTGCGCACGTGTCGGGCAAGATGCGCAAGAACTTTATTCGAATTCTGCCAGGTGACCGCGTGGCCGTGGAGCTTTCCCCTTACGACCTGAATCGCGGACGCATTGTGTACCGCTACAAGTAGCGGAAAAGTTCGCGCAACCCGCGATGGCCTGAATGGGCTAGCGGGCATTTGCGTGTTTGTACGGGGACTTGGTTGTGTCCCAATTGCAAGACGTTCTCCGGGCGCAGTGAGTGAAGGAGACGGCAGCAGCGTTCCGGAGCGTGTTGGCTCTGGACGAGTTGAGTTGAACAAGGGAAGTGGATCATGAAGGTTCGCGCTTCAGTAAAGAAGATTTGTGACAAGTGCAAGGTCATTCACCGCCACGGTGTGGTGCGCGTGATCTGCGAAAACTCGAAACATAAGCAGCGCCAGGGCTAATCCCCGGCCTGCTCAACCAGGAGTAGGACACACACATGGCTCGTATTGCAGGCGTCGATCTGCCCCGTAACAAACAGGCACGCATCGCGCTCACTTACATCTACGGAATCGGCCAGCCCCGCGCCATTAAGATTCTCGGCACGGCAACGGTTGATCCGCTCAAGAAGATCCAGGACCTGAGCGAAGAGGAAGTGAATCGCATCCGTCAGGTGATCGAGAACGAAGGCCAGGTCGAAGGTGATCTGCGCAAGGAAATCTCGCTTCACATCAAGCGACTCATTGAAATCGGCTCTTATCGCGGCAACCGCCACCGTCGCAGCCTGCCTGTCCGTGGACAGCGCACGCATACCAATGCCCGTACCCGCAAGGGTCCGCGCAAGGGCACAGTGGCCGGAAAGAAGAAGGCGACGAAGTAGCATCGCCTGGCCGCAAGGTCGCGACTTTCCTTACCGCCGCTGTTGGCGGGATGGAAAGCGCTTACTGGCAACCCAGAACAGGAATTGAGAACGGAATATGGCAAAAGCAGCTGGCGCCGGCGCTTCCGCGTCGGATAAGAAGAATAAGAATAAGAAGTTCAAGAAGAAAGAGCGCAAGCACATCCCCCATGGGCTTGTGATGATCAGCGCTTCTTTCAACAACACCATCGTCACCATCAGCGACCCGTCGGGCAACGTGATTTCCTGGAAGAGCTCAGGCTCCCTCGGATTCCGCGGCTCGCGTAAGGGAACGCCATTTGCCGCGCAGCAAGCCGCGATGAACGCCGCCAACACGGCGCGCGATCACGGTCTTCGCAGCGTAGATGTACGCGTCTCGGGCCCCGGTTCGGGTCGTGAGTCGGCGATTCGCGCACTGGCTGCAGCAGGAGTCGAGGTCCGCACGATCAAGGACGTCACCCCGGTTCCGCATAACGGCTGCCGTCCGCCGAAGAAGCGCCGCGTTTGATTGCAGCACCGTAGCCGCCCCTGTATGGCGGCGCCCCGGCATGGCTCAGGGCCATTTCCGGCTGACAAAGATTCGAGCGGGATGGAAGGGATTCCAACTCCCGTAAACCGCTCACAGACCGAAGGAGAAATAAGTTGGCTCGCTATAAAGACGCAGTATGCCGCCTTTGCCGCCGAGAAGGAACGAAGTTGTTCCTCAAGGGCGCAAAGTGCTTCATGGAAAAGTGCCCGGTCGAGAAACGTAATTTTGCTCCCGGCCAGCACGGCAAGGACCGCAAAGCGAAGATCGTCGGATACGGTCTTCAGCTCCGCGAAAAGCAGAAGGCCAAGCGCATGTATTTTGCGCAGGAAAGCCAATTCCGCAATTATTTCGAGAAGGCCGCTCGCGCTAAGGGCGTTACCGGCGAGATCCTGCTCCAGCAGCTGGAGCGCCGTCTCGATTCAGTTGTGTTCCGTCTCGGATTCGCCGTAGCGCGCCGTCAGGCCCGCCAGCTCGTGCGTCACGGCCACATTGCGGTGAACGGCCGCAAGGTGAACATCCCTTCGTTCCAGGTGAATGTGGGCGAGGAGATCGCAGTCCGAGAAAACAGCCGTAAGCTGGTCATTCTGGAAGCGGCGAAGGAGTTTGCTTCGCATCAGACAGCTCCGACCTGGCTTGAGATCGATCGCGACAATTACAAGGGTCGCGTCCTGTCCTTGCCGCGTCGTGAAGATATCAACTTGCCCGTCAACGAACAGCTCATCGTCGAACTTTACAGCAAGTAAAGTCCGGCAAGAGCCGACGCTACCGGAGATATTTCGGAGTTGTCGAGCAACCAATTTACAGCGGCACGGCCCTCAACCCGTGCCGCATCACCCTGTCTCGGACCAGATCAGTCTGCGGGCAAGTTTGACCGCAGTGCCAAACGGCCGAAGAAAGAGGAGAAACGAATGCTCTGGAAGGGTTTTCAAAAACCAAAGCGCCTGGCGATGGATTCTGAATCGCTGACTGACAAGTACGGTCACTTCTGGGCGCAGCCGTTCGAACGCGGATTCGGTACGACCATCGGAAATGCGCTGCGCCGTGTCCTGCTCTCCTCGATTGAGGGAGCGGCGATCACCGCCGTCAAGATCGAAGGTGTGCTGCACGAGTTCCAGTCGATTCCCGGTGTCGTCGAAGATGCCACCGATATTATCCTTAACCTGAAGCAGATTCCATTCAAGCTCTCTGGCGACGCGCCGAAGATGATTTATTTGCGCGCCGACCAGCCGGGTGTTATCACCAGCGGCATGATTGAAGCAGATGGCGATGTGGAGGTTCTGGACAAAGACGTCTACATTGCGACGGTGAGCGAAGGCGGAAAGCTTGAGATGGAGTTGCGCCTGAAGAAAGGCCGTGGCTACGTCTCTGCGGACAAGAACTTTGACGAGGATCTTGGTTTGGGGTTCATTCCCATCGATTCCGTGCACTCGCCGGTTCGCAAGGTGAACTACGCGGTGGAAGCAGCCCGTCTTGGTCAAATCACCGACTACGACAAGCTTGCCCTGGAAGTGTGGACCAATGGTTCGGTCACGCCTCCGGATGCAATCGGCTTGGCGGCCAAACTGCTCAAAGACCACATGAATATCTTCATCAACTTTGAGGAAGAAGTGGAAGCAGCTGGCATTTCGGCAGACAACAAGCCGGAAATCCGCAACGAGAATCTGAATCGTTCAGTAGAAGAGCTGGAACTCAGCGTTCGCAGCTATAACTGCCTGAAGAATGCCAACATTCAGACCATCGGCGAGCTGGTTTGCAAGACGGAAGCCGAGATGTTAAAGACGAAGAATTTCGGCCGCAAGTCACTCAACGAGATCAAGGAAATCCTTGCCTCGATGGGCCTCGGCCTCGGAATGAAGATCGACGAGCACGGCAACGCCGTTGCGACCAGCCAGTCAACGATGGGAAGCAGTTTGCCGTCGTCGTTTGGCTCTAACGACAGCAATCCGGGCTTCTAAATCGTTTAAGCGGGATTCGCCGCGAGGCGACTCCCGCAATCCTCCCGGTTCAGCCAGGAGACAAGTTCAGCCGGATTGTCTGCGGCTCCGGCGATATCAAGGATCGAGTCATGCGTCATCGTGTAGCAGGTTGGAAATTAGGCCGGAACACCTCCCACCGGCGCGCCTTGTTGCGGAACCTGGTCACCTCTCTGATTATCGAAGAGCGGATCGAGACCACCGTTACCAAGGCGAAGGCAATGAAGTCTCACGTCGAGAAGATGATCACACTCGGCAAAAAAGGTGGGGTCTCCCACCGCCGTCTGGCCGCATCGTTCCTGATGACGCCGCAGGCGGTTGACAAGCTGTTTAACACCATCGGGCCGCGCTTCGGCGACCGGAACGGCGGTTATACGCGCATCATTCTCACCGGCTTCCGTAAGGGCGACGGCGGCGAAAAGGCATTCATCGAGATTCTCGGCAGCGAGAAGGTAGTGGATGAAAAGCGCGAAAAGCGTGCCGAGCTCCGTGCCAAGCGAGCCGAAGAAACACGCAAGGCTATGGAAGAGCAGCAGGGCCCTGCAGCCGAGGGCGGCGACGAACCAAAGGCGTAGTTTCACATGTTTCGGTGGTGTGCTCCCTGCCATTTGGCTGGGGAGCGCATCACCACTCGCGACTCCGCGCACCTTCGGGTGCGCATTTTTCATTTTGCCCCAGGACGTCCACTATGCACCGTACCAACCGTCGCATCGACTTGGATCAGCTCTTCAACCAAATACTCAAACCAGCCTTGGGATGCACCGAACCGGTAGCGGTGGCCTTTGCCGCTTCCGCCGCCGTTCAGGCTGCTTGTGGGTGGCTGCCAGGGAAGATATGTAATCTGAAGGTTGCGGAGGATGTGCGCTTGCTGCGCGTTCGCGTGAGCCGCAATATTTTCAAAAACAGCTTCGCGATTCTGATTCCTAATGCAGAGGGTCACAAGGGAATCGTGATGGCGGCTGCGCTCGGGGTTTACTGCGATCCCAGCCAGGGGATGAATCTGTTTGCAGGACTCAACTCCGATCGAATCCGCGCAGCAGAGAAATTGATACAAAATCGCAAAGTCGAGATTTCCATCACGGAAGATGCGCCGGCAGAGGTGTATATCGAGGTGGAAGCGCAGTTGGAAGGACGGCTCGGCGCCTCCATGATTCGTCACGAACATTCGATACTTTCGTGGTTGAAATGTAATGGCGAAATCGTCTTCGGTGAAGACAAGCTGAACAGCAAAACTCAAGTCTCACCGGAAGTGTCCGCTCTGAAGGCTATGTCCCTCAAGGAAGTCATCGACCTGGTGGAGGACCTTCCGGAAGGCGTGCTCGCGCTGTTGCGGAACACCGTAGTGATGAACGTAGCTGCGTGCAGGGCAGGGCTTACCCGGCCGATGGGGATTGGGACAGGTTATTTTGGTACCGCAGACGAAGATGCGAGTAGCTTTGCTCAGCACATGGCGAGTCTGACTGCGGCAGGAAGCGATGCGCGAATGTCCGGTTATCCCGTGGAGATCATGACCTCAGCTGGTTCCGGAAATCAGGGAATCATCGGGACAATTCCAGTGGTGAGTTATGCGGGTGCTCACGGATTGGCCGAGCTGAAAATGCTCCAATCCGTTGCACTCTCCCACCTGGTCACAATGTATCTGACTGCATACATTGGCTACCTCTCGGCACTATGCGGCGTGGCAATCAAAGCTGGGATAGGCGCTGCCTGCGGCGTGGTATACGCCATGGGTGGTGGAGCCGAGGAAGTCGAGCGGGCAGTTAAGATCATGGCCGCTACGCTCACGGGTATGATCTGCGACGGCGCCAAGATTGGCTGTGCCCTGAAGGTAAGCAACGCAGCAGAGATGGCGGTACGCAGCGCTCAACTAGCCATGCGAAAGGCCGAGGTGCCCGACGACAATGGAATCGTAGCACCCACTGCCGAGCAGACCATCCTCAACCTGGCAGAACTCGGTCGCACGATGGAAGTGGTAGATCAGAAAATCATTGACATCATGATGAAGAAGATCGAAACGAAGCCGGCGTGAATGACAGGACAGAGCTCTCTGCGGGCCGGAGGGTGAAAGTCGGACCCTTCCGCCAGCATCAGAATCTGCGGGTGTACCATACTTTCCATGAGCCGCGACAAATCCAACACGAGCGCAGTTGAAGTGGTCTCCACCTCCACACGAGGTGTCTATTCGTTTTACCTGGCAGGGCAGTGGCTTACCTCTGATCAGATTGTGGATGTGAACTCGCCCTTTGATCAACGGGTGATTGGCCGGATCTCTCTGGCCCAATCCGAACACCTGGAGCAAGCGGTCAGTGCTGCGCATCGGGCCTTTGCAATAACACGCAAGCTGGCCGCCTTTGAACGCCAATGTGCGCTCAACAATATCGCAGTGGAACTCACCGCTCGTGCCGAAGAGTTCGCGCAATGCATTTCTGCAGAGGCGGGCAAGCCAATTCGCACGGCTCGGAGCGAAGTGGAGCGCGCGGCATTCTGCTTTCAATACGCGGCAGAGGAGACCACTAGACTGAACGGCGAGTTGCTGCCGCTCGATGCACAGGCCGCGAGCGTCAACCGGTTGGGGTTGCTGCGTCGCGTACCGCTGGGCCCGGTATCGGCTATCAGTCCGTTCAACTTTCCCTTGAATCTGGTGGCACACAAGATCGCACCGGCATTGGCCGCAGGTTGCTCCATTGTTCTGAAACCGGCCACAAAGACACCCCTGGTTGCCCTGATGCTGGCCGACGTAATCGCCCGTTCCGGTTATCCGAAAGAAGCCGTCAGTATTCTGCCGATGACCGCACAAACCGCCTCACCGCTGATTGAGGACGAACGCTTTAAGCTGTTCACCTTCACGGGCTCCTCGAGCGCAGGCTGGGCCCTGAAAGCGCGTGCCGGCAAGAAGCGTGTGGCGCTGGAACTGGGAGGCAACGCGGGCTGCATCATCCATTCCGATGCTGATATCGACAAGGCTGCGGCGCGCTGCGCAATGGGTGGATTCGCCTATGCTGGGCAGAGCTGCATCAGCGTGCAACGAATCTTCGTGGAACGCAGCATCTTCGGAGCATTTCTGGAGAAGCTCACTACGGCAGCCCTGAAGTTGCGACTCGGCGATCCCTCTGACGAGTTAACCGACGTCGGCCCAATGATTCGACTGGAAGATGCTGAACGTGCAGAAGAGTGGATTGCCGAAGCCGTTGCCGGCGGTGCGACGATTGTGTGTGGTGGAAGGCGCGATGGATCGCTGCTTGAGCCCACGGTGCTTACCGGCACGTCAGAAAACCAAAGGGTCAACTGCCAGGAGCTCTTTGCCCCGGTGGTCACGGTGGAGCCCTACGACAGCTTCGACGAAGTGCTCGGCAGAGTGAATCGATCTCCGTATGGGCTGCAAGCGGGAGTTTTTACCAACGATATGGCCCGGGTCTTCCGAGCCTACCAAGAACTGGAAGTCGGAGCAGTCGTAGCCGGAGACGTGCCCACCTTCCGCATCGACCACATGCCCTACGGAGGGGTGAAAGATTCCGGAACCGGGCGCGAGGGTATCCGCTACAGCATTGAGGAAATGACGGAGCCGAAGCTCCTGGTCATCTCGTGACGGGAACGCTCGCTTTCAGGCTGACCCCGCCACAATTGGCCGGGCACTGTGCGCTATGTCACTGCGAATACTCGCGAAGAGCGTTGAAATATGCATGAGAAGACTGTCCGCGGACGGAGTCTGTAGCGCGCGGCACGGAGGCACCTCAATGAAACGCGTTCTTCTGGCAGCACTAACAGCTTTGCTGATGGTAAGCGTAGCGTCCAGCTGTGCCGCACAAAGCAAAGCGCAAACAATTGACCAGGCTGTGGCCATCACCGATGACCTCACGCCGCCCAGGCTCACAGAAGTAGCCAGTCCGGACTACACGGTTGAGGCGAAAAAGAAGAAGATCGAAGGCAGCGTCACGGTCGCCATTGTCATTGACAAGAAGGGCGACGTGGTCGATGCAAAAGTTCTTAAAGGATTGGGCTATGGACTCGATGAAAACGCCATCATCGCTGTAAAGGAGTGGAAGTATAAGCCAGCAGAAAAAGATGGCGTGCCAATCGCAGTGAAGATGGAAGTCAGTGTAGATTTCTACATTCATGACTAGGAACAATTCAACCGGACCCTAGGGGTGCGACGCCTGTCGCACCTCTGCCCCCTCGGAGCTAGCGGGCTCGGTTCTGAATCCTGATTAATCGCTCGCGATTCCAGTCTCACTTCGGGACAAGGGACCTTTAACTACTCTCTGCTCAACGAAAAATCTGCACTAAATTCCCTAGTTGCTGCATCTCACACTTAATACCTAAATCGTCGGGGTTCCTTCGGGCGTTGTAGGTGATTTTTCGTGCTGACTTAGAGTGAACACTTAGTTGCTCCTGCTATAATCCGAGGTTCCGGTGACGTATGTCACGCTACAGTTTGCCACTAGTCACACTCAGGTGTGAGCTCTGGGACGCGATCGGGAGACAAGGACGCCCCCTCGCCGTAACCGCAGCTTTTGCCTTCAACCCAGGCTACGCCCTGGCAAGTAAGTAATGGACAGTTTCCATAAATGGCGCAGATATTCCATCGCAGTGCCAATTCGATTGCAAAGGCATCTATCCTGGGCGGATTGATCCTGGTGGTAGGCCTTCTGTGGACGGCGTTGCAGCTTCAGCGTTCGCCCTATTTCACCTACGCCGGCGTTGCCCGTCCGCAGCCTGTTCCGTTTCCTCACCAGCACCATGTTGCAGGCCTCGGAATTGACTGCCGTTATTGCCATACGTCGGTCGAGGTTTCAGGCTATGCGGGCGTGCCTCCGACTAAGACCTGCATGAACTGCCACTCGCAGATTTGGACAGCGGCTCCAATGCTGGAACCGGTGCGTGAGAGCTATCGCACGGGTCGAAGCCTGAGCTGGACCCGCGCCAATGACCTTCCGGATTTTGCCTATTTCGATCACAGCATCCACGTGAACAAGGGGGTCGGATGCAACAGTTGCCACGGTCGGGTTGACCAGATGGGGTTGATGTATAACCAGGCTTCACTGCAGATGGAGTGGTGCCTGAACTGCCACCGCTCCCCGGAGAAGAATTTACGTCCTCATTACGTAAAGCAGGACGCAAAGAACCCTGCAACCATGGGCGACCAGATTTACAACATGGCTTACGAGGAGCCGTCGGAATCGCACCCCGTGACGATTCGCGAAGGCGACAACTACCGGACATTTACCAGCCAGACGGGTCCCGAGGGTCTGGGTACCTACCTGGTGAAAGCCAACAACGTGCGCTCGCCGCGAGACATTACCAGTTGCAATACCTGCCACCGCTGATAGATGCAGGAGCAGAAGCAAAGAATCTGACGAGTGGAATCGAAGCGAATGGATAAAGTGCAGAAGACTGGAAACGGGGATGTGTGTCCCGGCAAGAAGGACAAATTGGAACTGGCGGAAGTACGCGAGAAGTTAAGCGAAGCCCGAGGCCCGCAGTACTGGCGCACACTTGACGAATTGGCGCAAACGCCAGAGTTCGAAGAGATGCTGCACCGTGAGTTTCCAAAACACGCCTCGGAGTGGACGGACAAGAGTTCGCGGCGCGACTTCATGCGGATCATGGGTGCTTCAATGGCGCTTGCAGGTATGAGCGCCTGCACCAAGCAACCGCTCGAGCCAATTGTTCCCTATGTAAA
>CAILAZ010000004.1 GCA_903832295.1 uncultured Acidobacteriota bacterium
CAAACTCTCATCCAGCGTGATAATCGCGTCCATCGCTGAGGCCACAACGCTTGAGAATCGCTGGGTGCTTACCCGCAACTCATCCTCGCTCTGCCGGCGCACCTTCTCCATGCGGCTCAGCAACGACGCGCTGAATAGAACCAGCGGCACAAAAATCACCACCGGAGCCACCACGAACAGGAAAATCATCAGCGCAGAACCATACGTCCCGGCCTGGTACATCTTGAAAATCACGAGACTGGCCGTGAATGGAATGAAGATCGCCGCCGGAAGCAGTCGCCTTGCCGCTTCTCCGCCCAGGTCCCTGCGCAGCACAATCGCGCCCGCGCCCCGCTCCGGCCGCGCAAACATGATGGCCATGCACAACAGCAGGAAGATCACCGAGACCGAGAGGGAGACACGGGAGAAAACCTGCAGCGGCTGAAGGCTTCCGGGATCGTAGGCGTACCCCGTAAGCGCCAGGAACGAGAGTGCCGCCGTCGCCCAGGTGAATACCGCTGTCGGCGAGTAGCGCCCCCAGCTCTTGTCGATCCACGGAATCGCCAATCCCAGCATCGTCAGGTTCAGAGCGCTCACCGCTGACATGCGCGGCGGATCGAGTTCGCCCGTCCCCCCCGCAAAAACGGCGAGGAACCGATGGTCGATACCGAGGTTGATGCCCGTAAGAAATTCAAATCCAGTCATCGCGCCCAACAGCGCCGCACTCACGGCCGCTGCGCGCGACAGAATTCGCAACGGGCGGTGAGGGCTGTCCAGCAGCAGCAGTGAAATACTAAGGAAAACAAACCCCAGCGCCGAGTTCGGCTTCGTTTCCCCAAATGTCAGATTGAAGCGGCGGAAGACCTCAGGCTGATAGACCCAGCCCAGCAGCATCGCAACTGAAATCGCGAGCACCACAAACCCCGGAAACAGCACGCCATACCGATACCACGACGCGCGGGCGCTCTGTTGGTCTGCCGCATGATTCAAGATGTACGACCCCGGGCCGAAGCGGTTGGCTCGCCGCTACGGCATTTTGAGGAATTATAGCCCGGGATTGAGTACTGTTCAGCTAATTACATTGCAGTACCTGTGAAATAAACCTCCCCCTAAGGCCTCGCAATCAGAGTTGGCGCTGAAATCGGATTACAAGCGCTCCCGAATGCCTCGCCGCGCAAACCAGTTCCGCACTGGCAGACTCCGCTCCACTCATCCCAACCTGGAATGGTGAGCGATCACGGTGATCCATCAGGTCCGCTCAGGAATCGCCTCTGGAAAGTGCCGGCGCTGGAGGTAGAGCGCCACGTTCACCAGTGCGATCATCACCGGCACCTCAACCAGGGGACCGATCACCGCCGCAAACGCTGCCCCCGAATTGATCCCGAACACTGCCACCGCAACCGCGATCGCAAGTTCAAAGTTGTTCGAGGCCGCGGTAAAGGAGAGCGTTACCGTCTTGGCGTAGTCAGCGCCAAGCCTCTTGCCCATGTAGAACGAGATCAGGAACATCACCACAAAGTAGATCAAAAGCGGCACCGCAATTCGTACAACGTCCAGCGGCAGCCTCACGATGTACTCGCCCTTCAGCGAGAACATCACCACGATGGTGAACAGCAATGCGATCAGCGTGAGCGGGCTGACCCGAGGCACGAAGCTGTGATCGTACCAGGCGCGTCCCTTGGCGCGAACAAGGGCGGCCCTCGTCAACAAGCCTGCGAGAAATGGAATGCCCAGGTAGAGGAAGACACTGCGCGCAATCGCCCCCATGGAAACATCCACCACGGTGCCTGCCAGTCCAAACTTCGGCGGCAGCACAGTAATGAACACCCATGCATACAGCGAGTAGAAGAACACCTGGAACAGGGAGTTGAACGCCACCAGCCCTGCGGCATACTCGCTATCGCCCTTGGCAAGTTCGTTCCACACAATCACCATGGCAATGCAACGCGCCAGGCCGATCATGATGAGCCCCGCCATGTACTCCGGAAAATCGCGCAGAAAGGTGATGGCAAGCACGAACATCAGCACTGGTCCGATCACCCAGTTCTGCACCAGCGAAAGCCCAAGTATCCGCTTGTCGCGGAATACCTCGCCAAGATCTTCGAAACGGACCTTCGTAAACGGCGGATACATCATCACGATCAGGCCCACCGCGATGGGGATGGAAGTAGTTCCAATGCTGAAGCGATTCAGCAACGGCACCACGCCGGGCACAAGCCAGCCAAGTGCAACCCCAAGTGCCATGGCGGAGAAAATCCACGCCGTCAGGTAGCGATCCAGAAACCCGAGTCTGCTGCTGACCTTCATCCCTCATCTCCCATCTACTGCGAAGAAATCTGGCCTTGTGCAGCCTGGTCCGTCCGGCCGATCTTATCCAGTTCCTTCTTCAGGCTCATGCCGTCCAGGCTGCTCAGCGGCAGCGAGAGAAACAGGCTGATACGCCGGTCCAGCAGAAAAAAGGCGTCCCGGAATGCCTTCGCAATCTGCGCTGGCGTTCCCGTTACCGCCGCGGGATCGGGTATCCCCCAGTGCGCCGTTACCGGTTGCCCCGGCCAGTAGGGACATACCTCGTTCGCTGCGTTGTCACACACCGTGAATACAAAATCCAATTTCGGGGCGCCCGGCGCTGCAAACTCCTCCCACGACTTGCTGCGCAGCCCTTCCACACTCACCCGCGCCAACGCAAGCTGCCGTAGTGCTTCCGGCCGGACTTGTCCTGACGGGTGACTCCCCGCGCTGAAGGCATGAAACTTCGGCTGGCCCTTGTGGTTCAGAATGGCCTCGGCCAGCACCGAGCGGGCAGAGTTGCCCGTACAAAGGAACAGAACGTTGTAGTTGCGGTCCATCATTGTCTTTATGCACCCCTCCAGGTTGGCTCATCGCGTCCTCCTATTTGCAGATCGGAACAATGCTCTGAGGCTTCACGGCTTTGTTGCG
>CAILAZ010000005.1 GCA_903832295.1 uncultured Acidobacteriota bacterium
CCGCAGGCCATCCAAACTTCGCGCCGGTCAGCGGCAACCCATCGCCGGAGTTCCCTGAAGCTGGTTTCCCGTTCGAATCCACCGAGCGGGCTATGGTGTTCACAACTCCATCGGGCGTGACCTTGCGAATCGCGTAATTGTAGGAGTCTGTGATGTAAAGGTTTCCGGCGGCATCTACTTTCACCGACGAGGGGCCATTGAATGCGGCGTTGGTTGCCGGACCGCCGTCACCACTGTAGCCACCAATGGGGATTCCATTTGAATCGGTAGCTGTGGTATATGCGCCCGCTACCCTAGTGATGATGCCATCCACGGATACTTTGCGGACCACGTTGTAGCCCCAATCGGTGAGGTACAGATTGCCTGCGGCATCCAGAGCGAGGCCACCTGGCCCGTCAAGCACCGCCGATGTGGCCGGGCCTCCGTCGCCGCTGTGCCCACCCCAGGGCATTCCATTCGCATCGACATATCCTGCATACCGGCTGATGATCCCGGCTGGTGTGACTCTGCGCACCAGGTAGTTCTGGCAGTCGGCGATAAAGAAGTTTCCAGCCCCGTCCACGACCACCCCGACAGGTCCATTCAAGCGCGCGCTGGTGGCAGGTCCGTTGTCACCAGCGTATCCTCCCACTGGGTTTCCATTGGAATCCGCAGTGTATAAACCCGCGACCGTGCTGATAATCCCTTCCGGAGTCACCTTCCGAACGAGGTTGTTGTTGTACTCGGAGATGTAGAGATTGCCAGTTCCGTCCAGCGCAACGCCGTTTGGCCCATTCATTTGAGCGCTGGTGGCGGGACCGCCATCGCCACTGTATCCCGCGCCTAGCGCGTAGTTACCCGCGACCGTGTAGATTGCTCCGTCCGGAGTAACTTTGCGGACCGTGTTGTTGGAATACTCGGCAATATACAGATTGCCCGCGGCATCGGTAGCGACGTCGTAAGGATTGTCAATATGCGCGGCGACCGCAGCCCCGCCATCTCCGCTATAGCCCCCAACCGGATTGCCAGCCCCGTCAACCGCGTACTGCCCCGCGAAGGTGCTAATAATCCCAGGGGTAAACACGGCCTGCGGACCGGTGCCAACGCCGTGCAGGTAGCTGGTGGCAATCACCTTCCCGGTCGTGTCTTTGAGGACTACGGCGCCCGAGCGCAGTCCCGGATAGCGCGCCCCAAACACTACGTTCACAGTGCAGGATGCTCCCGCGCCATACGCCTGGTTTGCCGCGCAACTCCCAGTGCCCGCGTCGATGAAGTCCAACCCGATTGCTCCCTGTGTGACTACCGCAATGCTGCCCAGGGTCACCGGCGCAACGAATCCGAAGCTTACCGGAGCCGTCCAACTCGAACCGACCGCATTCCCGCTCCCAAAGTCCACCGCTGCCAGCATGGCGTGCACAGCCGTCGGCCACACCGTCAGGGTGCCGTTCGTCGCGGTGTAGGTGTAGTTGGACAAGCGGTTGCTTGGATCGTGCAGCGTGGGCACAATCGCATAGCTCCCCGCAACAGTTCCATCGCCCGCTGTGGCATAGGTTGCCGTAATGCCATCGCCGTTTACCACTCCCGTCAGTGTTCCGTCCAGGGTCGGCAAACCGGACCCAAGGACCATGGCCTTGCTGTGGGCTGCCGCCGTCAGTGCCGCCGTGTTCACCGTCAGCGTCACGTTGGCCGTTGGCGTCGTATAGTGCGTTGTGTCGCTGGGAGTGAACGTCACGGAAAGCGCGTGCGATCCAGCCGCGAGGATGTCGCCGACATTCTGGTTGTATGCAAAGGTTCCTGGCACGCTGGTGGATGCGCCCAGTTGCGTTGCGCTCAGCGCCGTGCCATACGGGATGGCTGCCGGCGTCGCCCATGTAATGACCGGAACTCCTTTGGTCACGGTCACGCTGGTTGTCACCTGCGTCGCCGCGTTGTAATTCGAGTTGCCCGCCTGGTTGGCCTTCAGGGTCGCCGGACCTCCCAGCCCGAGCACGGTGAGCGTGTCTCCGCTCAGGCTCACAATCCCGGCCATCCCCGTCCCGGAGTAGGTAATTGGCAGCCCTGAAGTTGAACTCGCACCCAGCGTCACCGCTGCCATCCCATATGTCAGCGGCCCCGGATTCGGAAACGTAATCGTCTGCGAGGCCTTGCTCACCGTAAAGCTCTGGCTTACCGGGATCGCGGCCGCATAATTCGCATCGCCTGCCTGTGTGGCCTTCACGGTAATCAACCCCGCTGTCGTCACCGTAAGCAGATTGCCGCTCACGACGGCCGCTCCGGAGGTCACGGTGTAAGTAATCGGAAGCCCCGAGGACGCCGAACCGTTCAGCGTAATCGGCGCTGGACTGTACGCCTGGTTGCTGGGCCCGACAAAGCTAATCGTCTGCGTCAGCATCCCGGCACCCGTCAGGTTTACCGTCTGCGTAGTCGGATCCGCATACAGCGTGTTGCTCTGCACAACCACACTGCCCGTGTAATCGCCAAAGCTCGGCGGCGTAAACTGAATGCCGATCACGCAACTGGCAAACGCAGTCAGACTCTGGCCGGCTGCGATGCAGGTTGTGTCCGCGCCCCCAATTGAGAAGTTCCCGCTCGTCGTGATCGACTCCACACTCAGCGGCGCGTTGCCAATGTTCAGAAGGCTGAGATCCGTTGCCACGCTCGTTGTCTGCGCGACCGCGGAAAATGGTACAGAGATGTTATTGACATCAACTTTCCGAATCCGATTATTACCCTGGTCGGAGACGTAGAAGTTGCCAGTGAAATCAATCGCCACGCTGGTGTTGCCATTGAGAAATGCGCTGGTAGCAAAGCCGCCGTCGCCGAGAGTAGCCCCCCAACCCGCCATGGTATAAAGAATTCCTGCGGGGGTGACCTTGTAAACACGATAAGAATCGGGAATCCAGACGTTGTCGAATGCATCGACAGAAACGGTGCCAAGGTGGTGCAAGTACACACTTGTCGCAGCAATGCCGTTGCCTGAATCGCTGCCGCCGTCGCCAGCAAATAACGTCACCGTACCGGAAGAATAGCCCCACTTCCACACATCATTGTTATCCGACGCATAGACGTTTCCTGCGGAATCGACGGCGACACCCATATTGCCGTGGTCCGGAATTACGGTGGAGATGGTTCCGTCCAGAGCTATCTTGCGGACGTTCCACGCGTCGGTGGCCAAATACACGTTGCCATACTGATCCACCGTTATCCCCTGCACCCCGCAGACTGCCGCGCTCGTTGCTGGTCCGCCGTCACCATTAGCTGGACCCGCGCTTCCGTTGCCCGCAAATAATGTGGATTGCCCATCCGGCGTGACCTTGCAGACCACCTTAAAATCGTACAAGCCGACATAAACATTTCCGGCTCCATCCACCGCGACGGCACCGGGCCAGCCGGCCTCCAGGCCAGTCGCCGCACCGTTGCAGCCTATGTACCCGTAGGTGCCACTGCCGTAAAAAGTCGAGATAACACCACCAGGATTCGACACAGTCGGTGGTGTTACCTTGCGTACGCGGGTTGTTCCTCCGCCGATATACACATTGCCGAAGCCATCGATTGCGATCTGGTAGGGCATGTCAAAACTTGCGCTGGTTGGCACTCCGCCGCCGTCGCTATAAGTTGAGATTCCATTGCCCGCGTAGGTGGTGATGATGCCAGGCTGAAAGACGTTCTGCGGTCCATTGCCGAAGCCGTAGATATATGCCGTGCCCACCGGCGCAGTGCTGCCCTGACCCATCAGGACCACCGCGCCCTTGCGCAGGCCTGGATACAGGGGGTCAAACGTCACTTGCACCGTGCAACTGGACCCCGTGGTGCCCGCGCTGCAGGTCCCTCCCGTCACATTGAAATCAAGATTTGGTGCTCCCATCATCAGCGCCTGCACGCTTCCCAGCGTCACCCCCGGCGGCACCGTGAAGGATAGTGTCTGCGTTGCTCCCACTGCGTCGGCAACAGCCACCTGCCCAAAGTTCACGGCCGTGCCGCCGTTGAACACAACCTGCGCCATCATTTCTCCGGCAAGGCCCATCACCAGAAAGCAGCAGAGCAGGGTTTTCAGTGCCATTACAGCGAAGGTTGGAGAAAGCAGTGCCGGCTTGCGCATGGTTGATCCTGTTCGCAGCGGCTTGAAGACGCTCCGCTGCATGAGTCGTGTACGGGCGAACCACACCCGTCCTATTCCGACACATCGGATCCATTGCATAATCTTTCCATTGCCCGCTCCGAAAGAGATGGACGCCATTGAAGCTGCGTTCCCGATTCAACCCTTGCCCAGAATGGACCGCCCGTCCGCGCGCAAGCGCGCCGCGCTCTTCATGCCGCCCGCGGGGGGAGCACGAGCGTGTTCGAGAGCTTGGAGGGGAAAGCCCTCTATTCAGCCTGATGAGAAGGTGAAGTGCAGGCAACGCGAGGGTGTCATCGCGAAATGGTCTGATCTGAGGGGAGTGTGAAGCTGGTTCATGCTGAGATGTTTCCGCTGCTTAAACGGGGCAGCCGGCCATGGAGTCGAAGCCTCGGGAGTCGAGGTGGTAACAAACATGGCAAAACGAGAAAGGCTGGCTAAAACCCATAAGCAGGAAGTGCAGCGCAACTAATGTTTATTCAGTTGGATAAGGGTGGTGAGCGCGGTAGGAATCGAACCTACAACCTACTGATTAAGAGTCAGTTGCGGAACTTAGGTTCGACCATATCCAAGCTCGTATCAAATCAGTAATTTACGCTAGCCCAAGCCCGCACGGAAGCACTTTTTGTTCGGACTGAAAAGGCTCGACTTAGAGCATAAAGGCGCGAAGCGTATGGCATACTTACGGCATACCTCTGATCTAAAATTCTGCTCAAATTTCTCTTCCCTGCTAGCCTCATTTGGGCTGGCCAGCCTCACTTCCCTGTGCGTACGACCCAATCACACCAGTTCCCGTGGCGACGCAAATGAGGTGCTGGAATGCCGATGAAACTCGTGGTGGCAAACCAGCGCGGTGGAGTCGGCAAAACAGTCACATCAATGGTCCTGGGCCACTCGCTTTCGCTCAAAGGCAAGAAAACCTTGCTGATCGACGCTGATTCGCAAGGGTCCCTGAGCATGATTCTTCGCCTGCGGCCCAAACACTACCTTGCAGACTTCATTATTCGTCGCTTCGATCTTGAACTCTGTGTCGAAGTCGTCTCGCCCACGCTACACGTCCTGTGCAGCAATCGTCAAACGGCCGATGCGGAGCGGCATATTGGGAACGAACTTGCACGCGAGCGGGTGCTGGAGGATCTGCTCGCTCGCTACGACTCGGCCTATGACGCGATTGTGATCGATGCAGGGCCGTCAATTGGGCAGATGCAGACATGCGCGATGGTTTACGCCCAGCAGGTGCTGATTCCCTGCAACATGGACTTGGTTTCGGTTTCTGGCGCGGCGGCGTGCATGCAGTTTTGTGAGGTGTTGTCGCGCGCGGTACGTACCCCGATCCGTTCCGTTGCAATACTTCCGACGATGGTGGACCGACGTATCGGACTGACTCGCATTTCCAGGAGCTTGCTCGCCGAATTGGAGGCGCGATATTCCGTTCCCCTCCTGAACGAGATACGAACCGACGCCTCGGTGGGAAAGGCAACTCAGGCGCGGCAGTTCCTCTCCGATTTTGACCCACGCTGCAAAGCGATGCAGGACTACTCAACTGCCTTTGAGCAGTTAATGGAGATTTTGCCCCATGGCGCAAGCAACACAAAAGCATCATCGACCGACACATCAGCGTAGGGCCGTTGCATTCGATCCCAAGGCAGAGATTGATGCGCTGATCATTGAGCCGTCATTGGTGCCCGACCTATCGTTCCTGGGGTCGGTAGAGCGGCCCGACAATACTGCGCTCGCTACAGTTGTCTCTGACGTGGACACAGTGCTCACGTCTACGATGGACAGAGTGCTCAGGTTACCGATGAACAGCGTGGTGGTTCCTGACCTGAACACCCAGCTCAAGTCTGAAGCGAACACGGTGCTCATGTCTGAGGCGGACATAGTGCCCAGGTCTGAAGCAGGCACAGTGCTCAGGTCTGAAGCAGGCACAGTGCTCAGGTCTGAACTGAATACAGTGCCCACGTCTCCGCAGACTCCTGTCACGCCTGAGATGAGTACAGTGCTCGGGTTGCCGTTGAACACTGTGGCTAAACCAGACGAGAACACAGTGCTCAGGTCTGACTCGGACACAGTGCCCAAGTCTGACTCGGACACAGTGCCCAAGTCTATGCGTACAACCCCTGTTCCGTCTGAGATGGAAACAGTGCTCAGGTTACCGCTGAATACCGTGGTCACTCCAGACGAGAACACAGTGCTCAGGTCTGGAATGGACACAGTGGCCACTCAGAGGTTGAGTGCGGTCAGTGCCGCCGATTCGACTGACGAAAGATTCAGAGACCTGCACGTGCCGATGTCGAGGCCAAGCAAAAGTGGACCGGCGCGAGTGGGAGTCTGGGTTACCGAAGCAGGCGAGATGGTAGTCGAGGGGCGGGTGCAGCGAATTGACAATGCCAAGGACCTGCTGACGGGGAACGAGGCACTTGTCTATGAGCTTCTCTGGAAGGAGTCGAAGCGAAAAGCCGAGAAGAGGAAATATGAGAAAGGCCCAACGCTCCTCATGGACGGAGAGATGGAGAAGCTGGTGCAGGCGGGACACAATGACCTGAGGAAGACCGGACTCTCGCAAAGCACAATCAGAAGGGTGCGGCAGAGTCTGCTGGACAAGGACTTCGTCGCGATAGAGCAGGCCCCCGACATCCTGCGGCGAACCCCGACTATCTTCAGGGTTTTCAGCTTCGAAGCCACGCTGAAGAGGCAGCAATCAAAAGGCAGATTCTACCAGGCGAAGATTGGGCCCGGTCATTCGTTCGTCTGGCCACTGCAAGCTGCCCAATACAAGCGGGGTTCAACAGGCGGGGATACTGTGGTCAATCCTTACGTGAGCACAGTAGCCACCTCTGACGTGAACACTGTGGTCAACCCTGACATGGACACTCCTTCCAAAGAGACCACACTCAGCATGGTCAGTTCGGACCTGAGCACTGTGTTCGAGGAGAACATGCGGTTTAAAGACAAAGATCTGTTGTTGGAAAGAACAACAGCAACAGAGGCGTTGTTATTGGATTCGGCTGAAATTCGTCGTGAATTCGCCCGCTACGCTCTAGTCCCGGATCAAAGGGCTCTCTCCGCAATGATAGCGGCGTGCCAAGCTCAAGTTCCGGATTTGACCACGGAGGAGCTGATCTTCTTCCTGCGCGAGAAGGGGAGCGTTGTTCGCTCATCGAGTTCGGTCGAAAATCCGACCGGCTTCCTGCTGAAGGTTGTTCCTCGCTGTTTTGAAGGCGATCTCTTCAGCGAGTGGCGGAAACAGCGGCAGGTGGAGGAGCGTGCGGCCGCCGTGGAGTTTGGTAAGCAGGCGGTCGCTGCAGCGATCCATGAAGAACTCGATGCGGCTCCAGCCAACAATTTCTGGACGCAGATCAAGAGTTCACTCAGGCAGATCGTCAATCCGCACACGTTCGATTGGCTTGCTCCACTGCGCTATCTGCGGCTCGAAGCCGGGAAGCTTTTTGTCTGGATGCCAGGCGAAGAGTGGAGGTACCCCGCGCTCAGGCTTCGGGAACAAATCTTTGCCGCCATTCATGACTTGGCTCTGCCTATTACGCAGGTTCATTTTGTCACTGACGAACAGGTGCCAGAACTCTGCGGAACGCTAAATGACTGATCCACGCCTCGACCCTTCCATTGGCTGGCGGATTCAGTCAAGCTCGAACATACTTGATATATATGTAACGTATGATTGTTGTGACAAGTGAGGCTAGAATGTCTAAGGTTCGTTCCACCGTTTGAGCAGGACGGGCTTCTACCACCGGGAGATTACGAGGTTTCCTTTGATCAGCTCCGCAGCTCCGTCCTGGTTGCGGGACCAGTCAATCCGCAGATGTATCCGTCTTGGGATGCCCTTTGGCGCAGACGACTGGTCGCCATATCGCGGCTATCCGGAGAATCAGCTGCCGATGTGGCATCGGTATCGCGTCGAACTCTATCCTCATTTCCCCGGCATGGGCTGCGGTATTCGGGATAAATACGGCCATGAACTTGAATTTCCTGCTGCATTTCGCCAATCCCGGCGCGACGGGAAACCACGGGGCATAGTCAAGATCGAGTATGGAGGCAAGTAATGATTCGGAGTGAGTCAGAATATCAAGAAGCGGTGAAGCGTCTGTCTGAGGAGCAAAAGCGACTTGGTGAACATCGTGCCCGCCTGAAAGAGACTGGCCTCACTGACGAGGAAATCAAACGCGTTATCGACCCGATGGAATCCTTCTACCTCCAATTTAAGGAAGAGGTTGAGAGCTACGAGCGCTTGAAGCGCGGTGAGTTTGAAGAACTAGACAATTTGCGCGGTCTCGGGCATCTGCTGATAGCTCTTCGCATTGCTCAGGGTGTTTCACAAAGAGAGCTTGCGAAGCGGTTGGAGGTGCATGAGTCGCAAGTGTCACGCGATGAGCGCAATGAATACTTTGGAGTCACTCTCGAACGCGCCGGCAGAATTCTTGAGGCGCTCAATGTGCGACTTCGGACCAGAGTTGAGGTCGAGCCATCGAAGGAATTGATTTCTGCTTGACACACATAGTTATTGGCGGCGGCAATAAGCAGTGCATGATTATGCTGCCAGCGATATTAATTCCGTGGCAGTGTAATCCTGCAGCCGCTGCAGTGAGAGTGTCAACTGACGGGTATCGAATGCCTCCAACATGATCGCCTTGTTCTTTTCCGCATTTGAACTGCTCAAGGATATCCTCTCTTCCAAATCAGCGCTCGTGTTCAGGACGACACTTCGATTGCATCGACCCAGGTGGGATAGAACGCCAATCCGCGCCTTGCAACTACGGGCTGACGTCCGTCGCTAAGTCACTCCGTCTCAAAATCGGTGGAGACACTGAGTTCCTTCCATATTCGTGCTTCCTCTAATCGCGCAAGATCGTTCTTCTCCACCGCGGCGTACGCATCGCTGCCGAGCAACAGTCGCAAAGGAGGGTTTCGCTCCTGCGTCAGCTGAATGATCGCCTGAGCCGCCTTTTTCGGATCACCAGGCTGCTTCCCGTTGTAGTTGCGCTGAAATCTTGCGGTAGCTCCAACAGTCGAGTCGTATGCGGGGTGACCTTCGCGCAGTTCCGTGGAACTCCCCGCGAAGTCCGTACGGAACCCACCAGGTTCAACAATTGTGACCTTGATGCCGAGTGGTGCTACTTCGCGCGACAGCACTTCAGAGAAGCCTTCGACACCCCATTTCGCCGCCGAATAAGGCCCACGTCCCGGAGGACCAATCCTTCCGCCCACCGATGAAAACTGAATGAAGTGGCCTGTTTTCTTTTCGCGAAAATACGTAAGAGCTGCCTTGGTCACAATGATCGTTCCGAAGAGATTCGTTTCGATCTGTGCGCGGAATTCCGATAGAGGCGTGTCTTCGACGGACGAAAGATTGCCATATCCCGCATTGTTGATGACCACATCCAACAAGCCAAACACATCGATCGCCGTCTTTACCGCGTTTGCTGCTGCTGCTTCGTCGGTGACATCCAACGCGAAGAGCTTGACCTGATCTCCATATCGCTCCGACAGCTCAGTCAGTGATTCAATGTCCCGAGCCGTCGCCAACACCTTATTGCCCGCAGCAAGGCCAGCTTCAACAATTGCGCGACCCAGACCACGAGAGCTGCCGGTTACTAACCATACCTGTGCCATTCATCCTCCTGTATCAAAGCCAACCACTCGGATATTCTGGAGAAGCTTCTCAAACTGAGGATTGGATGCGCGATGGGTATTCTCTAACCTCATAGTCAATGCTGCCGATGCGCTGGAGAAATCGGGCGACAAGCTCAGTATCCACGTCATCTCGTCCTTCGACTGGACGAATCCTGCCCGAAGGGGGCTACGCATCACGATTTCTGATAACGGGTCTGGAATTTCTACGGAAAAACGCGGGCACATATTCGAACCCTTGTTCACCACAAAGGGCAGTAAAGGCACTGGTATTGGGTTGTGGGTATCGCTTGGAATTGTGAAGAAGTATGGTGGCACGATTCGGTTTAGAAGTGTGCTGAAGCCGGGTCGGTCGGGCACCACTTTCAGTGTATTTCTTCCTACTGTTCAGGACAGTTCCGAAACGATGGGAGCGCGCAGCTGATCGGAGAGGAGCTTGAGACCGAGCCAGCAAAGAATCTGCCTGAGTATGTTACCCAAGGAGGTCGGAGTGGCTTTTGGGGATGTTGCGGGGGCTCATGAGGTTATAACAACGACCTGAAAGGGTGGCTCTGGGCTGTTGCCCCTTACGCTGCACGCTTCTCAGCTTCCAGAAACTTCTTGAAAATTTCTTCATTCTGCAAAGAGAGAATCTCGTTCAGCCGCTTCAGGTCGGGCATCAAAAAGCTCAAATTTATCGACAACAAGTTTTCGTGGATTATGTCGTAAATCACTCCCTGCAACAGTCGTGCATTTACGGCAAGTAAAGCGATTGGGTATTCTTGCCGTTGTCGCTCTTCGCCAGTCTTCGCCGCAGCAGGTAGAGGTGAGGCTTCATGAGGGGCGGACTCCAGTTCCTTCACCAGTTCCGTCAGCGTGATTTTCGTGTGGTCTAAACGCTCCTCATCGGATAGCGGCAGGGCGGCCAATTCCGGATTGTCCTTCATCTTCACGATGAACCGCTGGCAAATCTCGTCCTTGTGGTCGTAAAGAATGTTCGAAAGCCGCTTAGTCTGGATATACCCCGCTGGTTTTCGTTCCCTTAGCCTTCGCTCAAGCGCAGCCACCATCTTCGGAGGGTCGGCGGGCTTAAGCAAGATCTCATCAACCTGACTGGCGATTGTCCGTAACGCAGTTTCAATGGCAGGATATCCCGTCAAGATGAAGTTGATGCAGTCTGGGTGAGTACGACGCATTGCGCTGGCCACGGTATATCCATCGCCCTGTTGACCAATGTGCAGGTCGGTCATCAAAACGTCGAAAGGATGCGCTGCAATTTCGGCCAGTGCCTCAGCCACCGTGCCGACAACAACAGCGTCAAACCCGTGCGCTTGCAATATGAGCGGCATCGTCATTCGGATGCTGGGCTCGTCATCTACGCACAGAACCCGTGTAGCTGGCATTTTCGAACCTTCCTTTGGCCCTGTTGAATAGGAAGCGGTTAGGGGAACCGTAGTTGTCCACTCTTAGCGGAGCTGCAAGCAGCGAAGCCGCTGTAGAGGCCGATGGTCGGGGTAGGCGCTAGAGCTGTTCTCCTAGAGGCGGACCAGCGGATCGGTTGCCATGCGGGAGAACAAATCGTTCCTGAGGTGTTGATAGCGGCGGTTCAGTCTGGTGCGACCCGCAATGCCTCCTGAAGGTCTGCAACCCGACGAAAGCATATGGGGTTCACTCGAAGAGCGCCCAGCTTCGCGCAAGACGATCTGCCTCGGAATCGATTGTGCAACGATCAACCCCGCAGCTCAAGACATGGTTTTCTATTCCGCTCGCGACCTCCTTGAGTAGTTCAAGCGAGCGATGAGCGAGCGCTTCAAGTCTTACGAGGAGTTCGGAAAATTGCTCGGGACTAGCCAAAATCCCTCGATTCTCGCGACGAGCGCGGTGGACTAGCCAGTTTCTCTGTTCGAGGATCTCTCGTAAGTCAACCGAAAGCTGGCCGTCGATCACACCTGACCTGGCGAGTTCCGTCACAAGCGAACCAAGCGTACGGCCTTCGGCCTTCTTTATCAGCTGTTCTCCAGGAACCGTTCCGATGCCACGATGGGCGTGAACACGGATGACGAGATAGGTCGCAACCGAGGTCTCAAGCTCTTGAAGTTGCCAAACGGCGAAACCCACGCTTTGCATAAGCATTGCGAGGCGTTCGTTGCGATGAGTTTGTGGCTCTGAATCCATCATAGTTTGAGTGTCGGCGCTACTCTAGCAATGCTCTCTCCCAGTTTCAACGGGTACTCTCCATGCCGCTTAGTTCGACCGGGGTGATGGAAGTACAGTGATCAACCTTGACCTGAGCACAGTAGCCAACTCTGACGTGGACACTGTGGTCAACCCTGACGTGGGCACTCCTTCCAAGGAGACCACACTCAGCATGGTCAGTTCGGACCTGAGCACTGTGTTCGAGGAGAACATGCGGTTTAAAGACAAAGATCTGTTGTTGGAAGAACAACAGCAACGGAAACGTTGTTGTTGGATTCGCGCCGGTCGGCCGGAGTGTTCGTTCTCCAATGTCAGTCCATTGGACTGGGTGGCACGATTCCATTGGAAACAGGTGGCTTCAAACAGCTAGATTGGTTGCGTCAAGACGGCAATAAGGTTTTCATTAACTGGTGCGAACGTTCGATCTCCTGTGCTACTTGTTGCCGTGCATCTCGCTCAAGGGGGCTGTCTGCCACTAGGAATTCTTCGTAGACCAACATTCCGGGCGAGATGTTTCTTCTAAAATATTCGTCAAGAACCTGCAACACGTGCCGGCCGAGCGCCCGATCAGCTTCGAACTGGCGCTCGAACCCTTCCTTGAAATGTGAGAGATTCGTTTGCGCTGAGACTATGGCCACAATATCAGCCGCATGAGTACGCGCCTCTTCCCGATCATGCCGGGACTCTGCAGGGCCTCGGATGTTGCGGTATCGGTCATCGAGCGCCAACAGCTTCAACATGACCAAAGCGTGTGGCTTGGTGACCCGGAGCTGAGCGGTGAAATCTGAGCCGTCTGGCAGTCTGCCTGTGAGTTTATGGATTTTCGACTCGGCCACCGCGATGGTACCGCCGGTGCACGCGCGCGCATGGACACCCTTCTGAATATCCACTCGGAAATCCCGCTCTGCGCGCTTGAATTCCTCTGGTGCCATGAATTCGATTCGCATGGTTTCGCGGCTGTTGGGAATCGGCTTTTCAAACTGAAAGTTACGGGAGCCGTCGACCACCGCATATCCGAGTTTCTCCAGTTGGGTGCCCAGCAATAGCGGCTCGCTCCGCAGCCTCACTACGTCGAGAACGAAATCAATATCTTTGGTCGCGCGCGCACGCTCCATCATGAACTTCATTGCCTGTGCGCCGGCAACCACAAATTCGTCGGCGGTTGTTCCCAGGGCATGCAGGAGTTCCAGTACGTACGTTTTCTGTGGTTCTGGAATCACGCGCTCCTCCATTTCGGCTGAATCACATTGTTCAGCAAATACTCGGCTTGCTTCAGGTCACGTCCGCCGCGCGCGTAAAGATCCAAATAGGCTTGGATTGGCGAGACGACCAGCGCCGTGCCGACCGGCTTCGAATACATGAACACACCGGCATCGTAGGGCGTGATGAAACGAAGCTTAGGTCCAGTGTTCGGCCGCGATTTGAGGTCACGAAGCTCTGCTCCGAGCTGGCCATTCAAGACGAAAATATCAACCAAGTCGATATCGACGAATGGGGCATCGGAAGCTGCCGCAATCGCCCCGCTGAATGCATATGCTCCCTGAATCGCGCGACCGACCCCTTCCGCGATGTCGGCCAAGTCACCTCCGAACGGGTTACCGGTCTGAAAAGAACTCCGCAGGCGCCAGCGGTATCGTTCCTTGTACTTCTCTCCCCACAGCTGGAGAAGGCGGACAGGTTCGGCAACGATCACCGCGGTTCCACGCCGACGTACCCCAAGCTGCTCCTCCAGGCCGGCCACCGCTTTAGAGACGGATCCGAGGCTGATCCCGAAATCAACCGCTGCATTCGGGAACCGCTCACTGAATCGCGTGCTCTCGGCCTCAAGTTCGCGGGCAATCTCGGTAACCGTCCACGATTTTGGATTTTCTAGCAGCACACGGAGGACTCGCGAAAACCGTCCAGAGAACACATTCGCGCTTCGCACGTTTTCAGTTGGTGTGCCCGACCGTTCGCTTGCGCGCACACCGCTGCGCTGCAGGGTGAACTTTCCTGGAACATTGATGAACACATTGCCCGCCAAATCCAGGAAATCAATTCCATTCTGAATGCAGAATGCTTGGGCCTGGGGCGACAGCACCGGTGCAAGCACGGCAACTGAGATGTCCGCACGCAACGATTTCAATCTCCGAATCCAAGGGCCGATCTCTTCGAGAAGCCGGGGCGAGAAAGACGGTTTGATTTCTCCCAAGACCTGCACCTGATTGGGGCCAGAGCGAAGCTCGAAGCTGATGTCAAAGGGCTGCTCAGGCTGCTCGCATACATTTTGAATAGACACTCCCGGCAGCCCTTTGACGGGTACTTGGCTGCGCAGCGCCTCGGCCACGATACGCTCTGTCGAGTTGAGAATAGGAGCATCCATGGCTCTAGTTTCTCAATTGGGAATCAAGTTGTAAAGGAAATATTTCCTATATGAACACATTCGCTATTGGGAAAGTACCGATCGAGAAGCAGTTGGGTACGCTGCAAGGAGCGTAGCGGGAACGCGGCAGATGATCGAGCTTCTATCGCACGGTTCACGCGAGGGCCGGGACCGGCTGCGGTCTGCGGTGGAAGAAGCACTCTCGTTAGGTTGTCAGGATGTCGCGGCGATCCGCCACCTTCTGCTGGCCGGACGAATGACCAAACCGGCAGTCGCCGCGATCGACATCGGGGTGTTGGCCCGCTACGAGAGGCCGCAGCCAGTAATGAGCAACTACGATCAGCTCTTGGCGAAGGTGCAGGCATGAAGTCCGCGACCGAGAACCTGGAGAAGGCCGCCATGGAGCAACAGTGCCGCAAAAGGTCCAATTCCAAAAAACTAGACAATTTGCGCGGTCTCGGGCATCTGCTGATAGCTCTTCGCATTGCTCAGGGTGTTTCACTAAGATTAAATCAAGGCGATTGCCGAGGCTGAAGCAGAGGGCAACACGGTGATCTCTGCCACGCTTGCCCACTGGCTTGCCGTGACCCGCCCCGCCGTGACCGCTGCCTTGAAACGCCTAAAAAGGGACGGCATGGTCGCGATTAAGAGCGATGGCCGTATTCACCTAACTTCTCAGGGACGGCGGATTGCTGAACAGACAATCCTTCGTCATCACCTCATTGAGCGCATGCTGTCTGAGATTTCAATCGTTAGGAATGGACGTGCTCCATCTTCCAAGCAGGGCGACTCCGAAAGCAGGTACAAGGCGTTGGTGACAGCCTCCAGCGGATTGTTACTTTCGTGTGCAACTGTGGCTCGGCTTGGCCATTTGAGATAACCCTTCGCCTTGTCCTTTGTTCCTGCCGTCCTCTATCCTGCTGACATCATTGGAATTGATGTGATCACCGACAGACCGCCGTCCTCTTCGGCTATAGGAGAACCTCGGCCTTTCGTAGAGTGCACATTTTAAGCATCTTTCGTGAGGTTTTCCGTGGTAACCATCCTAATATTCGACCGCAAATCGATATGCCAGGCGTCGATATCAATACGGCTTCGCCGGGTTCTTCCAGAATCCACACAGGTAGTTGACTGTGCCACCGAGGCCGAGCTCGCACGCAGCATTGCAAACAATCCAGGGGCTACTCTTTTTCTCGGCCAGATATCTCTGCGCTCAAGAATAATGAAACTTGCACAGGAGTTTTCTTGCCCGGTGGTCTGGATTGCCGAGCGCAAAGATGAATACCTGCCCTTAGTCAATCAACCTGCGATTCGCGGAATCATGTTTCGCACTGCAACAGCAGCTGATTTGGAGGAGTGCCTTAACGCACTACGGGAGCGGCGGACGTGGATACAGTCGGTGAACAATCCCGACATCGCCACATCATCCAGGCAAGCGAAGTGGGGTCTACTGACGCAAAAGCAAAAACAGATAACGAGCCTGCTGCTGGACGGTGTGCAGTGTAAGGAAGTTGCGACTCAACTCGGGACAACGTGCCAAGTCATCAAGAACAGCGTCGTTCTGATCTACGACAAGCTCGGTGTAGGAAGTCGTTACGATCTGCTCAAAGCTTTTCTGGAGTTCCCGACGACCTGCGAAAGTGCTTCTATGGAACTACGCGGACCCAAGATGTAGCCACGCAAAACCTGATTACAACGGTCGATCATCCCCCACTCGAACGGCGCACAGCGCTGTACATTTGTGCGCGATCAGCCATGGAGCGCTCTTCGTAGCTCTCACCGGCTCAACCATTCTTCCATTGCTTCCCTGCATCCGGCCGTCCGTGTTTTTCATTGACTAGCAATCATAGTTGCTCTATGTTCGTTATGTTATGTTCAACAACACTGACGACACCCTTGCATCTCTAGAGGGAGTTGGCTACTTCACCACACGTGAAATTGCCAACACGATCTATCTCGCTGGGGAGCTCAATCGACCGATTCTCCTCGAAGGCCCCGCAGGTGCTGGCAAGACAGAGATGGCCCTCGCAATTAATCGTGCAACGGGCATGAAGCTCATACGTCTGCAGTGCTACGAAGGCCTCACTGACAAGGAGGCAATCGGTAGTTTCAGTGATGAACTACGTCAACTGTATGTGCGTTTTCATGACGGGACTTTTGATGAAGCCGCAAAGAGGGTCTCAGACCGCGCTTTCTATTTAGGGGGACCGCTCATAAGCGCGCTTGAGACGCCAGCTCGATGCATCCTGCTGGTCGACGAAATCGACAAGATCAGCCATGCCTTCGAGGCTCAATTGCTTGAGTTTCTCGGCGAATGGCAGCTAACAATCCCTGGACTCGGCGAGATCAAGGCAAAATATCCGCCGTTCACCATCGTCACAGCCAACGACGAACGACAACTCGGCTATCCTCTCTTGCGCCGCTGCGCGCGAATCTACATCAATCATCCGACACCTGAGCAAGAAGCGGCTATTGTCGCAAGCCGTACGCCGCATTGTGCGAAAGCCATCCACTACTTCATCGCTGGTTTTGCGAAGACGTTGCGCGCTTTCAAGATGGAAAAACCGCCTTCGATTTCGGAGATGATCACACTTGCTCTCGCGCTCGACAAATTGAACCTGAAGGAAATTAGCGACGACCATAAGGCCGTGATGCTGCCATTCATCGCCAAGACTGAGAAAGATCGGGCCAGCCTGTTAGTCCCCGGCCGATTCGAGAGCTTCATGGACAATGCGCGCATTCTTGCGAACGACATGTGCCAGTACGACGTTCAGACCTTGGCGGCTCAGACGGCCAATCACAGGCCGCGGAACGACAACACTCAGAGGACACCGGTAGCACCGGGCATTCCGATCTGGCCGGATGAAACCCCCCAGCCGCCCGCTGCAACGCTTTTGGGGACTGTCACTCCATGAATCAACTCTGCACCGGGCTGCTCCTTTGGCTGGCGTTGTCCCTCTCTGCGGCTGCTGGCATTGTGCCGGAAAATGGCCACGATGAAGTGGTCTATTACGCAGACGCGTACGCCGCTCACTATGAGATTTCAAAAGAGCTGGTCCACGCGATCATCACCCAGGAGTCCGGCTGGAATCCAAGTGCTGTGTCCGCAAAGGGGGCCATGGGATTGATGCAGCTCATGCCGGCTACCGCGCAGGAGTACGGCGTGCGCAACCCTTTTGATATTTCAGAAAATCTCTCCGGCGGGGTTCGATACCTTGCCGATTTGATGCAGCAGTTCGGCGGAGACTTCCGTCTGGTATTGGCGGCATATTACCGAGGCAGCGGTCCAATCCTACGTCGCGGTCTCCACTACTCCGGCGTCGATGTGTATGCGTACGTTGCTTCCGTTCGACGTCTCTACCTTGCGGAGCTCGCTTTCCACAAATCCCCAGCTAACCTCGTCCTTGGAGGCGATTAATGAAGCTATTTGTCCTCTCGCTTGCTTTCTCTGTGACTGCAGTGGCCGTATCAGCTCAGTCGGTATCGCCAACTTCACCCGCGACCGCGCCTCCATCTGCCACCGCCGGTACCGCCGCGAACATACCTAAAGTTGCAGTCCTCGCGCCAAATCCAGCAACCGCGCCTGCAAGACAGCAGATCCAGGCGGGAGCGCCGCCTCTATCAATTGACGCTCGCATTGAACCCCGCCCGGTCGACAGTTCCAACGTCGGCGAGGTCCATTGCAAGCCCCTTTATATCAGCACCATTCATCTCCCTGAAGCGGTCACGTCGATTGCAGTCGGCGCGCCTACGCTGTTCACTGCCGAGCACGTCGAAAATGAGCCGAAGTTGGTTTACGTGAGTCCGCTCACCCACGACGTTGCAGAGAGCAATCTGCTGGTCGCCCTGGCCAGTGGAGAAACCATCAGCCTGAAGTTGATTTCCTCGGGCAGTTCCGCGGCGCAGTATGACGTCGATTTTGTGCTCGACTACAGGCCGGACAAGGCTCTGTTGGCATTTGCAGGTCCGCTTGAGTCCGGCATACCCCATCCTTCCATGGTGGCCACAGCACGGCTCGCGTCACCGTTCGTGACGAGCTATCCGGTGCGATCCTCTGTGCGCACCGTGCAACCTGTTTCCGTGATTGACGCTGCACTCGCGGCTGAGGCTGAGCTTGCAACACCCCACTGGATCACTGCCGACGATCTCGTAAGGCTGGACAAGGCAAACGCCACCGCGACCAGATCCATCGCTGCATCTCTCGGACGCGCGGTGCAGGTTGGCGACACCATGATGGTGTCCTACTCCGTCTTGAACGTCAGCAGAGATTGGGTCCAGGTTCTGGCGCCACAAATTCAGCTCGGCAACCCGGTTCAAAAGAAACCCAGCAAGAAGGGAATCCTCGCCGCGCCGGTGTCGATCCAGGACTTTCGCCAGAATGTCGTGAAGCTAGCTCCCGGCGAACGCTCGGACGGGGTGGTGCAGTTCTCGCGTCCAGGATTCAAGCAGAGCAGGGAAAAGTTGCTCTTGCAGCTCGCCACGGCCGATGCTGTCGACCATCCCGTAATGATTCCACTTCCGTTTGTTGCACCAGGATTCTAGGAGAAGAGACCAATGGCCCAGACGACACCAGAACAACCGACACTCATTTCTCCTGCATCCGAAACGGAGGCTAAACCATACTCGCGACCGGCGAAGAAGAATCATGTTCCTGCCGGAGCGAAAAAGTTGATTTTCGCCGGCGTTGTGCTGCTAGCGGCGATGCTCGGCGTGGTGCTCATGTTCTCCCATAAGTTGTCGCCTACAAAACCACACGGCCAAGCCTCCAAACGGACACAAGCGCAACAGCAAACCACGGGCGCTACCGGGGTGATGCCAGCCGACGAAAACAACACTCCGAGCGCTGCAATGGGCAATGATCCAGATAGCATCACCCCAAGGGATGTTCTTGCAACCAAGAACACCTTGGAAGCGCAGAAACGCCACGCGAAAGAAGCAGCAGAGGGTGCCGCCGCCAAACCTTCCGAAAATGGAAAGGGAGCTAATAGCGGCACGCAACAGTCCCCGGGTTCTGCTGGCTCCACGGTGCAAACCGGAAAACAACTCAATGCTCCACTGAAAACGATCGGCTCCATCGCCCCTTTTCAGCCGCCGCCATACAATGGAGCCGGCACCCCAGGTCAATTCTTTAGCGGGATTGGGGCGGTAGGGGCGCAATACCAATCCGGAACCTCCTATAGCGAGTCAATGCGCGCATGGAATGATGAGGTCTCCAAGACGCGAATCGTTTTCTCGCGCAAGAGTGTCCCTGCCGCAGCCGACGCGACACAGTATCTCGGACCAGCGATCACGAACTTTGGTTTGGAGCCTGGCTTCCATGTTGCCGCCCGGCTTGAAGCCTCGGCTACTACGTCGGTCGCGGCGCCGGTCACAGCCGTGATCGAATACAACTACGAGCGCAATGGGGAAATTATCCTGCCAGCGGGGAGCCGTGCGATTGGACGCATCAACAGTGCCGATGCGCACGGCAATATGGCAATCTCGTTTGATTCCGTCGACCTGCCAAATGGTTCTACGGTGCCTATCAGCGCCGTGGCGGTCGATACAAACCTGCGCTCGCTGAAGGGGCAGGTGACTGGCAGCAGCCGCGGCAAGGCTATGCTCGTCGCCACACTCTCCGGAATCGGCCAAACAACGGCGATGATGCTTGGAAACAACACAAGTACGGCCTTGAGCGGTCAGGACATGATGCGCGCACAGCTCTCACAGAACATGGGCAACACCGCCGACACCCAGATTGCCAAGATGATCTCGAACGAAAGAGTCATCGTTACGCTGGCTGCAGGCACCGAGTTCTACATGGTGTTTACTAAGGCAGCGCTCCCACAGAACTCAGCCCAACAGTCGTCTTCGGCAGCCAACTCCGGCCACCAGCTCATTTCGTCGTCATTGTCTGGACGATAGGAAACTACCGTAAATGGCTTCCCGTTGCCTGCATTGATCGTCCGTAGGGTGGGCCCGCTGCGAGTTCTCCGCTCGCGGCGGGCTGGTGGGGAATGGAGCTGTTCGAACTTATACAGAAGTCGTCACGAGCAGCGCCGTTCGAATTGCTTCCCTTGTCACCAGCCGCGATTCTTGGGGAATTGCGTGGTGGTCGGGCAACGACGCACTTTGGTAAATGCCAGAGGAGTGGAAGCTAACGATCAAGCTCATTGCACTTTGTCCGTCTTTGGAGGCGCTTCCAGAAACTGGCGGTGGCGGTGTCTCTTTACAGTCCGCTCCGCGAGGCTCTTCGGCATATCAAGCCCGATTTTCTGAAGGCGAGCCGCCTCCGGATCGTCGGACATCTCCGGTTCCTTTGCGCCCGATTGCCGGGTGCGCTCTTGAGCGAGAGCTTCGTTGAGGTTCCGAAACGTGGCATCCACTTTCTCCCGAGGTACTTCTTCGTCTTCGGGCCAATTCTCCCCCTCGGTACTGGCAGCTTTGAAGTAGGCCGGATACACCCGATCACACAGGATATCCACGGTCCCTTCGCCGAACCCCTCCAGTTCGACCGGAACAAGGTCGTCTATCTCGGACGCCTCTTGCTTCAGGCAAAAATGCACCATGAAATTCTTAGCGGTAAACAGTTCACATACTTCAGCATTCCCGACTTCATCCAGCAGTTCGATAGCCTCATCTCTTGATGACGCGCTGACTGCTGAAAAGTCACCGTTCTGCCATCGGCAGATGAATAGCGGCATATGTCACGCTCCGGCTGCGATTATAGGATGTTCGACGCTGCCTGCCCTGAAATTGTCTGCGCTAGACACCTATTGCTGCAACATCTTTTTTGCCTTGGGCAGGCGCCCCACCGTTGATCCAGTGCGTTTTGTAGCCACCACCCATAAATTTATCGTTTTTCCTTGCACAATAGAATTACTAGTGACACTATTACACATATTACATATTGCACACGGAGGGTGTATGAACTATTTTCTCTCGCGCATGAAGATCCGCTACGGAAAGTTCATGGCGATTGTCTCTCTCTTCACGCTGTTGTTGTTTCCCGTCGCAAGCACTGCTCAGAATCTCGGTAAGTCGCCAGCGGTCGGTCAGGCTGTGCTAGGACA
>CAILAZ010000006.1 GCA_903832295.1 uncultured Acidobacteriota bacterium
ACGTCAAGCTCGAAGCCAACGCAATGTCTCAGTCAACCGGACGCCCGTCACTGCGTAAGTGTCCACTTGCAAAATAAGTGGACACTTGTGAAACCACTATCTATCCCAGCCCGTCAACACGGTTCAGACCACACGCTTACGGACAATCCGTGCGCGCTGGGACATGTCCAATAGGCAACCCGCGTTTTCATGAATCGCCTGGATGCCAACAGCACGGCAGCACCTCTCATAGCATCCTTTGCACTTACTCTAGCTGCGACGAGCGCATCCTGTTCGCAGTTTCCCCCGACCAAGCCTCATACCAATCCGTAGAGTGCAATATGAGCGGCAATCATCGTTTTCCCGCTCTGGTCGCTGGAGGATGCAAATGCGGGTTGTCCTTTATGCCCCGAGTTTCCACGCTGAACAGCTAACCCCGCGATTCGCCATTCTGCACAAACTTCATGCGGAGGACGTCAATCAACAGTTTGGTGGGATACCTTGCGCCATCAGGATTTCCGGGGACTAGATTCGCGTCGACCTTGAAACAACAGGAGCATCATCTGGTCCATGAGTTTGTCGCGCTCCGGCGTTCCCCGCTCTAGCGCATCGATTTCGGACTGAAGCTGATGAATCTGCTCGTGAACCAGCTTGACCTCAGCAGCTTTCTTGGCGCGGAACGCAGCGAGTTCATCAGCCTTCTTCATAGCTTGTCCTCTTCGGGAATCGCTGGACGCAGCCAACACACAGTGCCTTTCACATCGTTCTCCTTTGCACTAACTCTAGCGGCTAATGGCGATTACTGTTCGTTGCGGAGACAGCTTACACCGCGACGATCTCGCGAACGCGCTCTCCAAGTTGCCGCATGAAATCGTAGCTATAGTTCCTTCCGAGATGCCGCAAGGCTTTGAGGTACACAACGGGGGAATCGCCCCAAGCGCGATGACGAGCCTTTGTGAATTGCGCCGGATTGGACGGCTTCACTTTCATGTCAAGCGATGCTTCCCGCACTTCATTTTCTTGAAGTGCAAGCAACTTTACTACACGATCACGCGCCGTCTTACCGTGCGTGATTACAACTCTGGGACGAAGCCTTCTGAGAAGCAGTGCGAAGATGGCATCATTTTGGAGGGCTGGGTCACGACGGAGAATCTGTTCCGTGCTGGTTGCAAACGGGTACAGGTTTGTCTCAAGCACATTGGCGGGCAACGCACCTTCACAAATCAAGTTGAGCTTTGTCCTTGTTGGACTCATGGATTCGCGCCCCGTCCTAGCAAGACGCTGCCGTTGGTACTCATCTTCCCAAGCGGCCTTGTTGAAACTACTGCCATCCCAATAGGACCGGAACTCCATTTCCTCGCGAGGATTCACGCCAACAATGAAAACGTCGCAGGCAGTCAACGCCCCTGCGCAGACGAACGGACGGACGAACTGACCCTGTCCAAGTTTGGTTTCAAGAGAGCAAATTGTGTCTTCCAGTTCTCTCAGGAACTGTTCTTTGTGCTCTGGAATTATCATGCTGCACAGACTATAGTCTATGTTTCCACGTTGACAAGTAGCTGGCTTTGTTCTGGTCGAGCCAATTCGGCATAGGGGAAGACATGATTGCGCATAAAGACCTGTACATCATTCTGGATCACTGCACTGCTTGCGGACAAGTTCCGCTGTACGAGGGACACAAGTGCGGTGAATCCATTTGCCCACGCTGCAAGAAGCCTGTCGGAAGCGACCGGGACCACCTTGACGCTGGCGCGTGCCCTGATTGTCCGCTGTGCTTCTATTGCCACATAGAGGTGCAGATTGATCAGGTTGAGGCGTTCCGCCGCGCAGCCGGGACCACTAACGAGCAAGCTGACGCGTAGCAGATTCCAGGTCTATCCGTAGAGTGCAATTGTGAGCGGTATCCCCGTCCATTTAATTTCCGCTCGCCGATGGAGAGAAATCATGCGTGTCGCCATCTATTCCAGAGTCAGCACAGCGGAGCAGAGCTGCGAGCCACAGTTACGCGACCTCCGCATCTATTGCGCCGCCCGGAGCTTCGCTATCGTGCGGGAGTACGTTGACACCGGGTATTCCGGTGCAAAGGACTCGCGCCCAGCACTCAACGAATTGATGGGCG
>CAILAZ010000007.1 GCA_903832295.1 uncultured Acidobacteriota bacterium
CCTGCTCTTGCCCTTGCTCTTGCCCTTGCTCTTGCTCTTGCCCTTGCTCTTGCCCTTGCTCTTGCCCTTGCCCTTGTTTTTGTTTTTGTTTTTGTTTTGAAGTGTCATCCTGAGCGCAGCGAAGGACCCCTGCCCCGCTCAAATCTCCTCCGCTGCGCGCCAGGCTTTTCCGCCACACTCGATTCTCTCCCGTATAGCAACCCCATCCCCCCATCCGCTACAATACCCGCATCCTCAATTGGAGACCGCATGACGCCGCTCGACCTCGCTGTCCTCTGCGACCCAGTCACCCGCTGCCCGCTCGAGCAGCGCGCCCAATCCCTGTTCTCCGGCCCCTCCATCTACCGCATCGAAGAAGGCATCCCCATCTTCGCTCCCGCCCCGGACCGTCTCAACCTCAAGTACCAGCGCATGTATGACCGCATTGCCCCGCTCTACGATTTCGCCGAACACGCCTACAAGCGCATCGTCAAGCGCGACATCCGCGCATTCCTCTCCGACGCCTTCGAACTCCGTCCCCGGATGCGCATCCTGGAAGTCTCCATCGGCACCGGCGCCAACCTCCGCCTCCTCCCGTCCGACGCCGAAATCCACGGCCTCGATCTCTCCATGGGAATGCTCCGTGCCTGCCGCCGCAACCTTCGCCGCCAGCATCGCGAGGCCATCCTCTACCAGGGAGAAGCTGAGCGCCTTCCCTTCCGCGACAACACCTTCGACCTCGTCTTCCACGTCGGAGGCATCAATTTCTTCAACGACCGCCGCAGCGCCCTGCAGGAGATGCTTCGCGTCGCCCGCCCCAGCACCCGGATCGTGGTCAGCGACGAAACCGAGAAAGTTGTCGCCGGAGCCTACCAGCGCATTCCCTTCGTAAACCGCTATTTCCGGAAGCGCACGGCCCCGGTCACCTCTCCCGCCGAGCTGCTGCCGCCCGAAACCGCCGATGTCCAATGCACCCTCGTCAACCGCGACAAGCTCTACTGCCTCACCTTCCGCAAGTAGCAATTCTTCCTCATTCTTGTGCCCTGCTGCTCTCGTGGTTCATAATCAGTTTTCCCGCCACCGGAGCCGTAATGCGACGATTCGTCCTAGCCATCTTGCTCTTCTCGCCCGCCCTCACCCTCTGCCAGGCCACATCGCCCGCCGCCCCCAAGCCCTCCGCCAAGGCCGCCCCCAGCCAGCAGGAGCCCGCGAAGGCTGCCGCCAAGCCTGAGCCTCCCAAGCCAGACGCGCCGAAGGAAGAAACCGGTCCCGCGTGTCCGAAAGGCCAGGCCTGCGAGAGCTTCCGTCAGCTATGGAAGGCCAACGACCCCCAGGTGAAAGCCGCTTCATGGGCCTGCTTCCCGCAGGTACTGCGGGGCGTCCCGCTCCTGCCCACCAGCGACGAGTTCTTCATCCTCACCATCGACCCCAAGTCTGCGGAGCTCGCCTTCTTCAAGGAAGGCATCACCCGGCTCACCAGGAAGGCTGCGGCTCCTGCGCCCCCTTCGCCCGCTCCAGTTGCAACCCCGGCCCCGCCTTCCTCTCCAGCCGAGGCCGCAGGTACCTCGGCCGTCTCTTTTGGCTTTAACGAGACCAACGGAACCCGGGAATCTTTCACCATCGAGGTAGGCCCCACCGAGCTCACCGTCCGCCAGCGCGACCCCGATAAGAATGGCCGACGTCTCGTCCAGCTCACCACCATCCGCATCTCCACCGGACGCTACTCCCAGGAATCTCTGCTCAACGGCACCACCCGCCACACCGCGGCCGGACAGTGCCTCCAGCTCAAAAAGTAGTTGTCTCCCGCGCATAAAAAAGAGGCCCATTCTCCGGGCCTCTCTTCCTTGCGTAACATCCTCAAGGCTAGTCGTCGCCCAACTGCCGTGACAGGTAGCGCTCGTAGCCAATTTCGCCGATCAAATGCAATTGAGATTCCAGCCAGTCCACGTGCTCTTCCTCGTCCGCCAGGAGCACCGTCAGGAACTCTGCCGTTGCGTTATCGCCTTCCTCGCGTGCCAGTTTCACGCCCCGGTTATACATCTTCACTGCATCGAGTTCCAGTTGCAGATCGTTTGCCAGCTGCTCCTTCACGTTCTTGCCAATCTTCAGCTGCGCCGGCCCTGTCAGCGTCGGTGTCGAATCCAGGAACAGGAGCCGCTCAATCAGCTTCTCCGCGTGCTTCATCTCGTCAATTGACTGCTTCTTGATGAACTTGGCGAGTGCCTCATACTTCCAGTTCTCGCACATCTCCGCGTGCAGAAAATACTGATTGATGGCCAGCAGCTCTTCCTGCAGAGCCTCATTCAGCACGGCAATAACCTTGTCGTTTCCCTTCATCGAATCCACTCCTCCACAAATCCGCCCTTACTGCGGGACCCATTAGATTACCACCACCGCCAGCCGCACTTTGCCGCCACCCCTTATAATCCCTCCATGCCCTTCTCCGTCCAAAATGTCACCATCGGCGGCCCTGAGCTCTTTCTGATCGCCGGACCCTGCGTCATCGAAAGCGAAGAGCACGCCCTGTTCATGGCCACCTCCATTGCCGCCATCTGCCGCGAACTGGCCGTGCCGTACATTTTCAAGGCCAGCTATGACAAGGCCAACCGCACCTCGATCTCGAGCTACCGCGGGCCGGGAATCACGGCCGGCCTGCGCATCCTCGCCCGCGTCCGCGAACAGGTCCACGTTCCCGTCCTCACCGATGTCCACGAAGCCGCCCAGGCCACCGCCGCCGGAGAGGTAGTGGACGTCCTCCAGATCCCCGCCTTCCTCTGCCGCCAGACCGATCTCCTCGTCGCCGCGGCCCGCACCGGGCGCGCCGTCAACGTCAAAAAGGGACAGTTTGTCGCCCCCCAGGACATGCAGCACGCCATCACCAAACTCCACGACAGCGGTAATGACCGTGTCTCACTCACGGAGCGCGGCGCCAGTTTTGGCTACCACAACCTCGTGGTCGATATGCGCTCGCTGGCCATCATGCGGGAGTACGCCCCCGTGGTGTTCGACGCTACCCACTCCGTCCAGCTTCCCAGCCAGGGCGCCCAGTCCGGAGGCCAACCGCAGTTCATCCCCGTGCTCAGCCGCGCCGCCGTCGCCGCCGGCATCGACGGCATCTTCATGGAAGTCCACGACAATCCAGCCCAAGCCAAGAGTGATGGTGCCAACGCCCTCCCTCTCTCCAGCCTCAAAGCCACCCTCTCCCAGCTCCTCGCCATCCACCGCGCCCTCGCCCCCTCCTCATAATCGGCAACTACCCCACCCAACGCGTTTTCGTTGAGTGGGGTAGTGAACGTTCCCCTTACATTCTCCGGCAATCCCCTGATGAAAATCTCAACAGTGCCGATAGGAGACCCCGGAATGAATCCGTGTGGGACGGGCCTGCACGCACCCATCTGCAGTCTCCAATCGCCCCCTACTCGCGATCAGGAGTTGACCAGTGAAATTGTCCATTGGACACAAGCTAGGACTCGGTTTTGCTCTCATCACCCTTCTTACCATGAGCAGTGCCCTCATTGCCTTCTGTAAGATCTATCCCATCCGCGGAATTGAACAGACCAACACCGAACTCCGGATACCCGTCATCTCCTACTCCCGGGACCTCTTCGCCTTGCATTTTGAGTTATCCAGCCGCAGCCGCGAATACCTTCTGATGGCCGACGACCCCGCCGTCGCCCCCAAGCTGCTGGCCGCGATGGAAGAGACCGTGAAGAAGATGAACCTTGACGTAGAAAAGCTTCAGGCCCTCAAGCCGAAGTTCCTTCTTCAGGGCAACAAGGATCGCGTCAACGCTGTTGCCGCACACACGGTCGAGTTCCAGCGGATGATCACCGAAGCCACACGCATGCGAAAGCCAAGAGATTCCGCCAGCGAGCTCGCAGCTGCAAAGTACATGTCCGCTGTCTCTACCCCGCAGGCCCGCGAAACAAGGGCCATTCTTCAGGAACTGATCGAATCCGCGCAGCAACTCACCGACAACGATTCCGCCAGAATGCAGGCCGCGGCCTTGTCCTCCACCGTCACCCTCGCAAGCGCGAGTCTGTTGGTCCTTATCTGTGGAGTGCTGATCGCGTTCTACGTGGACCGAAGCATTTCCATGCCGCTCTCCAGGGCCGTTGCCCATCTCGAAGAAATCGCCCATGGAGACCTCACCGCGACTGTCTCCTCCAACAACCTGCAACGCCAGGATGAGATCGGCGCACTGGCCCGCGGCATGGAATCCATGTCTGACAACTTCCGCAAATTGCTTGGCAACATCTCCGGCGGGGTGGACACCCTTGTCACCTCCGCTGCCCAGCTCTCTACGGTCTCCGCACACACCGCTTCCGGCGTAGCCTCCATGTCTGAGAAAACCACCAGCGTCGCCGCCGCCGCTGAAGAGGCCAGCGCCAGCACCATGTCCGTTGCCTCCGGCATGGAGCAGTCGTCCGCCAGCCTCACCTCCGTTGCCAGCGCCACCGAGGAAATGAGCGCAACCGTAAGCGACATCGCAGCCAACACCGCCCGCGCCCGCGTCACCAGTGAGAACGCCACCAGTCAGGCCGTCGCCATCTCCGCACAGATGCAGCTCCTCGGCGACGCCGCCCGCGAAATCGGCAACGTCACCCAGATGATCACCGAAATCTCTGCCCAAACGAACCTGCTCGCCCTCAACGCGACCATCGAAGCCGCACGCGCCGGGGCCGCAGGCAAGGGTTTTGCCGTGGTCGCCACGGAAATTAAGGAACTCGCACGCCAGACTGCCGATGCCACCGAGACCATCAAGTCCCGCATCGCCGGTGTGCAGTCTTCGGCGGGCTCCGCCATCGCCAACATCGATCAGATCAGCGCCGTCATCAGGGAGGTTGGTGCAATTGTCTCCAGCATCGCTGCCGCCATTGAGCAGCAAGCCGCCGTCACCCGCGACGTCGCCGGAAACATCGCCCAGGCTTCAGAAGGTGTGCGCGACGCCAACTCCCACATCGCCCAGGCGGCGGAAGTGTCAAAGTCCATCGCCTATGAAATCGCCCGCGTCAATGGAGATGTTGCCGACCTCCGCCGTGGCGGCGAACAGGTTCAGAGCAGCGCTCACGAGCTGAATCACCTCGCCGAACTGCTCAAACTCCAGGTTGCGCAGTTCCAGATGTAATGGATTTGCGGCTGCCGGCTTTGCCGTTGCTTTTGCCGCGCCGTTCTTAGAATTCAGACGTTCCCCAGCTTGACGCCGCGCAATTCGTCGTCAAGCTGGACAGCAGTCCGGCCGCGCCTCCGCACGGTGATCGGGACGGAAACAGCCCTCTGTTTGGATGATCCCGAAAAGCGCTCCTCTACCGCACCCTCGCCTTCAACTCCTTCACCCGATCCGTTGTCGCCGCCCCGTGTGTCTTCCACACAATCTCTCCGTGTTCATCCACCAGCAGCACGTAGGCATCGTCCGCCGCGCTGAACCCGGTCACCCGTTTCCACTCTGCCTCTTTCTCAAACAGCGGCAACAGCGCGCCCTGCGCCTCTGCCGGAGTGCCCTTCTTCATCCCGCTCAGCACCATGCCCCGAATCAGCTTGGGCACCGATTCCAGCATTGGCACCTGCAGGCGGGCGACTCCCATCTCCGCCAGCACGCGTCTCCACTCCTCGCAGCTCTTTCCGCTCTTCCGCGTGAACCCCACCACCAGCACGGTCTGCCGCGCGGGCAAGTCCCGCGGAAGCCGCATCTCCTGCCCGCTCAGCAGTGTTCCTCGCGAATCAGGAATCGTCTCCCCCGCGCAACCTAGCGCGCACAGCAGCAGCACCGCCCCGCAGCAGCCCTTAAGTCCGCCCTTCACTTCACCTCCAGCGGATACCCAACCGACCCGATCTCCCCGCTCAGGTTATCCCGCACCACGAAGCGCAACTCATACTTTCCCGGAGCCAGTTCCAGCCGCAGCCGCACTCCCAACCCTGCCTGGTGGATCTTCTCCACCGTCTTCGCATCCAGCTTGGCTGCCACCCGCTGCTGCGCGCTGGCCATGTTCTTCCCGCCTTCGTTGAGCGCAACGCTCACCACAAACGCATCCACTGCGTTGTCATGCGCACCGTCAATCCTCAGCGAACTGCCAAGAATTCCCACCCTGAACTCGTGCGCCGATTTCCCCGCCGCTGCCGGCTTCGCATCTGCCTCTGCAGGCAGTTCCTGCACATTCAGCCGCAACCCTGTAAAGTCCACCGGAGAACGCAGCGCATCCAGGATTTGACGCTCCCGTGTTGCCTGCGTGTCCTCCTCCGCCGCGCCCACGTAGAAGCCCTCTCGCGCCCGCACGTGCGCTCCCTCGGAGGCCACCTTCACCTTCAGCTTCCGCCACCCAGGCTTCTGGTCGTCGGACGGAAGATAGTACCCCAGCACGTAGTACTGCCTCGAATCGTCAACCGCCCGCGACAGGCACTTCTCAATATCGTTTGTGTTCACGCACGGAGTTCCCCCCGTCGCATCCGCAAATGCTCGCAGCGTCGCCTGTTTCTCCGCCTGCTTGTCATACGCCACCTGTGCCGGAGCATTCGACCTCATCCCCCGTGTCGCCTTCATCGGCGCCGCCTGCTGCGCTGCGTCAAACTTCGCCGTTCCACCCGAGTACGCCGCCAACCCCGTCACGTCCACCGTGTACACCGCGATGTCGGCTGAGACCAGAGCCCGCCACGTCTCCTCGTATTTCTCCACCATGTCTGTGCCCATGTGCGCAAACGCTTGCGGATCGTCCAGCATGAACGGAAATCCTCCGCTCGCCCAGATCATTGTCTTTCGTCCCGGAATCGCCGCGTAGGCGTGCGCGATGTCGGTCATCGCCGTCAGTGTCGTCCGGATCGCCTCCCGCTGCTGGTAGGCGTTCATCAGCGCCTCGGAGTCGTTCAACCAGTCCGCAATCTGCTGCGCCGCGCCGCTCAACGCATCCCCGTCGTCGGACACCGTCATCGCCGAGTCGTTGACCTCGTCCCGGCTCACCTGCCCGTCCAGTTTGCGCAGCGCATCAATCAGCAGCCCGGTGTCCGTGCTGAACGGATGCAACTGTTTCAGCCCGTTCCTTCTCAGCCCAAACAGCGTTGTCGGCTCATCGCGCTGCAAACTCTTTGACAGGTACTGGATCAGCTTCCGCTTTCCTTCTCCCTGCGCCAGGAACGGCGTGTTCAGCATATCCAGAACCACCACCGTCATCCGCCAGTTCTCTGTCCTGTCAAAGTTGAAGTTCGACTTCCCCTCCAGTGTCAGTGCCGCCTTTGCCTTCGCATCCGGAGCCACCGTCTTCACCTCTTCAAAGACGGTTGCCTCCCGCACCTTCCCCTGTTCTTCAACCTTGAAAGCCCCGCGCCCCAGCCCCGTCACGTGCTCCCCGTTCTTCCCTGTCACCACCACCGGCACCAGCACCAACTGGCTCTTGCTCGTAAACTTCGGAACCTCCGCCGTAGCGGCTTTCGACCCTTCCGCCTGCGCCCAAATCTGTCCCATCAAAATTAGTGAAGAAAAGAAGAGAACCAACACCCACCGCAGCGTCCCGCGACTCATGATCCAGTGCTCCTTATTCAGTTGTTTTTTCGGATGACGAAATCAGTTTACCCCCGCCTTCGCCCAGCACACTACCTTCACTTCACCTCCAGCGGATACTCCACCGTCCCTATCTCACCCTTCAAGTTGTCCCTCACCGCAAAGCGCACCGCGTACGTTCCCGGAGCCAGGTCCAGTACCTGCTTCACTCCCAGCCCCGTCCGCCTCACCTTCCCCACCATCTCCGGCGTCAGTTTGGCGGAGATCTGGAAATCCGTGTGCGCCGCGTTCTTCCCGTTTCTGTCAAACGCCACGGAGATCACCGTCAGGTCCACCGCGTTGCCATTCTGCGCGTCCACTCGGTTCGTCGCGCACCAGCGTTCTGGACATGTATTCGATCAGCTTCCGCTTTCCCTCCTGCTGCATCAGGTACGGAGTGTTCACCATATCCATTACCACCACCGTCATCCGCCAGCCTGCCGCTTCGCCATAGCCGAAGTTCGACCGTCCCTCCACCGCCACCTTCGGACGCGCCTTCGCATCCGGAGCCACCGTCTTCACTTCCTCAAAGACCGTCGCTTCCCGCGCCTTCCCATGCTCTTCAATCCGGAACGCCTCGCGCCCCAGGCCGGTCAAGTGCTCCCCCTTCTTTCCCGTCACCACCACGGGCACCAGCACCAGCTGGGCACGGCTCCTGAACACTGGCACCTCTGCGGCCAACTGCGCGGTCTTCTGCTCCGTCTCAGAAGCCTTCGCCCCCGCCTGTGCGCATAATTGTGGTTGAAAGAAAAACGAAAAGCACACCACCGCAACCGACGCCACCCAAAGCACCGTTCGTTTCATGATCGCAATCCCCTGATCAGACCACTCACAAAAGCCTGTGAGAAAGCGTTAGGGTTAGGGTAGTCTGGTGTTTAAATACCATCTTAAGCTAAATCGTCAGTTCCTATATATTGTGCCGTTCAGTGCGACCCAATCGTCAAACGGTCGATAGAAAGGCTCTCTCCGTGATGGAATCCGATAAACTCTATGCGGAACCTGGATCGCTTGACGGGCGTGAACCGCGCGGTGCACAACGCCGAAGGAGCCAGCGACGCAACACACCGCAATCGATCCGTGCTAATAAGCGCGCGAAACGAGCAAAGGGCGGTACTTCCAAAAAGCGCAGCGTTCAGGTGACTGTGGATTCTGATGCGCATTCGGAAGCTAAAACGGGAAAAGGCACGGCAAAGGTCCTGACAATTCCCCGTGGGCGATTTCACGATTTGAAGGTCCCCAAACAATTCTCATTGCTCGACGCCCCTGACGAAACCTTGGCTTTTATCTCGAAATTGGGCGCGCTATCCGGACCTCCAAGCGTCAGGCACATTCGCTTTGAGGCGAGCGATTGCCAAAAGATGGGGCTAGACGCCCTCGTAGCCATGAGTCTGTTGATCCTGAAAGCAAAGCGCCAAAGGCGCGAGAATAATCTACTTACGGTTAGCGGGACGTGGCCAACGGATATCTCGATGAAAATTATGTTTAAAGCCAGCGGCATCCCACATCACCTTGGGCTCCCCGAGGCTAGGTTGGCGCCGGGTCAGGAAGAACTGGTACACAGATGCGAACTCTTCAGCGGAAAGGAACTAAACCTGAAGAGAGCACTCTCACCAGACAGAAACGAAGCAACTCAAGACCTAAGACGGTACTTCAATAATTGTCTACGTACGGTGAATTTCGAGTTGACCAGGTCTGGAAAATCGAAACTGGATAAGCTCATCAGCGAGGTGATCGGAAACGCACAGGAGCACGGGGGACCGTGGCACACTATCGGACACTGGCAACGCAGCGAGAATAGCCGTTTCGGCACATGTCATATTGTGCTCCTAAATTACGGCCCATCAATCTATGAGTCTTTTCTGACACCGGAGGCATCTCCGAAGATAGTTGAGCAGCTTCGGAGCTTGTCTGACCTGCATATACAGCGGGGTTTTTTTTCGAAGTTCCGAGAAAACTGGGACGAAGAGGTGCTCTGGACTTTGTATGCGATGCAGGAGCGTGTCAGTCGCTTCGCTGGATTGCCGGGGCACGAAACGCGGGGAAACGGCACCCGTGATATCGTCGAATTCTTCCTGAATCTTGGAAGTCCGGGAGAAATGTGCGTCGTGTCCGGTCATGCGTATATACTTTTCGATGGTAAGTATAAGTTCCAAGAAATCAAGAGGGGAAATGAGAAGCTCAAAGTCATCACCTTCAATGAGAGTATGTCTTTTGAAGATCCCCCTGATCGCCGATATGTACGTCGAATGAAAGATCCCTTTCATGGGACGATGGTAAGCATACGTCTCACACTTGATGAGGAATACTTAAGTGAGCTTACGGGAGCAGATCATGACCCAAACAATCATCGACCTAAATGATGCGAGAATCCCGGCGAATTCAGAAATCCTCTCAGGTCGCGACTGCGGAAAGACATTTCGCAGGCGGTTTGAGCTAGATAAGAGGGACAAGTCAGCCGAACCGATAGAGGTGGCAATCCCCGACGAAGTGATTTCCATGAATACCTCTTTCTTCCTAGGGCTGTTCGGGCGCAGCGTGCGAACCCTTGGCCCAGCGAGATTCCGTCTGAAATATCGATTTAAATGCGATCCCATTCACATGGCTTCGGTGGAAGAGGGCATTGAACGCGCCATAAAGGAATCAGATATTTTTACGGACCGGGAGTCCGCGTAATGCACCAGAGCTTAGGGATGTTCCTGTTCTTCACCACGCAGACCGGTGCTCCTGCGGCGTCCCTCGCGCCGTGGCTTCCCTATCTTCCGGTCTGCATTCAGTTTCTCCTGCTGGCAACTACCATTGCGCTTTTCTGGACTGGGGGAATTCAGAAGGTACGGGAGCGCCAGGCAGAATGGTACCATAAGGTCGTTGTTGACCCCGCAATTGGGGCCATAAAGGATTTTGCCTCTAAGCTCTTAGAAATTTTGTGCGCTCGCGCAACAGAATGTGAGAATGTCACACTCACAGATAACGAGAGAGCTCAGTTGCGAAAACTGGCCTTACTAAATGCAAAACAGCTCGTATATCAGCTTCGCTCTGATATGGAATTCAGATTATCGACTTTTGATCATTCCCTGGAGCAGAAGTTCGTCAACGAACTTGAAACGTTAGAAGACAATGTGTCTAAGTGGTTTGTCAAACAGGAAGTTCGCAAATGCTACGAAGCTCAAGGATCTCTTCCCGAGATTCTCAAGTTGGCGGAGAATAGATTGCTGCAAGTCCTGATGCAGTTTGAATTTTCCATGTGGGGTTTCTTGCCGCCGTGGAGAGGTTTTAAGGCTATTCCATCCATTCCAACGCAACAATGATCAGCCCCCTCTACCTTCTCCACCGCCAAACCCACCCCGCATAAACCTCGCTGCTGTCCACTCCCGGATTCATCGGCGCGGTCTCGTTATTCGAAATGTGGTGGTACTTATACCCCACCAGCACCGACGTCCTGTTCCCTGCAAACACCTGCACTCCCGCCCCAAAGTTAAACGTGAAGTTGAACTGCGAAGACCCCGGCACCGGTTCCTGCCGTGCAAAGTACAGCATCCCCGCGTGTGCATCCACAAACGGCTGCACTCTTCGCCCGTTCCGCGCGTTCACCTGCATTCCCAGCGGAGTCACGCCCGTGCCGTACGTCGTCGCCCCCGCCCGGTATCCTGTCAGCTTCTTCCCCGTGTAGTACCACTCGTTCGGCTCGTTCAGCAGAGCCAGGGGAACCACTTCGCTCACCCACTTCACGGCCACCGTGCGCCCTGCCAGCACCGTCACCGCGTACTGTCCATTCAGCTCAAAGAATTTGCGGTTGTGCACCTGCCCAATGCCAATCATCGAGGTCGGCGAGTACCCGCCCCACGCGCCCAGCTCCTGGCTCCAGCGTTCCAGCTTCGCTCCCCCGTTTGTCTCCGCTGCCGCCCCCGCCGCCAGCCACAGCACCACCGCCCACACCCGCGTGAATCGTCTCATCCCCACATGGTACGATAACCAACGGAAACTCTCATTCATCCATCATGACCACCGCCGAAAACGTCGTCCGCATTGAAGCCGAAGCGCTCCGCCGCCTCGCCGACCGTATCGCCGGTCCCATGGCAGCCGACTTCGATCGCGCTCTCCAGCTCATCCTCTGCTGTGCCGGACGCGTCGTTGTCACCGGCATGGGCAAGAGCGGACTCATCGGCCGCAAGCTCGCCGCCACCTTCGCATCCACCGGAACCCCGGCCCTCTACCTCCACCCCGCCGAAGCCCTCCACGGAGACCTCGGCATGGTCATGCGCGGCGATCTCGTCCTCGCCCTCTCCGCCTCCGGCGAAACCGTCGAAATCCTCGAGCTCCTCCCCACCATCAAGCGCCTCGGCGTTCCCCTCGTCTCCCTCACCGGCGATTGCCTGCACCCAACAAACGGCCATCCCCCCTCCTCCCTCGCCGCCGCCGCTGACGTCGCCCTCGACTGCTCCATCCACAAAGAAGCCTGTTCCCTCGGCCTTGCGCCCACCGCTTCCACCACCACCATGCTCGCCCTTGGAGACGCCCTTGCCGTCGCCCTCAGCGAGCTTCGCGGCTTCCGCGCCGAAGACTTTGCCGACCTTCATCCCGGAGGCAAACTCGGCAAGCGTCTTGCCCGTGTCTCCCAGCTCATGCACACCGGCGAGTCCATCCCTCGCGTCACCGCCGCCACTCCCATGAGTGAGGTCATCTACGAAATGTCCCGCAAGGGACTCGGCATCACCGCCATCACCCAGGGAGATACCCTCCTCGGAATCATCAGTGACGGCGATCTCCGCCGCCAGCTTGAGCGTCTGGGCAAAGACGTCCTCGACCTCACCGCCTCCCAGTGCATGACCTCAAACCCCCGCACCATCCGTGCCGAAGCCTTCGCCGCCCAGGCCCTCGACCTCATGGAGCAGAAGAAGATCACCTCCCTCATGGTCACCGACGCCTCCAACAATCTTCAGGGCGTCGTCCACCTCCACGACCTCTGGGGAACCCAGCTCGTCTAGTCCTTCACCCTAGGATTCCCATGGACCCCATCGCCCTCGTCCGCCAGCAAACCCGCGCCCAGCACCTGCGCGTCGAGCGCCTCGTCCCCCTCGCCCTTACGCCGCTCACCCTCCCCTACTACCGCCAACTCCTCGCCACGTTCCTCGGAATCTTCCAGCCCCTCGAATCCATCCTTTCCAACCTCCCCGTCCCCGCGGACCTGCAACTCGCCGGGCGCCAGCGCTCCCACCTCCTCGTCCTCGATCTCCAGCGCCTCGGCCTCGCCCCTGACGCCATCCACGCTCTGCCCCGCTGCGCCGACCTGCCCCGCCCCGCCACCCTCCCCCAGATCCTTGGACTCATGTACGTCACCGAAGGCTCCACCCTCGGCGGCCAGTACATCTCCCGCCTCGTCCTCCAGCACCTCGCCCTGGATGAAACCTCCGGCTGCGCCTTTTTCTCCAGCCACCGCGCCGAGGTCCTCCCCATGTGGCAGCGCTTCTGCGCCATCGTCCGCGCTGAGGTCGCCGACGACCTCACCCAGCAGGAGTTCGTCTCCTCCGCCCTCTCCACCTTCCTCGCCTTTGAGCATTGGATCGAACGCAGCCTGCCTCTCAGTTCTCCTGAGTAGCTCTGTCCGCCGCCGCATACTCCTATTTTCTTCGCGAACGTCTCCCTTCCGCTTGACTCGCGGGCTCTCCCCGAGTGTACTTATCCCGTAATACTTTCTTCTTAGTTCACTTCCGTTATTCCACCTACCGAGCGGGCTCCCCCCCGCCTCGCCCAGCCAGCAAGCCAGTCTTCCCGGAGACCCGTAATCATGAAACTCCACGGAGCATACGCCTGGACCCTAGTCCTCCTCGTTGCATTATTCCCTCTCGCGTTATCTGCCCAGCAACCTTCTTCCATTCCGCAGCTTGTCAAGTTCAGCGGCACGCTCGTCTCCACCACGAACTCCAGCGTCCTTTTCGCCCTCTATGCCGATCAGACCGGCGGCGCCCCCCTCTGGCAGGAAGCCCACCTCCTCTCGCCTGACGCACAGGGCCGCTACACCGTGATGCTTGGCGCAAAAACCACCGGCGGCCTCCCCGTCGATGTCTTCGCCACCGGCGAAGCCCGCTGGCTCTCCATCCAGCCGGAAGGCCAGCCCGAGCTGCCCCGCGTCCTTCTCGTC
>CAILAZ010000008.1 GCA_903832295.1 uncultured Acidobacteriota bacterium
CAATCGATGCACGTTCCCCCCAGCCGCGATGCAGTAAGAGACGCGATACCGGCCTTCTTCGATCTGTTGACCCAGGAGACCGACCCGGCGGTTCGAGTTGTACTCGGGCACTTCGTCTTCGTCTACATCCATCCCTATATGGACGGCAATGGGCGCGTGGCGAGATTCCTGATGAACCTGATGCTGGCCGCGAGCGGCTACCCGTGGGTGGTGATCCCTTTGGCGGAGCGCGACGCCTACATGGCAGCCCTTGAGAAGGCGAGCGTCGGTGAGGACATTGTGCCGTTCGCAGATATGCTTGCGCGTCTTGTGGGAAAACGCCTGGCCGGAGAGCCGCTTCCGCCAGTGCCTGACAGCTTTAGCTAGAACGAGTGCTTCGACAACCGAAGTTTCAACTCTCAGTTTCACCCGTCAAACTGGAGATTACATGAAGAAACTCGGTGGTCCAGCACAAAAACACTCTCCGCTCCGTCGGCTTAGTGGTTGCGGATGTGCTGACAACCTAAACAACGAAGTTGACTTGAAGTGGCGGGGGGTGAAGGGAATCACCGCGGGATTGACCACCTTGGGACTCTCGAGGAAAGCTGGAATCAGCACGGAATACAGCACTGCCTGGCGCTGCTCTGCGCAGCCATTGCGCGTGCGCGCATGGTTTCGGCAGCAGCTGCGGCGTAGGCCACTACGGACCCGGATCGCTCTCGCCGATCTTACGATCAATGCGAACGGAACCCTTGCTCTAATCGAAGAATTTCAAGGGCTGAGCACCTTTGAGTGGCATGGCTCGAAATTGGATATTTACGCCTACGGTGGTACGGAATATGTCAGCCGGACAGCTACAGAGACCGATCCCATGACGGGCAAGCACACCGGCTACGGCAACCCGCTGTTGGGGGGAGCCTTGTAGCTCCGTTGCCCGCTGATACAGCGATCAATGCTCTAAATGTGGGACAGGACACGACCTCTATCGGTGGTGCCAGCAGCCAGCTCTCCGGTGGCGTTGCGGCTCGTCAGGATAAGATTGATGCTCTGAGGGCTCAGGTGCAGAGCGGAAGCTACAGTGTGGACGCGCACGCCGTCGCCACCTCCATGACCAGCGACCCATTCTGGAGTCCGAGTCTGTTTGCTCGTTGACGTATCAGACCTCTCGATGTCGTCAATGCTGTCCCGTCGCAAGAATTATCTTGGCCAGAGCACAACCTCGGACGTAAACTATTTTCCTCCCCCCTTTGTGCCAATACGCGGGCTGATCATTCAGCCGTAGCGAGAGCTTTGCTCTAATTCTGTCCAAAATTCATAGCAACGTGGAAAACAGTCCAGTGATCCGACACCGAATATCTACCTTGCATACTACTTTCTTAGGGGCATTATCTATTACGGCACTCTTCATTTCGTTCGCTTGCAGCGGTGGTGGGAGCAGTACTCAGGTCCCAGCTCCTCAGGATAAGTCGATTTCGGTAACCCTGTCGGGGAACGGGGCGGGGAGCGTTGCCAGTACAGACGGTGAGATCAACTGCGGCAAGAGTTGCTCCAATTCCTATCCAGTTGGGTCTGTGATCACGCTTAACGCTACTCCTGCGTCCGGTTCCACTTTTGCGGGCTGGTCTGTGGGATGTAGTGGGACAGCTGCCACTTGCACCGTCACGGTCGCATCGGGCTCGGCTGTCACTGCACAGTTCCAGCTAGTGAACTACACACTGACGGTTGCTCATAGCGGCACTGGTGTCGGGACTGTAACGAGTAGTGATGGAGCCGTCAACTGTGGAACGGCGTGTTCGGCTGCCTATACAAGCGGAGGTTCCGTGACGCTCACGGCTGTTGCCGCACCCGGTTCCAATTTTGCGGGCTGGTCAGGCGGTGGATGCAGCGGAACGGCACCGACATGCACCGTCAATATGGGGGCCGCCGAAGCGGTTACCGCCCAGTTCACACTCCAGAACTACACGCTGACGGTTGCTCGAAACGGAACTGGTTCTGGAAGTGTGACAAGCAGCGATGGAACAATCAATTGCGGGACGACCTGCTCAGCCGCTTACGCAAATGGAACGTCAGTTGTTCTAACGGCTGTTGCTGCTTCCGGCTCTGCATTCACGGGCTGGTCAGGCGGTGGATGCAGTGGAACGGCGAGCCAGTGCAGCGTGAGTGTGACCGCGGTGTCTACCGTCACCGCTACCTTTACCGTGATACCGAGCTACGCCCTGACCGTGAGCAACCTAGCATCGGGAGCCGGGATTGTCACCAGCAGCGATGGCCAAATCAATTGTGGCAGCAGTTGCTCGGGCGGCTATATCTCTGGAACATCAGTCACCCTCACCGCTTCCCCAAACTCGGTATCGAATTTCGGCGGCTGGTCGGGCGGGAACTGCATCGGAACCGTCTCAACTTGCACGGTGGATGTAAGCGCGGCGGTCACCGTCACAGCGACTTTCAGCAGTTTTGGTGGAGAAATCGCTGCGTGGGGCGACTCGCTTACATACGGCAATCAGGACGGTACGGGAACGACATACCCCAGTGTTCTGGCGCAACTGACCACGCGCAGCGTGTATAACGGCGGAGTCTCCGGGGAGTCTAGCACCCAGATTGCAGCACGTATGTTGGATGATACTTCGCGTTACGGCGACCTCACAATCATCTGGGCAGGACGCAACAACTCCGAAGACGAATCGGCGGTGCTTGGAGACATAGCGAGCATGGTAGCGGTGCTCCCCGAGCCGAAGCACTTTCTTGTACTGTCGATACTAAACGCTTGCTACGAGGGCAACATCGAAAGCACTGCCTATTCCCAGATCATCGCCTTGAATCAAGCTCTCCAAGCAGCTTATCCGAATAACTATCTCGACATCCGATCTTTGCTGGTGGCCCAATACGATCCCTCCAGCCCGGAGGATGTGTTTGACCACAGCATTGATGTGCCGCCAACGAGCCTCCGCTTCGACAACCTGCATTTGAATGCAGCGGGTTATACGTTTGTGGCGGGACAAATATCCCGTGCAATCTATTAGGGTTGCGCCATGGCCGGCAGCAATGTGATCTCAATTGCTGCCGGACCATTTCATAGCTTTTGGTCGTATCTCCCTATGGGGTATGCGTCCCAATGAAAGAACAAGAAATGAGCGTTGCAAGGGTCAACTGGATTATCCAAGCAGTGCTTGCCGCTTTGCTGGGTGCATTTGCCTTGTTGGCAGCGAATAATGACTTCGACGCGCTCTGCTATATCGGGTGCTCCACGGCAAGCCAATCGAGCGACGCAATCAGTATTCACCGCATCGCCTATGAGGCGATGAGCAGGAACTCTGTCAGATTTGAGGAACTGACCCGCCAGAGTGACTATCGCGCCGACCTGTTCGCAAATCCAAACCATTTTGCGGAAGCTTTGCCCTTCTATTCGGTAAAGGCGCTCTTTGTACTGGCGATTCTTTACCTCCATAAACTTGGAATTGGTTGGTCTTACACCGGACATGTGGTGTCCGCAGTTGCCTATGTCGCTGTTGGACTGCTCGTTGCATTTTGGATCAGCAAGTATGTAACTGGGCCAAAGTCTACATTCCTATGGCTTGTCATCATGGCTGTTCCCACGATGACAGAAGCCGCCCGTCAATTTACTCCAGACTCCCTGTCTTGTGCGTTCATAGTGTTTGCTATGTGGCTCATTCTTGAGCGGCAGCAGTACTGGTGGGGGACATCGGTTGCGGTGCTGGCGGTATGGATCAGACCGGACTACTTACTATTCGCTGGAATGCTAACGGTTGCGCTTTGGCGTATTCGGAGACTGAACCTCGGAGAAGCGTCGGCCCTGCTTGGTCTGTCTCTTGGAAGCTACACTTTCCTTGTACATTTTTCTGGCAATTACGGTTGGCTGCTGCTGTTTCAGCATGATTTCATCGGGTATCTGGCAGCTCCCGGAGAATTCGTAGTTAGGTTGCACAGTGTGCTACGTTCCTATCCGCATGTCCTTCTCGCCTCCCTTCCACATGCGAGATTTCTCGTCGCGTATTACGCTCTTGGTGGATTCCTGCTGATTAGCGGAATTAAACGTGAATACAAGGCGGTTTTGGCCGCGACGCTGCTATTCGGACTCGCACATATACTGATATTCCCAAGCTGGGAGAACAGGTTCTTTGGACCGATAGCCGTAATCGTGTCAATGTCACTGATCACTGTACTGGCACAACGAGGGGCAGCTGCGCGTGCAGTGATCAACGCTGCGGTTGATTTTTCAACTGGCACGTCCGCTCGCCGAGACCTCCCGAGCTACTCGGCAGAAGCTCCCTAAGGATTTCACGCGGAAGTGAGGATAGTCCGTGCTTTCAGGATGAATAGTCACTGCATTTGCGTTAGAAGCTGGTAGGCATCGCAGAACGTACATGCTATTGACCCTCCCCCGCGTGTCGAGATAGCAACAGAGATTCAGCTCATTCAGTTCGCGCTTGCGCGGGCAGATTCGCCATGCCCAACTTCCGGGCGAGGTCTGGCGAGGAATGGCGAACTGAATACGAACGCGGATAGAGTGATCGACCGCCAAAAGTCTCTTTGGACTGTGCGGCTCGGAGACAATCTGGACGCTCTTTGGAAACCTGCTGGCAATCTTGTTCACCAGCTGGCGGTGCATTCTCTGAATCTGTTTTCCACGCTTTCTTGCAAGGCTGTAGTTGACCCGGTGGCAGTAGCCGAGTTTCTCTAATGCCGCCCGGAGCGTCCCGAAGTGGTATTTGCAGGTCATGTAGGAGGGGGCATCCTTATCGGCAGCTAGAATTGCCTCAGTGACGGCACCATACTCCTTGAGTACTCTCCTCAAACCATCCAGAACCTCCTCATCGGTCAGCTTCCAAGAGATCGCCCTGCGTGCTTCATCGAATGTCTCTTGGGGGATGATCGCGGCAAGTGAACCCGGCGCAACTATCCATTGCTCGGAAGGGAGATCATGATTCCCGCTCTTCAGGCGTTGCGTCGTCCGTCTCCATGTATTGCACCCAGCGTAAACCGGATTTCGGATCAGGCTGGCGACGGTCTGAGGATTCCACGTGGGCTGGTGTTGAGAGAATGGGACGCCTCTGCGATTGAGTTCTCTGGCGATGTCGCTGGGAGTCTTGCCTTCAATCGCCAACGCGAAAATGTCGCGGACTACCTGAAGTTCGCTTTCCGGCCCCGGCACGATGATGACCCGGTCGTTGTGTATGCTTTTCCGTTCTCCATTGGCCAGAAGCTGCTTCGGTTTGCCATCGGCGCTAACAAGCATCCTCTGGAGCCCATACGTTGAACGTCCACCCATCTTGAAGCCCCGTCTCACCAATTGCTGCTGTCCTCGAAAGACCTTTTCCCCAAGCTCTCGGCTGAACTCAGCCGCCATGGCACGCTTGAGCGTCTTGAGAATCGCGCTCTCAATTGAACCTTGGTTGATAAACTGCTCGGCGCAGTAGTGGATAGGAATCCCGGCACTTCGGCAGAGGAACTCGTAGTGAGCTGACTCATCGACGTCCTGAAAGCGCCCCCAGCGACTGACGTCGTAGACCAGAATGGCCTTGAATGCTGCGTTTCCAGACATGACCTCATTGAGGAGCTGGCGCAGGGCTGGGCGAGACTTGAGACAGAGACCGCTTTTTCCGGGGTCTTCAAACGTCCTGACGATGGAGAGGCCTCGCGCCTCCGCGTACTCGGCGATGAATTCGATCTGGTTGCATATGGAGTACTGCTGGTGCTCGGTAGACATGCGCAGGTACTGCGCTACTGGAATAGCCATTGTGCATCTCCTCGGGTCGTCCATGCGACCAGTGCGGAGAGCTAAGGCTGCGAACAGTTCGTCCTGGCGTAGACGGCAAGTTTGCCCGCTTGAGCCGCCCCGTAGATGCTACTGCGGTCTCGTCGGCGGGGATGGCAAAATGTGTAAGAGTTCACAAAACACCGCAGGCCCGCTCGCGTAAACGGTCAGGTTGCCCGTGATTCGCCGTTGCCGAAGATCAGCTTGCTCCGGATACCGCCCCCCGCCCCTTCAGCCTCTGACGTGCTTGGCGGAGCAAATTGCGGGCGCTCTCGCTTCCAGAGTCCTCAAATGAGCCCGGCTTGTCCAATTCACCTAAACGCTTCTTTCGACGTTGTAACGTTCTGGATAGCCGTGACCGAATCAGTACGCTGCACTTTTCACAAAGGCCGTTGCTACCGTACATGGCAGTTCTTGAATCACACCGAAGACATCCAAAGTCCTCGAAGTAGTAACGCATCTTCATGATCTGAGACGGGGGAAGGACTCGCCTCAGTTCGAGATAGGTTTCGGCAGGAATGAACCACGGCTGCAAAGCGGCTTCCTGTGCATACAGCTTATCGACCATTCTTCTTGCGGGCATGGCTGGCTCCAGTGGGATGATACTTGTCGTAGGTTTTCTTTAGCGCATGAGGGGTCACCTTCGTGTAGATGGCAGTTGTTCGAAGGGACTTGTGACCAAGAAGCTCTTGAATATAGCGAATATCAGCGCCTTCCTCCAATAGATGCGTGGCACAGGAATGTCTGAGCATGTGTGCCGTTATCCGTCCGGTACCAGCTCGGTTCGCCGCGAGTTCAATCACCCGCGCAATTCCGGTGGTTGTAAGGGGCCGGTTTGGGCGAGAACTGGATGTGGGTGGAATTGTGATCTTCTGGTGGAACAGTTTGACAGCGGCAGCGCGAGTCAGGCGTTTGCCCCCGAGGTAGACACTTCGCCTCCTCCTCACGCCGTCCTTGTACTCGTTCCAATAGCCGACCCAGCCCCTATTGTTGAAGTTGACGCATCCATGCTGCTCTCGCTCCAATGGGCGCAAGAGAAAGCCCTGAGTCCGGTCACCGATGTACTTTTTCAGCAGTCTCTGAACTCTGGGGCCGAAGTAGACAGTTCTCTCCGATCCCTTACCTCGCACCCTCAGTGAACGGTCACGGAGGTTGAAGTGTTCGATTCGTGCTTCGGCCAGCTCCCCAATGCGGCAGCCCGTTGCATACAGAACCTCGAAAATTGCTCTGTCCCGAATGTTGTCGGTTGCAGCCATGAGCTTCTGCACCGTCTCCCTGCTGAGCACCTTCGGGAGGCGCTCGTTAGGAGCCCTCCCTTTGATGAGCCGAGGCGTGCAAACGTCCACAACGCCGCCCAGGAACAGAAAGTCATAAAACGAGCGAAGCGACCAGAGGTAGCGGTTGGCTCCCTCTTCAGAGAGAGTGCCGTGCATCATCGCAACCAAGAATTCTCGTACTTCAAGATGGGTGGCGGCTACGACCTTCTTCCGCCCAAGGAATTCGCAGAAGTGGGCCGCAACCCTCGCATACGCCTCGCGGGTCGATCTTGCGTAACGTTGGGCAATCAGCCACTTTTCGAAAGCTGAGACCAATTGGATGTTTGTGCGCGAAGCGATTGCGCGTCGGGATAGCCAGTCGGCACCACTCCCTCCGACGTGCTCGGCACGGGGTTTTGAATAAAGGACAAGATCAGACGCGCTCCCAGAGTGCTGATGTCCGCCTATATGCCGGACTCCCGAGATCTGTAGCGATGTGCGCCACCCGCCCCACGATGCAAGATTCAATGGGGTTCTTCCTATCGATTGGGATGAAATCCAACGGATGGTCGTTGCGTTCTGGCCGCAAGCATAGCTGGGTGCCCTGCATCTCCACCCAACGAACCATGAGCGCCTCACCCTTGCGAATCAGGTACAGATTCGGCTCATCTTTGCGCTGCTGGTCTAACGAGCAATAGTGCCGATCAATCAGCAGGACGGAACCACTCTCCAGTCTGGGGCTCATTGGTGCTGATAGAGCTTTGTCCGCTTTGACAGTGATGAAACGTACCCACAGCTTTCGCGTAACTGGAGGTACCGCCTTCAGTCGCCGCAATAGAGCCTTAGGAAATACTGTCTTTCCTTGAACCTCATCATTGGCAAAGATCGGATTCATTGCAGACTGATCCCGAACCAGTGGAATGCTCTCAAGTGCAGACGAGGGCTCGTCCCGAACTGGCGTCCGGTCAACTACTGCGACCAGTTGCTCGACGTTGATTCCCAGCGCATTGAGGATTGCATCCATTGAGTCAATGCTGAGCCCACGTCTACCGAGCAGAAAATTAGAGATATGTGCTTGCTGGACGCCAATGCGTTCCGCGAGCGCAGTTCCGGTAATCGCTCGCGATCTGACGGCCGCGAGGACATGCTGGCGAATATTTTCGTGCAGGTCGGAGACGAGCATCTGGGTGCGGATTCTCCTCAAATGAATATCGACCAAGGATAGCCCACGAGGGTATTTGCTAAAAGCAGAATATTGATTGCCGCAATGTGTTCCAAGACTGCGCGACCACTGGTTATCTGCACTCCCTGCCGCCAGCGGGGCGGTAACCTTTTTGTCGAGCATCGACCTCGGACATGTATTCGCCGCTCTTGGTCTTCCCGTACCACTGCGTATCGGGACAGTGGTAGACCATAGAACGGGGATTCACCCACACCTTGATGTTTGAAGCAGCGCCACCCACTTGAACCGGAGGCACCGCGCTGGTCTGGGCGGGAATGTTCGGCGCTTGCCCACTGCCAAAGTCGCGTGGCGTCATCTTCCCTATGCTGTCGTTGAGGAGCTTCGCCAGCCGGAGTCCCGCCAACGCCATCTGCCTATCAACGACCTTATTTTCCCTGTGGTAGTACTGCTCATCCAAACTTGCGCCGTCCGGTACCCATGCCGCCCCTGCCAACTGCGCCGACTCGTTCGCCCATTGCTCCGGCGTGCCCCCATCCCTGCTGCCCAACTTTTGGCTTTGGATGAGTTCTTCCAGATGTTGGCTGTACTCCTGCCGCCCGAGCCCGGTGCGCAATATCAAGCTGGTGTCCCAAACGCCGTGGAGATTGCAATCGTATCGCCCGCATTTGTCATCGCCAAGGAATCGGACGTGAACGCCATTGCCGCCCTTCGCTTCCTTTACGGCGTGCAGCGGCTGGTGGATGTCGCCAACAAAATGCACGATGAACTTTAACGCTTCGGCACGCTGGTCGCGGGTGGCATTCTTGTCGGTCAGCAGCTTCAGGAAATCATTGATCTTCAGGACAACGCAGCTCTCCGGTAGAGCACAATCACGGCTAGAGTTGTACTTGTCGCCCAGTGGAATATCGACGTAGTGCCAAGTGGCAGTCTCGCGGCGGTCTCGGCGAATGTCATCCGCCCATGAAGCGATGGAATAAAGGTGGTTGTTGCCGAGGAGGGACTGAATCATCACCTTGGTAGTTTCATCAAGGTGGTCTGCGGCGACCGTGGCGATGATTTGGTGGCCCTCATTACCCCATCCAAACGAGGCGGGGCACATGGCGAGGAATACGAGGATGATGGCAATAGGTTTTCTGAGCATTGAGAAATTGTTTACCATTACTCCGCCACGACGACTGTTAATTTTAGCGATTCAATCCGCCTGCCCTTGACGTGTGGCAAAGCCAGCAATTCGTCCACGGCGCGTCCAATCGCGATGGCGAGTGTTGAACCAGTGCCAGTGGACTCCTGCCATGCGTGTGCGGCGGGGAGCTGGGCGCAGAATGCGGTAACCGTGACGGATTTCACGACTTCACCAACCTAAAAGAACAGATGTACATGGGTCTTGAGGGAATTGTATCTTGCGACTGGCAGGTCGGGGTAAACTTCAAAACGCCCCTCTTGCGAGGTCATGAAATGGGCTGGTCATTCCGCCGCAGCAAAAGCTTCGGGCTGTTCAAGCTGAATTTCTCGAAGTCCGGCCTCGGTTTCAGCTTCGGCGTGCCGGGTGCCAGGGTCGGGGTGAACTCGAAGGGGAAGAAGTATGTCCGTGGCGGTATCCCCGGCACCGGCCTGTATTACCAGTCCTCGCTGCCGGATGCTCAGCCGGGTCAGGCTCCCAAGTCCACGCCCAATTTCTCGCCGCTAGGCATTCTGATTACGCTGTTCGTGATCGGCATCCTCATTTATGCGATGTCTTTTTCCACGCCGACGGCCAAGTCCATTCCTCTCGCCCCGCTGCCGCAGGTCGTTGCTCCAATCGCAGCTCCGGTAACGCCCAAGCATCCGGTGAAGCACAAGCGAAAGCATGCCGTTCACCGGGTTCCGGCCACGGCGACGAAGGTGGATGAGAATGCAGCGGCAGACTCTAATCAACCGTGACCATTGTTAGAGCCATAGTCGAAGCACTTTGCAGCCACCATTCCGACCGCAGCCTCGAAATGCGAAATTAGTCGGCACAGGACGGATTGCCAACTCATCGAGCAAAGCGAAAGCGGAGACGCACGGGTTCAGTGCGCCGTCCTACACAATGAGACATTCAGAAACCGGCGACAGCCATCTGCACATGTGCAACCTGCGGAGAGCTGGCAAAGAACTCACCCACTAGCCGCCGCCACTCCTGAAAGTCTTCCGATTCCCTGAAATACACCATATGGTCATCAACGGTGGCCCAAGTCACCATCAGGGTATAACGCGAAGGCTGTTCAACCGACCTCAGGAGTTGAAGACCATGGCACCCTCGTGCCCGCTGAAAAAGTGGAACTGCCAGCGTTACGCCGTTTTCGAATGCTGATTCCATCCCGGAATAAATCTCAAGCTGAGCCATTTCAAATATCATTTTCTTTCCTCGTGTATATGATTCCATCATTGTTTGGGTCGCAGCGACAGTCAGAAACACTCAGACGGGCAAGGAAGCGGTCGAAAGCAACCCAGCGCCGCAGCCTCTGCAAGTCCGTATTCTCTGCCTTGGCTATCTGCTTCAGTCGCTCTTCGAGTGCCGCGCGCAAGGCGTTTCCAGTCGAGTATTTTCCTTTCTCGCTCATGACTCCTTCAGCCCCCGCGCCAGTTCTTTCAGTCGAGAATCACGCAGGAGACCCAATGCCTGTTTTCGCGTGGTCTTACCACTCGAATTGCCCTGCTCAAACGCTTGTCGAAGAGCCGTCTTTGGAGGCGAGCCATCCTCCCAGACATCGATGATCGTACGCAGGACGCTTGTCACAGGAACTCCGAACAGCGTTTGCTGTTCGCCACCCGGGACACTTCCAAGGTGAAGGCGCAGAACCTTCGGAACGGGGACGCCGCGGCGAAACGCTGGAGGAACATTGAGGGCAAGGCGCGAGGGATTCACGTCTGTGAGTTCATCCAGGCTTAGTGCCGTCAGGTGAATGTAGACCCGCTTGGCCGATCGCTTCGATCACGCGACCAGAGCCACCACTGGATCAGATCCGACCGCTGAGGCTCTGGAAAGAGTGCCAGGCGGTAGATGCCACGGTACTCCCTGAGCCAATTGCCGGTCCGAACGTGATAGGCCTGCTTGTTGCAGGCGTATCCAAGAGCGGCCGCCTGTTTGGCTGTGAAGAACCCTCCCTGGGTTTCCGCGATGCGATATAGGTCCTTTTGCCGTTCGGTTGACGAATTCATAAAAGGTCAACTTTCTTGATCTATTACGCACGAAGTCAGACCGGTTGACCATCAAGGAATCAAAGCCGAGATTCGCACGGGACAAAACGCCGGTCGTCGTATTGGGTCTATGAGAAGGCGGTCGGGGAGGGCGGGCGGTATGCGATTGCGAAACTCGACGAGAGATTTCAGAACGCTCGAATGCGATTCACGCGCCGAATCTGGATGTGGGTTCATCGGGCGAATCGCAGCGTGGCCCAGGCCAGCCTCCCCTCGTGGCGAGCCAGGATTTCCGCGGATATCACACCATGCATTCCGAGTGTTCCTGCACCATATTAAACTTTTTTCGATTCCCGTTACCCGGGTAACCTATGCGGCATTCATCCCCTGTTTACAATTGCGGCACGTGAATCCTGCTCATTTGTAGAAGGCAGATCACGGAAAAGGGGAGAATACTGAATGAGCAGGACTGAACCGCCTCCTGCGCCTGCGCAGTCGCCAGGCTCTGAAGAACAAGATGCCGCACCGCTGACGATTCAAGAGCAGCGTGAAGTGCTCATCGCGCCACTCGTTGCCCGGCTCCAGGCCCTCTGGTCCAGGGAGTCGCTCCGGCTGACCGCTGACGAGATCGAACTGCTTCAGCTTATGAGCACGCTGGTCAGGCTCTCCGGAATCGACGTTCTGGAAGCCCTGCCGGTGGCCAACCGGATCATGCCGCCAACGGAGCCGTG
>CAILAZ010000009.1 GCA_903832295.1 uncultured Acidobacteriota bacterium
CCCTATGGCGGCACGTTCCTCGTCTTCTGTGATTACATGCGTCCTCCCATGCGCCTTGCAGCCATGAATTCCCTCCCGGTGATCTATATCTTCACTCACGACAGTATTGGCATGGGTGAAGACGGTCCGACCCACCAACCTGTTGAACAACTCATCGGATTGCGATCGATTCCAGGCATGGTTGTTCTTCGCCCTGGAGATGCCAACGAGACGGTAGCGGCCTGGCGAGTTGCGATCGGCAGAAAGCAGGGGCCTATCGCATTGGTGCTCACAAGACAGAGTCTTCCGGTGCTCGACCTGAATTCCTATCCCGCTATTCCAACGGGAGTTCCGTTAGGCGCCTATATCCTCGCGGATTCTCCGATTAGTAGTAGACCAGACATCGTCCTCATCGCTACAGGATCGGAAGTCCAACTGGCGCTGGACGGTCGCGAACGGCTCGCGGCGGGAGGCGTTCACGCGAGAGTGGTGAGCATGCCGAGCACAAGCCTGTTCGCAGCGCAATCGGACGATTACAGGGAGAGGATTCTGCCCACGGGTGTGCCAATCCTGGTCATTGAGGCGGGTTCCCCGGTAGGATGGCAGTCCTTTGTCGGTCCGCGGATCGCCGTCATTGGGATAGACACGTTCGGCTCGTCGGCGCCTGGACCGGTGGTCATGGAGCACTACGGTTTCACCGCTGAGAACGTCTGCAGGCAGGCTCATCGTGTACTTGACAACAACAAGGAGGGAGCACCATGCGTGTCGGAATCGCCTCAGACCATGGAGGGTTCGTCCTGAAAGAGCAGATCGTGAATTTGCTGCGCGATGCTGCCTATGAGGTCGTCGACTTTGGTGCGCCTCATCCGAGCCCAGGGGACGATTATCCGGATTACGTGATTCCGCTGGCCAGAGCTGTAGCCGCAGGAAAAGTGGATCGCGGAATAGCGCTCTGCGGCAGTGGTGTGGGGGCATCCATTTGCGCCAACAAAGTAGCTGGCGTGCGCGCCGGGCTCATCCACGATGTGTTCTCCGCTCACCAGGGCGTTGAAGATGACGACATGAATGTTTTCTCGCTGGGCGGCCAGGTAATCGGTCCGGCACTGGCCTGGGAATTAATTCAGATGTTTCTGAAGGCTCGCTTCAGCGGTGCGATTCGCCACCAGCGCAGAGTCGATAAAGTGAGCGCACTTGAAATCCAACCAGTAGCAGAGTGACGCGTTTTCCAAGAGGAATGAAATGAATCGAACGACAGAGAAACTGCATGGAATTGGTCAGAGCATCTGGCTCGATAACATCACACATTGCTTGCTCGCCAGCGGTACGCTGCTGAGCTATATTCGAGAACTTTCGGTTACTGGTCTCACTTCGAATCCAACCATCTTCGATCATGCCATCAAGAACAGCGACGATTATGACGACGTCATTCGCAGGAAGTTGGATGAAGGCAAGTCAGGCGAGGAACTGTTCTTCGAGTTGGCTCTAGAGGATCTAAGGCAGGCGGCCGATCTCTTCCGACCTGTCTACGACCGAACCGACGGCGTGGATGGCTGGGTCTCCCTGGAGGTATCTCCCTTGCTTGCGCATAACACAACCGGTACTCTCGCCGCAGCCTGCGCTCTCCACAACCGCGCGGCGCGGCCCAATCTCTTCATCAAGATTCCGGGCACCAGCGAGGGCCTTCCAGCCATTGAGGAAGCAATCTTCCGAGGTGTGCCTGTCAATGTGACTCTTCTATTCTCGGGCGCGCAATATGTCGCCGCCGCAGAAGCTTATATGCGCGGCGTCGAGCGGCGCATGGCCGCCGGGCTCAATCCCGACGTTGGTTCCGTGGCGTCACTCTTTGTCAGCCGCTGGGACGTGGCTGTAGCACAGAGGTTGCCAGAAATCCTGCGCAACCAGCTTGGCATCGCCATCGCCAGGGATGCTTATGAGATATATCGCGCGCTGCTGGATTCGCCGCGGTGGCAACGC
>CAILAZ010000010.1 GCA_903832295.1 uncultured Acidobacteriota bacterium
CCGTGCTTCCTCATCGCGGAGGTTGCGGTAATGCTCATAGTTGACGATCTGCCAGCCCCAGGAGCGGTGCGAGTCGATTGGTACCAGCCGCCTGCCCTCTTCGCCCTGAGAGCGGCTCTCAGGGTCCGGAGAGGAGAGCACCAGGATTCCACGCTGCACGATCTCCAGGGGAACATTCGTGCGCCGGGAGACGGCCTGCGGCGTCATGTCCACGACGCCAAGCTTGTCGGCCAGCACAAGAAAGTCCTCAAAGACGAGTCGGACTAGATAATCTTCTGCGACAGACGAATCGAATATCTGCCCGAATACTTTTGCAAACATACTTGCACCCTACACCTTTTGTCGCGGACTGTCTTGGACAAAATGCTGGGCGGGATACTGCTCTGATTCCCGCCCGGTTTGCGTGGGTTATGGCCTACTTCTTCGACTCCGCGGATTCCGGCTTGCTGAAGAATTCGCCGGCCGCTTTCGCGGACGCGTCTGTGGATTCCTGCACCTGCTCTGCGGTGGCCAGCGGGAGGTCCATTTGCCGCTCGCTGTCGGTCATCGCTCGCGTCTTGACCAGTTCGCCGGTGTCGGTGCGGTAAGCGGACACCTCGCCGACGTGCGGATCGTCGTAGTAGACTTTGCATTCGATATTGCGCATGACAAAGCCGTTGGCGAGGTTGCGGGAAAGCATACCAATGGTAGCCTCCAAGCCGCTGCGCTTCTCCTTGATCTGCGCCTTCATTGACGCTTCTTTTTCGTCGATCTCCTCGACGCGGTTGTGGGCCTGAGCCAGATCTTCGCCCATCTTCAGGCGCTCTTCCTGCGTGAATTCGTAGCGCAGGAAATTGGTTTCTTTCGTCGGTCGCGTGTTTGCCATGTCCCCATCCTTCGGTGTCGCTGTTATTGGTGCGTGGGTTACTTGCCCACCAGTGTGCGCCAGTGCTTCTGGACGCGGCTGTTGAGCAGCACGGTGGCTGGCGCTTCCGTAAGATAGCGCGGCTCAATGTCGCGGTACACGCGGGCTGCCTCGCGCTCAAGGTCTGCGTACTGGATCGCGGTCAACTCGACTGTGATGGCGGTGGTTTCCTCGCCTGGCGCCTTCGGTCCGCGCTGGACGCCCTTGTCGCTGCGAGGCTTGCGATTCGGTGGCTCAGGCGGTGCGAGTTCAGGATGCCTCGCCGCAGCTTGTGCGAGAAATTCGTCCGTCGCGTCTGGGATGTCTAGCGGCGGCAGGTCTTTGGTCCGCTCGCGGAATGCGTGGATCTCCGCTGCGATGGAGGGCTTGTTTGCGCTCAGGTTCATCGCTGCAACTCGTGCTGCGGCGGCCTCGATTGTCTCTGCGTCAAGTTCTGGTGCGGGTGTGTGCTGCATCTTCGCTTCCTTTCTTTCGGTTATGCGCACTTTGTGCGGTTTTGGTTGGGTGCTGTTCTTCTTCCGAGCTCCTCTAAACAGCGCTGCTCTTCGGTTAGCGGTGGATCGCGTTCGTAGCGCACTGCGCGATAAGCCGCCTGCGCGTTGTATGCCTCTAGATTCGCCTCGCACTGCTCTGCGTCGTCCAGCGGTTCCGGTAGGTCAATGATGCCGCGCTTGAGGCTCCAGATTGCGACGTAGCGCGTCATGCGTCCACCTTCTCGACTGAAATCAGCGCACGCTCTGGAAGCCCGTAGTGCTTTACCGCCGTCAGGCCCACGACCTGCCCATCGTCCGCGAATAGGATGCCCGTCAGCGCATAGAGCCCTGCGGCGCTGGCCGGCCGAGAACCTCGAACTGGATGTAATCGCTCATGCGCTCACTATCCTTGTTATCCCGTCGTAGAGCCCGCGCCAGACAATCAAGCACGAGTCGCAAGATCCCGTGAACTTTCCGCGCGTCCCGTTGGGACGGATAAAACTTACCCGCTTTCGGATACAGCGAACTTCCAACGCCTTCCCTATCACGCACTCATGCCACCATGCAGCCCGACACCGGAAGGGAATAAGGGCTACCACTGTTTTCCCTTTCGCGGCCTCCTGCGCCGCTCTGCGCACGAACGGCTCTAACTTGCGTCCGTAAGGCGGGTTGAGCCAGATGCAAACCCCTGGCCAATTCTCGATTCGGAGAGCGTCTGTAAGGTGGCAGGGGAGGCGCTTCGTTTGGGAATCCGCCGCCGCATCTAGATCGAAGTCAAATTCTCGCATTAGCGGATCGAATATTTCAGGAGGCGTCATCCATCTTTCTTGATCGCTCATTCGCTCACCCCGTATTCCTTCAGCCTGCGATAATAAGTCGTCCTGGCTACGCCAAGCGCGCCGCACGCCGCCCGCGAGTTCACGCCGAACGATCTCCGCGCGGCCAAAATCGCTTCCCGCTCCAGATCCGCAATGGGCCGAATCGCAGGCGCATTCTCGGGCGCGGGCTCGGAAACCGCAGCAATCAGCAGCGATGAAGATTCCAGCGCGTCAATGAGGCGGCTCAGGCGCTGCACCTGGCCGCGCAGAAAAATAAAGTCCTGCTCCATCTGTTTGGGCGTCATGCTATGACCTCCACCGCGAAAGCACGCGCCTGCTGATCCTCGTTGGCCACGCGCCCGATGCGGCCCTTCACCCGCGCGCCGATCTCAGGAAGTTTGTGCGCGCGGGTGTAGTTCTTGTGCATGAAGAGTGTCTCTCCTGCGTCGGTGCGCACCCAGCCTATGTCCTTGTGTGGGATGGCATTCTCCACCACGCCGGTGAAAGTTTCATGCTTCTGCGCTGTCTGCATGGTTCCCTTTCTAAAAACTCCCGTAGTCATCGCCTTGAGTTGCCTTCCAAGTCGCTTCGTCGGCGGCATCCCGCGCGGCTGATTGTAAATCTTCCTGATACTCTTTGCGCATTCTTCGGATTTGAACACGCGCAATTATCAGTTCTTGTAATGCGCATTTTACCTCCGCAG
>CAILAZ010000011.1 GCA_903832295.1 uncultured Acidobacteriota bacterium
ACCGAAGGACGGATGCAAGCTGGCTACGGGAGCAGTACGTGGTCAGCGAGCGCCGGGTCTGCGGGCTGCTATCGGTTGCGGCGGGTGGCCCACACAACGTTCTGTTCGTTGTGTGGGGCTGTTGAAGTTACTGTGGTCCTTGCAGTCGCTCCTGCTCGCGGCTAAGTTGACACAATGCCTTGGGGACTCCGGCGCTTTCACCAATCCGGGCAGAGCCACTCTGTTACCTTCTGCTGTTACCGGCGGCACGACAAGCAAACCGGAGAGAGTTTCTGGATTACCTTCGGAAACTGGAAATGAGCGGGGCAACAGTGAGAACCTCCCACCTCTACCCCGGCCCGAACGCCCTGGAGACGACTCCGCCCCGCCGGTAGCATCCGGCCCCACGACGCCCACAACCCTCACCTCCCCACGCTTCCTCCCACCACCCTCGCCACCGCAATCATCCCGATCGCCTGTGCCGCCGAATCCTCCAGCCCCCGAGCCCGCCTCAGCGCGTCCACCGCGTCCACCTGGGCCGCCGCCTCGCACACCTCGGAAACCACCTCTGCCGCATCCTGCCTCGTCGCCCGTTCGCTCCACACCGCGTTCACTGCCTGGAAGGCCAGATCAAAGTATCGAGCCGCCAGCTTCTTGTCCCCGCCGCTGCCGCTCGCAAAGCCGCTCGCCGCCGCCTCCCTCGCACGCTGGGAATTCGGCAGCCTCTCCAACTCCTGCGCCCTGTCCTCCGTCGCCGACTGCATCGCCAGCAGCACGCTCGCCGACTCCTCCACCGGTCGCGTGATCTCACCCTCCGCGCCCGCGCTCTCCGCTACCTGTCGCGCCGCCACGTCGCTGGCCAGCGCCTCCTCGTAGTCCTTCTCTCCCAGCGCCATCTTCATCGCCTCCGTCAGCACGTTCACTGCAACCCTGCGGTCGCCCCCATCCTCCAGCTTTCCCAGCCACAGCAGCAGTTCCACTCCCGACGCCTTCGCCGCGTCATGCTCCACCCCGCTTGCCGCCTGCGCGTACAACGTCGCCAGCGCCGGAGCCTCCGCCTTGCTCTTCTCTGCATCCTTTGGCAGCTCGGCAAACACCTTCGCAAACTTCTCCCGCGACCACGCCGAGCTCACCCCCACCTTCTCCATCACCGCCAGCGTCGCTCGCGGCGCAAACGATCTCTGCTCCAGCCCAGCCTCAATCAGCCGCTGCACCGTCAGCGTGACTCCTTCGCACGCGCCCACTGCCGCCACCAGTGTCGGCTCTGCCGCGCTCACCCTCGGCGGAGGCACGCGCTCCAGCATTCTCTGCACCGCGCTGCAATCCACCGGTCCCGCGCTCAGCATGGAAGTCACCGGCTCCTCTCCGCGCTCGATCAGCTCTTGCTCTACCCGCAATCCCTCGCGGCTATACGTCTTCGCCAGTGCCGGACGAATCGGCGCAATCACCTTCGCCGCCGCCGCAAGCACGCGCAACCGGTCCTGCGCCTCCCCTTGCGGCAACGCCACCGCCGACCTCACCACGTCATAGGCAAAGCGGCTGTGTTCATCCAGATTTCTGTTTGCAGGATCGGGTGCCGTGACCTTCGCGCCCTTCGGAACCGAGTTCGCTCTTCCACCCTGTCCAAAAACCAGCCCTGCCGGACAGAGAAGAACCCAACTGCCAATCACCCCGACCATTGCTCTTTTTGCCAGACACATAAGCCCAAAAGCCTAACCGATCGGTCAATCCTTTCCAACTCACCTGAACCATATACCCGTTGGTACACACAGCATTTTCAACGATTATCCTGAGCGGCAATCCTTCGCGGCTCTGCGCGTCCCCTCCCCACCACCGCCAGAAACGCTCCCGCACCCACGCACAGCCACCCCAGCAGGTCCCCCGTCTTCGTATAGACCGTCGAAATAGGCGCGGAAACACTGGTCCGGACGAGCATCGCGCTTCCCGGCAGCCCGCTGCTCTGCCGCTCTCCCGCCACTCTTCCATACCCATCGCTCACCGTCAGCAGTCCATCCCGCGATGCCCGAATCACCGCATACCCATTCTCCACTCCGCGCATCGCCGTCATTCTTGACGCCAGCCAGCCATCAAAATAGAAGTCCCACGCCGGCACCAGCATTGCCGCCACTCTGCGCTCTCCATATGCCCGCCCCAGCGATGCAAAGTGCATATCCTTGCAGATCGCCAGCCCATACGTCACCCCGTTGATCGCGCGCACCTCGTAGCTGTTTCCCCCAATGAAATCGCGCTCCGGAGGTGCCATGTGATGCTTCTGGTAGTTCGCGCTCAGCTCTCCCTGCGGCGTAAACAGCCACGCCAGGTTCAGCCGCTTCGTCCCGTCAATCACTCCCACTCCCGCCACAATCCACACTTGCAACTCCGCTGCCAACGCGCTCAAGTGCCCCTGCCACAGCTGCGCCTGCTCCGCCGGAATCGTCCCAATCTTCTCCGGCAGCACAATCACCTCGGCGCCCTGCGCTGCCAGCGAACGCGCCTGCTGATCGTAGTTGCTCCAGATGTTGTCCACGTAATTCTGCGACGCGTGCGGCCCAATTGCATCGTCAATCGCAATCAATCCAAATGTCACCGGATGCCCTGTTTGCGGCCTCTGTAGCCGTATCTCTCCATATCCAAGCGCCCCCGCAAGCAGCAGCGCGACTACTGCATAACTGCGCCACAACTGGGGAATCTTCGATCCATACCCAAACCCCAACGCCAGCGCCGATGGAATCAGCGCAATCAGAAACAGCACTCCGCCCACTCCCGCCAGCGCGCTGAGTTGCAGTACCGGCAACGAATCCGCCTGTGAATACGCGAGGCTTCCCCAGTTCGTATCCGGCAGCAGATGAGCCGCCAGCGTGTCCATCGCAACCCAGAACACGGGATAGGCGAACACGGTCCACCATGCCTGGTAGCGCAGCACCACGCGCCGCGTCGCGCCTACAACAAGCATCCAGACCAGCGACTGCGCGATCATTACGAAGCAGACCGCAACCAGTGGCATGACGAGGTGGTAGTAATGGAAATTCGCGCTCTGCCCAATGAGCGCAGCCAGAAACGTCAGCATCGCCGTTTCTCTCGCAGTGGAACGAAATGCAAGCAGCAGCAACGGCAGCGGAGCAAACCAGACCAACCAACTCACGGGGTGCAATCCTACGACGAAGCGCAGCAGGATTCCGATGACTACGGCGGCGTAAACGCGGCGCATAAACATGCGTGATTGTACGCGCACAACCTGTATCCGGTTCCACTCGGTTGCTCCATTCAAAGGAAAGAGCCCGCATGCTCTCCGCATGCGGGCTCATTTAACTTGCAACAATCTACGTCCTACGTCGCGTGATGCTTGCTCGCGTGTGCCCGCAACTCTGTCACAATCTCCTGCGCGGCAAAAGTGGCACGCTCAAACTCTCCAGGGGGAAAGCTGATGGCACCGACGCGCGCGTGGCCTCCTCCGCCATAGCGCTCGCAGATCTTCGCCAGGTTGATCATGTTCTCCGCGCCCGTCCAAGGATTGGAACCCACGGAGATCTTCACCCGGAAGCTGCTCTTACTGAGACCCACGGAATAGACGCTCTCCGGATGCAGGTAGTAGGGGATGTACTTGTTATATCCTTCCAGATCATAGCCGGTCACATCAAAGAAGATCGTCTGTTCCACGCATTCACTGTGCTTGCGGATGATCTCGATGGAGCGCTGGTGCCGCTCCAGCAGCGGCGGAATCTGATCGGCCACAAACGGGGTCGCTACAATCTCGTTGAGCGGCCGATAGGCGAGCAACCCGATCAGCCGCGGGATAAATGCGGGATCCTGATTCGCTTCAATAGCCATGGTGATGCGCATGGCAGGTTCCTTCATTCCAACCGCAACTTCCGCGCTCTCGTAGGACGCGCCATCTACAATATCCGCCCACTCCACCAGCTCGGCCACCGGCGCAGTGTCGAATCCAAAACGGCTCTGCGCAACTGTCGCCATGAACTTGGTACAGGACTTGAAATCCGGATCGAAGAACTTCTTGTTGCTCGGTTCACGCTCAAAATGCTCTGCGTCCGCTTCCGTAAGAAACGCGCTCTGATGATGGTCGAACCACCAGGTCAACTTCTCCGAGGCAAGATACTTGAAATCTACGATGGTGTTTTCATCGCCGGTGAAGTCATCGATATTGAAGAGCGCTCCCGCACGGTGCAACAGTCCCTGATACTGGAATTCCGCACTGCGGCGTATGCGCTCGCGATAGAAGCGCGTGAAAAGCGATGCCGAGCAAGCCCCGTCAAAACATTTATCGTGGTAAAAGACCTTTACGATCAATGGTTCCCTTTCTACATAACCCGCTTGCGCGTCTGCGGCAGAGTCCACCGCATGCGTGGAAGGAAAGCCCTAACAGATAAATGCTCCCAGCACCTGTTGTCAAGGTTGATTCGATGAGAGCACGGCTCCTGACCAGGCAAGAATCAGCGGGGGAGCCGCCCAGTTCTCTTCTTCTGGCACTGGTCGCAGACGCCATAGACCTGGAAGGTGTGCCGGGTGGTGGCATAACGGTGCGAATACACCAAGGGCACCGACCATGAAGAATCCTGGTCGCCAAAGT
>CAILAZ010000012.1 GCA_903832295.1 uncultured Acidobacteriota bacterium
CAAGAGCAAGAGCAAGAGCAGGAAGAAACAGGAACAAGAGCAGGAGCAGGAACAAGTGCAGAAGCAGGAACAAGAGCAGAAGCAAAAGCAGGAACAGGAGCAGGAGCAGAAGCAAGAACAGGAGCAGGAGCAAAAGCAAGAGCAAAAGCAAGAGCAAGAGCAGGAGCAAACGCAAAAGCAAAAGCAAAAGCAAAAGCAAAAGCAAGAGCAAGAGCAAGAGCAAAAGCAAGAGCAACAGCAGGAGCAAGAGCAGGGGCAAGGGCAAGGGCAGGGGCAAGGGCAAAAGCACGAGCAGGGGCAAAAGCAGAAGCAGGAGCAGGAACAAGAGCAGGAGCGAGGTCAAGTACCCCATACAACGAAATGCGCGTTGAATGGGGTACTTGAGCGCGTCCGGGTTAGTAGCCGGGGTGAGTGTCTTCGTCGGCGTGAGGGATGAGCTGCTGGTAGAGATCATCGGAGACGTTGGTCTGCCAGTGATGGGTGATACGGGCGAGACCGACTCCGCCGAAGAAGAGGGCGGCGATGAGGATGACGGTGGCGAGGGGCGGAAGGGCACGTCCACGCCAGCGCTGAGAGAGAGGAAGAGATGCGCGGGGCGGAAGGGCGAAGTGCAGGGCGTCCTGAGTTGAGCAACTGGCAACGCACTCCATGCAGGCGGTGCACTCGACGGAGCGGACCTGGACGAGACGGTCCACGGGGAGATCCTGGGGACAGGCCTTGGCGCACTTGCCGCAATCGATGCAGCTCTCAACGTCGCGCCGAATCTTGACGGGGCTGAAGAGTGAGGCCAGAGACATGACGGCGCCGTAGGGACAGGCATAGCGGCACCAGAAATTCCTGATGAGAAGCGACAGAAGAACAAGAACTCCCATCACGACGAGCGCGGTGGTGCCCATGTGGAGGAAGAAGTGGAGCATCTTGACGTCAGCAAGGATGCCGTAAGGCTGGGCCATGAAATCTTCGAGAGAGGCGGCGGTCATGCTGCCGATGATGACGACGAAGAAGGCCATGAGCAGGTACTTAATGGAGCGGAGAGGAAGATCGAGCCAGCGGGGGAGGACGAGGTTGCGGCCGAGAAGCTTGCGCCCGGCCTTCCATAAATACTCCGACAAGGTGCCAACGGGACAGAGCCAGGAACAGAAGGCGCGCTTGAGAAGCAGGCTCATGGCGATGAAGACGAGAAAGAGAACCATGGCCGCAGGATGAATGGCGGGGATGCGCCCGGTGGCGAATAGGTAGCGGACATTCATCAATCCGGCGATGGGTAGCCAACCATCCACTCCGGCGGGGCGGGCGAGGTGGGGGCCGGTGGCGCCGCTCTCAAAATGATGGACGAAGAGATAGAACTGGATGCAGAGGAAGACGTTGAGGACGATGAAAAGGCCCTGCACGACGAGGCGGGTGCGCTGCGAAGTGTCTGGCACGAGGCGGCGGTGCTGCTTCTTCCTGGGTTGAGGCGCGGGCGGATTGGATGAGAGCGAAACTGCGGGATCCATGGGGTTCGACATGATGAATAAAGGTACTTCCAGCTTTCTGCTTCCAGAGTAAGGAGCAGGGGCGGCGATGGCTATGACTTCGGTCACAAGCGGGGGACGCAAGGAGAGCGAAGCGGCAGACCGCACGAGAGCGATCTGCCGGGGTGGGTGCTAGAAGCCTTCGAGAACGATCTTGCCGATGGACTTGTTGGACTCAATGGCCTGGTGCGCCTGGCGCAGGTTTGCGGCGGTGATGCGGCCAGCGGTGGAGCCGAGGGTGGTACGGATGATCGATTCATCGACAAGTGTCGATATTTGCTCGAGGATGCGGTGCTGCTCGATCATGTCGGGGGTTTGGAAGGTGGAGCGGGTGAACATGGACTCCCAGTGGAGGGAGGCGGACTTGGTTTTGAACTTGCGGATGTCGATGAGGGCGGGATCGTCAATGAGAGCGAATGCGCCCTGGGGAGCGATGAGCTCGACAACCTCGTCAAAGTGCTGGTCAGTGTGGGTGAGTCCGATGATGTATTCGACGTGCTGAATGCCGAGCTTGCGGACCTCTTCACTGAGTCTTTTGGAGTGATCGACGGTGTGGTGAGCTCCGTTCTTGCGGACCCAGTGCTGAGATTCGATGCGGGAGGCGGAGCCGATGACGGTGCATCCGGTGAGCCGGCGGGCGAGCTGGATGAGGATGGAGCCGACGCCGCCGGAGGCTCCGATGACGAGGAGAGTGCCGGCCTGATGAGGCTTGCCGAGAGGGATGCGGAGGCGGTCGAAGAGGAGCTCCCAGGCGGTGACGGAGGTGAGCGGGAGAGCGGCGGCCTGGGCGAAGGAAAGCGTGCGGGGCTTGTGTCCGGCGAGGCGCTCGTCGATGAGGTGGAACTCGGCATTGGTGCCGGGACGGCCGATGGCTCCGGCGTAGAAGACTTCATCCCCGGGCTTGAAGAACTTGACCTCGGCACCGACGGACTCGACGACCCCGGCACAGTCAAAGCCGAGAATTTTGGGTTGAGCCTCCGTGCCCTGAGCGCGCATGCGGATCTTGGTGTCCACGGGATTGACGGAGACGGCACGGACGGCGACGAGGAGATCACGGGGGCCGGGGGAGGGCTTGGGCAGCTCGAAATCGAAGAGGGATTTGGGATCGGATGGCGGCAAGGACTGAATGTAGCCGATGGCTTTCATGACTGCTCCTTACGGAGAGGATGACTCCCATTGCGGAGAGGATGCGAAAGGAAGTTTATCAGGAGCCGAGGGTGCTGGCCTGTTTGCGCTGGCGGGACTGGATTTCGATGAAGACGTTGAGGAGGGCGACGGCGGCGGGAGTGACTCCGGGGAGGCGCGAGGCCTGGCCGATGGTCTGGGGGCGGAGGCGGGTGAGCTTCTCTTTCATCTCGCGGGAGAGGCCGCTGATGGAGGTGTAGTCGAGCCAGGCAGGGATAAGCTTGGTTTCGGCTTTCTGGAGGCGCTCGATGGCTTTCTTCTGCTGCTGGAGGTAGCCGGCGTACTTGACTTCGGTTTCGACGGACTTGAGCTCGACCCAGATGGCGCGGGGGAGGGGTTCGTCCCCACATTCGCCAAGAGCGGGCGGATGTGGGCCACCGGAAAAGAACTCGGGCGCGAGCTGGCGGCAGACGGGGATGAGGTCGTCCATGGTGATTTCGGGACGGCGGAGGAGTTGGGCCCAGGTTTGCCCGGCGACGTTGGAGAGCTTGACGGCGAGAGCGGGGGGCAGGTCGGAGGAGGCGCGCTGGGTTTCAAGCTGCTGCTGAAGGTGCGCCATGCGTTGCTGCTTAGCCTCGAAATCGTGCCAGGCAGCGTCGGAGATGAGCCCGATGCGGCGTCCGTGAGGGGTGAGGCGGCGGTCGGCGTTGTCAATACGCAGGTGGAGGCGGAACTCGGCGCGGGAGGTGAACATGCGGTAGGGCTCGCTGGTTCCCTTGCTGATGAGATCGTCGATGAGGATAGCGGTGTAGGCTTCACTGCGGTTGAGAGTGAGAGGGGGCTCGCCTTTGAGGGCGAGGGCGGCGTTGATTCCGGCCATGAGTCCCTGGCAGGCGGCTTCTTCGTAGCCGCTGGTACCGTTGATCTGTCCGCCGAGGTAGAGGCCGCGGATTCGGCGGGTTTCGAGGGTGCGCTCAAGCTCGGTGGGGTCAATGGAGTCGTACTCGATGGCGTAGCCGGGGCGGAGCATTTCGGCGGACTCGAGGCCGGGAATGCTGGCGAGGATGGCTTGCTGGACTTCGACGGGGAGCGAGGTGCTCATGCCGTTGAGGTAGATTTCGTGGGTGTTGAGGCCCTCGGGTTCGAGGTAGAGCTGGTGGGTGAGCTTGTCAGGAAATTTGACGATCTTGTCTTCAATGGAAGGGCAGTAGCGGGGGCCGGTGGAGCTGATCTGGCCGCTGTACATAGGCGAGCGGTGAACGTTCTCGCGGATGATGCGGTGGGTCTCCTCGGTGGTGTAGGCGATGTAGCAGGAAATCTGGGGCTGGGTGATGCGGCGGGTGCGGAAGCTGAAAGGCGTTGGCTCCGCATCGCCGGGCTGAGGCTGGAAGCGGGAGAAATCGATGGAGCGGCCATCGAGGCGCGGGGGAGTTCCGGTCTTGAGGCGGCAGTGGCGGAAGCCGAGGGTTTTGAGGCTCTCACCGAGGAGGACGGCGGCGGGTTCGCCGCTGCGTCCGGCAGGATAGGTCTGCTCGCCGCAGTGGATGAGGCCGTTGAGAAAGGTTCCGGTGGTGATGACGACGGCGCGGGCGGCGATGGTGCGTCCGTCGCGGAGGCGGAGTCCGGTGACGCGGCGGGCATCGCCCTCGGGTTCAGTGACGAGGTCGGAAACTTCGGCTTGCTTGATCTGGAGATTGGGCTGGGACTCGAGAAGCTCGCGCATTTTGAGGCGGTAGGACTGCTTGTCGCACTGGGCGCGCGGGGACCAGACGGCGGGTCCGCGGGAGGTGTTGAGGAGGCGGAACTGGATGCCAACGGCGTCGGTGACCTCAGCCATGATGCCGCCGAGAGCGTCGATTTCGCGGACGATGTGACCCTTGGCGATGCCGCCGACGGCGGGGTTGCAGGACATCTGGGCAATGAGGTCTGCGTTGAGGGTGAAGAGAGCGGTGCGAAGTCCCATGCGGGCGGCGGCCATGGCGGCCTCGCATCCGGCGTGCCCGGCGCCGACGACGGCGATGTCGAAATGTTCGGAGAAAGCCATGGAGGAGCGCTAGACCTATGCAGCCATTCTACCAAGGGCAGCTGGCCCTGCCAGAATGCGAGCTGTAGTTCCCATATTGGACTCGCATAGCGGATAGCGGGATGTTTTCGCTATTCAATGGAGAGCTGGGACCGTAAGCTTCGCTGGCATCTCACTGACACCCAAAAGCAAGCACCTACGGAGAACGAAGGGCGTGGTGAGCTGTGCACGAACTCAATTGTGGAATCCACAACGAGAAGAGGACAAGAAAGATGGAAGATTTCCTGAACTTCAAGAAGATGCTGACGCCGATGTTCATCAAGATCCTGTTCTGGATCGGGCTGGTAATCACGGTACTGGCAGGACTGGGGATGATCATCAGCGGGGCGAACCAGAACTACGGCGGCGGCGGAACAGTGCTGATCGGACTGATCACGCTGGTGGTTGGGCCGGTGCTGGTGCGGGTGTATTGCGAGATTCTGATCGTGGTGTTCTCGATCAACGACACGCTGACAGAGATCAAGAATGCAGTAAAGCCAAAGGAAGTGATTGCACACGTAGCACAGGTGCAGTGATCAGGGGAAGCCAAGAGCTGCCTGGTGCGGCGGCATGGAAGGCAGAGGGTGTGAAGGAGGCCCAGCGAAAACTGGACCTCCTTCGTGTGTCCGGGTGCTACTTGGCGGCGTTCGCCTCGTGGAAGTTCTGACGAATTTGGGAGAGGAAGTCGTGAGCGGCAGGGGGAGGAACGACCTGGCCAGTGAGAAGGGTGCGGAAGTCGTAGGTACGGCCATAGAAAGAGCGAATGGAGTCCATATCGGCGCGCACATTGGCTCCGTTGAGGGTGGCTCCGGCAAAGACGCCCTTGGCGCGGGAGTAGGTGAGAATTCCGGAGTTCATCTTCCAATCCGTGCTGGCGCTGGCGTCACGACCGAAGGGGCCGGCGGCGATTCCGGCGTCGGCACCGATTTTCCAGTTGGCCTGGAGGAGCTTCTCGGCTCCCTGCTGATTCATGAAGAGCATGACGAGGTCCACGCCCTCGATGCCGATCTGGGCTCCCCAGCTGCCGCCGGTGATAACGAAGAAGGCGGGAGCGCTCCAGCCTTTCTGGGTGCGGCAGGTGGCAACGCCACGCCCGTGCTGGGCTCCGACGATGAAGCCGCCCTTGACGAGCGACGGGACGATGGCGACGCACTTGGCGTCAGCCAGAATGGACTGGGGAATGTTGTTGTCTCCGGCGCTGGTGAGACGGTTGAGATCGGCCGATGCCTCATTGAGGCGCTTGGTGACGTCTGTGTCATTCTGATTCCCGGAAGACGTAACCCGTTTTGATTCAGTTGCCTGGTGGTCATCGGACTTGGAGTCATACTGGGCGAAGGCAGGCAGGGCGGATACCAAAGCGGCTACCAACAAAAATCGAAATGCGTACTTCATAGCTACGTTTCCCTCTTGAACGCGCGCCCCTGAAGGGCGACGCTGACAGGCTCCTGATACGAGGCGGCTGGGATAGCAGCGCGGAATAGGAGCTTCCAGTACGTTGGATTAGGGAAGAGCGTAGAAGGTTTACAGGCGGCGGAAGGAAACGAGCGAGGAAGAACGCTCCCCGGGTGCGCGCAGGGCGAACCCGGGAAAGCGATGAGGGTAGGGTTACTTCTGCCAGGGGCGAATCGGGCGGTCAGCGTCGGGAAGATCGCGGCTGACTACGCGATCATAACGATAGCTGCCGCTCACGGAGCCGAGGCCTTCGTTGTACAGGCTGGTGTAGCCGAGAGCCTCCTTGAGTTCCTCGCTGAAGCGATGGAGGCGCTCCAGATGATCGGCGGTGGCGGCTACTTCGAGCTTGCTGGTCTGGAAGAACTTCTGGAATCCGCGGTCGAGGAGGGTTGCGGGCTCTCCGGCGATGACGACGGCCGGAAATGCAGAGATGCGGGCATTGCCGTCCTTGGCGACCTGAATTTCAGCGACACACTGATCCTTGGCGATCCGGTAAATGTCTCCACCGGGGATGGGCTCGGTAATCTCGAAGTCGTGGTCGGCGAGCCAGTGGAGCGCCTTCTCAAAGGTGCGGACGGGGTTCTTTAACGGCGCGAAGTTGGGCATAGCTTCCCTCTCGGAGGACGCGGCGCATTTCCACACGCCTAGACGGTGGAACTTAACAATGTCGCACAGGGAGGGCGGAGACGGCAACCGGAGGAGGGTGCGGCGCGCTCCGCGGGAAAGCTAGGGCTTGCCTCCAGGCTTCCAGGAGGGCTTCCAATCCGAACTGGAGAGCCACTGCACGGGAGCGATCATCCACTCGATGGCCTGGGAGAGATGCTGGAAATCGATGCGGTCGAGATTGTCCGTGGGCTGGTGATAGTGGGCTCCGAGTCCATAGCTGGAGACGGTCTGGGCGACGATTCCCATGCGGGCGAGAGCGAAATTATCAGAACGCTGGAAGAAGTGTTCGTTGGGATGGGGGTCGGCGACGAGCGGAGCGCCGTGCGCGGCGAGGGTAGGGCCGAGATCACTTCGTTCCCAGCCGGTGAGCCAGAGCTGAGTGGGCTGGACGGCGCGGTCGGGGAGGCCGATCATCTCAAACTCAAGATTGGCGACGATGGAAGAGAGCGGAAGCGGAGGGTGCTGGAGAAAATATCCATCGCCCTGGCCTCCGGTCTCCTCACTGCCGAAGCAGGCGAAGATCACTGTTCGGCGGGGATGCGAGGGGAGAGCGGCGAGAGCACGGGCCAGTTCAATGACGGCGGTGGTTCCGCTGGCATCGTCATCGGCACCGTGGAAGATCACTTCGCCGGCAGGCGTGGAGCGGGTACCGAGATGATCAAGGTGGGCGCTGAGAAGGATGGCTTGGCGGGAGAGGACGGGGTCGCTGCCGCGAAGGAGGCCGACGGCGTTGAAGGTAGCACCTGACTTGAGAGGGATACGCTGAAGCTCGACGGAGTCCAAGCCGAAGGATTGAAACTGGGAGACAACATAGGTGGCAGCGACCAGTTCGTCGTGAGTGGCGCTGCCGCGTCCGCGAAGGGCGTCAGAGGCGAGGAAGGCCATGTCACCACGGACGTTTGCAAGGGTGGCAGAACGCGCCTGAGCGTGGGCCAGGGCGGCAGAAAAAAGAACCAGGAGGACAAGCAAGCGCAGGCGGAGCATACGCGATTGTAAGGGAGAGATATGGGAGAAGGGCAAGCAAGGTGGAACGTGGGGGCAGGAAAAGGGTGGCCGATGTGGCCACCCTTTGTACTGTGAAACAAGCCGCAAGCGTTAGGCGGGGCTGGGGCGCTCGCCGGGGTTGAGGCCGGGCTGGCGGGTTGGCTCCGGACGAAGCACCTGCTGAACGCTTCCTCCGTCATCTGCCTTGGGAGGCGTGATGCGGGCGGGAAGCGGTTTGCCGGCGATGAGCATCTGCAATTCGGCGAAGTCGAGGACCTCGCGCTCAAGCAGCGCCTGGGCGATGGCTTCCAGGACGTCGCGGTTGCCGTCGAGAACATCGAAGGCGGTCTTGTAGGCGCTGTCGATGAAGCGGCGAACCTCGGCGTCGATCTCGCGGGCGGTTTCCTCAGAGTAGTCGCGGTGCTGGGAGAGCTCACGGCCAAGGAATATCTGCTCTTCCTTTTTGCCGAAGGTAAGCGGTCCGAGCTGGCTCATACCCCATTCGCAAACCATCTTGCGGGCGACTTCCGTGGCGCGTTCGATGTCGTTTCCGGCGCCGGTGGTCATGGTCTTGAGGAAGATCTCCTCGGCGACGCGACCGCCCATCATGATGGCAAGGCGGCTCTCAAGATAAACACGGTCATAGGTGTGTTTGTCATCGATAGGGAGCTGCATGGTTACGCCGAGGGCCATTCCACGAGGGATGATGGTGACCTTGTGGAGCGGATCGGCGTTGGGAACCTTGGCGGCGACCAGGGCATGTCCGCCCTCGTGATAAGCCGTGTTCTTCTTCTCCTCGTCGGTAAGGATCATGGACTTGCGTTCGGCGCCCATGAGCACCTTGTCCTTGGCGAGCTCGAAGTCCGACATCAGCACGGTTTTGCGATTCTGACGGGCGGCGAGCAGAGCGGCCTCATTGACCATATTGGCCAGGTCGGCTCCGCTGAAGCCGGGTGTGCCGCGGGCGAGGATGGAGAGATCGACATCATCGTTGACGGGAATCTTGCGGGTGTGGACGCGGAGAATTTCCTCGCGACCGCGGACGTCCGGGCGCTCGACGACGACGCGGCGATCAAAGCGGCCGGGGCGGAGAAGAGCGGGATCGAGAACGTCAGGACGGTTAGTGGCGGCGATGAGGATGACGCCTTCGTTGGATTCAAAGCCGTCCATCTCGACGAGTAACTGGTTGAGAGTCTGCTCGCGTTCGTCGTGTCCACCGCCGAGTCCGGCGCCGCGATGGCGGCCGACGGCGTCGATTTCATCGATGAAGATGATGCAGGGAGCATTCTTCTTGCCCTGCTCGAAGAGGTCACGGACGCGGCTTGCGCCGACGCCGACGAACATCTCGACGAAGTCAGAGCCGGAGATGGAGAAGAAGGGAACGTTGGCTTCTCCGGCGACGGCGCGGGCGAGCAGGGTTTTGCCGGTGCCGGGAGGTCCGACGAGGAGCACGCCCTTGGGAATGCGTCCGCCGAGCTTCTGGAACTTTTGTGCTTCGCGCAGGAACTCGATGATCTCGTGCAGCTCTTCCTTGGCTTCATCAACGCCGGCGACGTCCTTGAACGTGACCTTCTTCTGCTGCATGGAAAGCAGGCGGGCGCGGCTCTTGCCGAAGGAGAGGGCCTTGTTTCCGCCGGACTGCATCTGGCGGATCATGAAGAACCAAAGGCCGAGAATGACCACGAGCGGGAGCATCTGGAAGAGCCAGCTGGGCCAACCGCCACCGCTGACATCCTTGACGGTGATGTTGACGCCCTTCTCACGCAGGCTTTTGTACATGTCAGTGTAATTAGGCGGAACCGTGGTGTGGAAGCTGGCTTTGCGGTCATTGTAGTTGCCGCGAACCTCGGGACCATACACAGTAACGTCCTTGATCTTGCCCTGCTCGACTTCCGACAAGAACTGGGAGAAGTTAACCTCACTCTCCTTGACCCCGGAACTATTGTTCTTGACGACCGACCATAGCAATACGCCGGACAGTATGATCACGAGCCAGAACACGACTTGCTTGACCGTCGAATTCACCGAAAGACTCCTCTTTGTGGAGCGGAAGCGATCTCAACAGAGACGCCCACCTGATTAGATGCCCTTGCAGGCTGGCCGAATCAGGATTTTCCACACCTCAAGATTTTACCTGTTTTTCGAAAGCTCCGTGTGCGAATGCGGCCCCACGCCGCCACCGCACCGCGCAGGAACACGCAAGTGCGAGAAGAAACGAACGGAGAAATCTATGACCACAGTATATATGCGTGGCCGCAGTCGCACTACCCGAGACGGGTTCGCGGGGTGTAGATGAAGGGGAGATTACGATTGAGGGGCAGAGTTCCAAGGCCGAAGCCGACGAGCCAGTCCGAGCCAACCTGGAAGCCACAATATTTGATTTCGATATCGACGCGGCGATCAGACTGGCGGTTGAGCAAAGTACAGAGTGCGATGGATGCGGCACCGCGGGCCTGGAAATTGCGAATCAGGAAGTCGGTAGTTTGCCCGGTAGAGAGAATGCCCTCACAGAGAAGGACGTGCTGGCCTTCGATGTCCACTTCAGGGGCATAGAAAATTTCAGTGGTTTCGATATTGTTGTGCTGAATCTCGCGGGTGTAGGGCTTGACGAACTGGCAGCGAAGATCGCAAGTGACCTGGCGAACGAGGTCGGCGACGAAGATGAAACTGTTTTCGAGAACGCCGACGCAATGAACGATGCGGCCCTGGTAGTCGAGTGAAATCTGGCGGCCAAGTTCGGCGATGCGCTGATGCAGTTGCGCCTCGGTGATCACAACTTCATGGTTCTCTGTGGCGCTGTTGTCCATGGAAGATGGTGCCCTCTCCGCCTTGCATTTCGAGGACGATAGCCTCGCCGTCCCCTGGAGCCCAGGCAGCATTTGCGGCCAGGGCAACTCCAGGAACCCAAACAATACGCTCGCCAGCCGAAACGACGGGCCAGCTTTGACGAAGCGTGGCCGGAACACACAAACCTTGCAACAGGCGGGCGATCTTCTGTTCGGCGCCTGAATGCAACGGTCGAAACCGGTCACCCGGGAGAAGGCTCCGCACGATTAATGAACGGTCTGCTTCCACCGAGCGCAATAGGATTACGTGATTATACGCTTGGAGTGCGACCCCGGCGGAGAGCAGAGAAGCCTTGATTTGCAGGTCAGGAAAGCAATGAATACTGGCAATACAAACGGCTCCCGGAATGGGAAGTTCGAAGGAGTACGGCAGAGAAGAGGCGATAAGCTGCGGCGGACGGAGGAAAAGGCGCGAGGGTGACTGCCGGGAGCGGACGATGGAGGCAGTGAATTGGCGGGGCAGGCGGAGTTCTCCGGCGCGCCCGGCGAGGGCAAATTCACGCAGAGCTTCGAGTTGAGCGAAATCGAGAGCGAGCAGGCAGGGGCGGCAGAGATGGCGCAACATGCGGCGCTGCACGGCCAGGGGCTGGGCAATGAGAGCCGGGAGCGACAGTCCGGGCTCGGGATCGGCGGAGAGAATGTTGGCGGCGAAGGCATCAAGGAAGTCATTCTCGGCGGCGGCAACTTCGGCGGTCTCCGAGAGGGCCTGGCGAAGGCGTGGATTGTAGTCGCGCTCGAGGGCGGGCAGCAGTTCGGCGCGGACTCGGTTACGCAGGAACTGGGGGCTGAGGTTGGAGGCGTCCTGACAGAAAGACTGGCCGATGGATTGAAGGTACTGCTCAACCTGACGGCGGGAGATGGCAAGGAGAGGACGAATGAGGCGGGGAGAAAGGAGCGGTTCGTCTTCGGGGACAGGCGGGTCGGAGAGTTGGGAGAGTCTGAGGTTGCGATGAACTCCGGCGAGGCCGGTGGTGCCGGTTCCGCGCAGCAGACGGAGGAGGACGGTTTCGGCCTGATCGTCACGAGTGTGGGCGGTGGCGACGCATTGAAGACGGTGGGCGAGCGCGGCGCGCTGGAAGAACGCGTAGCGGGCGCGTCGGCCGGCGGCTTCAATGGAAAGATGGAGGAGGGTCGCAAGCGAGGCGACATCCTCGGATTCGACGGCGCAGTCGAGCGAAAGCTGGGCTGCCAGATCGAGGACAAAACGCTCATCCGACTGGGAGGCAGCGCCGCGCAGGTTGTGGTTGAGATGAAGGACGAAGGGGACGATGCCGAGAGCGGGTGCGAGTTCGGCGAAGGCACGGAGGAGGGCGACGGAATCGGCGCCTCCGCTGACGGCCACACCGACGCGCTCGCCGGAAGAGACGAGGTGATGCTTGCGCAGGTAGGGTTCAAGCGAGCGGAGCACGGCTCCATGATATCGCGAAGCGAAAACGTGAGGAGCCGTGTTCCGATTTGTCACCTGGGTTCAAAGCGGGATGGAGATTGGGCGGAAGGGGTGAATGAGCGGTTGGAAGATCAGGGAAAAACAGGCAGGATGGAAGTGGAGGAGTATTCCGATGAACCTGGAGCCTGCAGAATACGAAAGTAG
>CAILAZ010000013.1 GCA_903832295.1 uncultured Acidobacteriota bacterium
GCGACCTCGTTGTGCTTGCGGTTGGCGGGGCTTATCTCCAGGTGATTTCCGCGCAGGCCCGCGTGGAATCGGCACGAGCGCAGGTGGAGACCGCAAAGGCGCTATTGGAACAGATGCGCCAGCGCCGCAAAGCCGGTCTCAACGCTCAGATTGATCTGAACCGGAGCCAGGTTGAGTACCAGACTCATGTCCAGCGTCTCACTACGCTCCAGAACGACTTGGCCAAACAGAGAATTAATCTCTGTCGGATGATTGGTCTCGCACCGGATGTCAATCTTGAATTGGCGGACAACGTCCCTTTTTCTCCAGCGCCTGCGCTGAATTACGACGAAGCGCTGCGGTCGGCGCTGGAGACCCGAGCCGATCTGAAGGCAGCCGAGGCGTCCGAGCGCTCCGCCAAACGTGCGGAAGAGGCCGCGAAGGCGGAGCGACTGCCTTCACTCGCGATTTCTGCCGACTATGGCGCGCTCGGAGTCAACCCATCGCAATCGCACGGCACATTTAGTGTGACCGGAACACTACGCTTTGCCATCTGGCAGGGAGGCAAAACGGAGGGCGACATCGAGCAGGCCCGCGCTTCGCTCAATCAGCGCCGCTCTGAACTCAGCGAGATACATGGGCGAATTGAGGGCGACCTGAAGAGCGCGTTTCTGGATGTCGAATCCGCGGCCAGCCAGCTGGTCGTGGCCGAGAGCAATCAAAAAGTGGCACGTGAGAACCTCGATCTCGTCCGTCAGAGAATGGAAGCCGGAATAGCAGACGCAGTCGAGGTCACGCAGGCTCAGGAAACGGCAGCAACGGCCGACCTTGATTACATCACAAGCCTCCTCGCGCATAACCTTGCCAAACTAAGCCTGGCCCGCGCTCTCGGCGCTTCAGAGGACAAGTTGCCGGCATACTTGGCTATTCCCTGAGGCAGGCACAGAGGAAATCCAGGCTCCAGCGATAGGTCTGCGGGTGGTGCCGTCCGCCTCCTGTGTACCACAAATCGCGCCAGTGACCGTCAATGGGCGTTAGGGGCGTTTTGAGGCAAAAAGATAACCCGCTGAATTAGCGGGTCTTAGAGGATCATGTTGGTAGCGCTACCGGCTACAACGAGGTATGTGTAAGCTATTGCAAATAATTAACAATTCTCCTTTTATTCGCTTTTAGTTGCCCCATGAGTTGCCCCCAAATTTTCTCGTCCCTCGGGTACGATTCCGCAATGTCGTGCAATGCGGCTTGCGCGCCTGGACGGATATTGCAATCTGGCCTGGCATGAGATTCAAGCGTGTGACATTTCCTCCTTCTACACGCTAAAGCAGAGGAAATGTCACGTTGGTTTCACCCGAAATCCGTTCAAACCGATTGGTCGACCCGCCAGAGCCCGGCGAGAGCGCGGGGTCACACCAGGTACCTGACGAGGTATCCTCTTCCGCCGAGGAATCGCGCCCCAATCCGCTGGTCGTGCATTGGATCAGTCAGTCGGCAATCGGCCTGAAGCGAGCCGAGCACGTCTCTGGAAGGACTCCGAATGCTGCGAGAGTCATAGCCCCCATAGCCGTTCGTTAATGCCGCCACGGCGTTTGTGACCGGCATTGCGTGGCAGTCTTAGTCTTTGTAGGGGAGTGCGGCAACTACGGCGCCGGTGTGAGCCATGCTCCGTGACGGGGTAGGGATCGAACCGACGACCTCTTCGATGCCACAGCGACCAAGTGTAGTACTTACAATAACTCACAGATATTCTTGGAACTGCCAAAAACGCGCAAGTACTTGAAAATACGTGGCTGGAAAAACACCTCTTGGATTGGAACTTGGGTTTGGACGGACCCAAGCCAGAACCTCGCGACCTCTTCCAGAATTCTAGGTTTCTGGAAGAGGTCTTCAGTACTGGCGCGGTGATGACGCCAAAACCTAATCAGAATCGTTGGGTTGGAAATCGGCGACCCCTTCCAGGTCCGAATTGACATCTGCGACCATGGCTTGCCGCAAAAAGTGTGCAAAATTGTTCGCTATTCGCGAATCGCGAATGTAGAATGCATGTATGAATCTGAAGCCCCAAGACATCGTGGTGGTTCTGAAGCTGCTTAGCTATGCCCAGCAAAGACCGCCATTTTCTGTAATGGCGTCAGATCTCGGGCTCAGTCCATCGGAAGTGCATGGAGCAATGAAACGGCTTCAAAGTGCGCGACTGATTCATGGTCCAGAGATGCAGAACAAGGCGATCCTTTCGGCCCTGGAGGAGTTCCTCGTACATGGGCTAAAGTATGCCTTTCCGGCCAAGCGTGGCTCAGTTACCCGAGGAATCGCAACGTCCTATGCAGCATTACCTCTCAAGACCCAAATAGCACCTGGAGACGAGCTCCCGCCCGTCTGGCCCTGGCCGGAAGGCGATACCCGAGGCGTGGCGCTGGAACCACTTTATAAGTCAGTGCCGTCGGCTGCATTGCGCGATCCTGTTCTTTACGAACTTCTGGCGCTTATAGACGCTATTCGCGATGGTCGTGCACGCGAGCGCCAGATAGCGGAACGGGAACTCACCAAAAGGATTCGATCAAGAAATGCCAAATCACAATCTTGAATTGCTGGCCCGGGCTGCACGTTTACTTGAGCCGTTACTTGTTGAACTTGTATTTGTAGGCGGTTGCACAACCTCTCTACTCATTACAGACAAAGCTGCGGCAGAGGTCCGGTCTACCTACGATGTTGATGCAATTGCCGAGATCACTTCCTATGCGGCCTACGCTGACTTTTCTGAGCGACTCAGAAAACTTGGGTTCAACGAAGATACTAGCGAAGACGCACCCATCTGCCGGTGGCGGCAAAAAGAAACCATTCTCGATGTCATGCCGCTCGACGAAAAGATTCTTGGATTTTCAAACCGCTGGTATCGGCCCGCAATGGAATTCGCTGTAGAACACGAGATGGAACCAGGCCTATCCATTCGGGTGGTGAACTCGGTGTATTTCTGTGCAACAAAACTAGAGGCATTCGCGAGCCGCGGTAAGGGTGACTATATGGCAAGTCACGATCTAGAAGATTTACTGTCTGTGATAGATGGCCGTCCAGAACTCGTTCAAGAAGTGGAGGCTGCGCCGTCTGACGCTCTTAGGTATGTCGCAACGGAGGTCTACAAGCTGCTCCAGGTGGAAGAATTCGTCGATGCTTTACCAGGTCACCTTCATCCTGACTCTGCCAGCCAAGGTCGGATCAACACAATCCTGAATCGAATGAAGCAAATAGCAGAGCTTGGCGGGAACACCGTCCAGCAAGAAATACACTAAACAATTCCTTGTTGCTATTCCCGATACCCGCGCACGGTTTGTTTCTGGAAGATGGATTCCGGGGAAGCTGGAACTTGCGATGGAGGTCAACAGCGCTCCACTGGATTTGGAGCTCCAAATCATTCATGTTGGTTCGGAGAAACGTAGCGCGAATTACCCAGTTCAGATTGAACCAATGGTTCTCGAAATACCTGAAGATGCACGCGAGCTTATTCCCTTCATCGTTCATAAGAACGGGGACCTTGTGTGCTCCCACTCTCTGAATAGCCTGTACCGTTCGTTCGGCGGGTTTGAAGATCAGGTTGATGAGGGTGCCGAATACGCACAGGCGGTCCAAAGTGGCGAAAACGAGGTACGGGAGTTCAAGCCCTTCGTCACTCCCCGCGACAAGAAGGAGTTCGAACTGGTGAAGACTGTGGTCGCTTTCGCAAACACCGATGGTGGCACTTTGTTTCTGGGAGTAGATGACGAAGGAGTTCCACTCGGCGTTGCTGCGGCGCGAAAGTGTTTCAAGACACGTAGTCCCATAGATGCACAAAGAGCGCGGTTGAAGAGCTTAATCACCGAGAACACTAAGCCCGTCCCCTCGGTTGCGTACAAAACGGTGGATGTGAATGGCAGCCCGATTGTAATCGCAGAAGTTAAAAAGTCGCCGAGTGTGTGCTCGACACAGGACAATCGCGTCTACGTGAGGAGAGGTGCGACGAGCCGCCTATCGTGCATCCCAAACGTGCTTCCGCTGGTGGACATGGCGGCGAAGAGCTGGCGGAGCTTGCGCGCGAACTTTGCGGGCGCGCCCTTGTCCGCCTCGATCATGCGGCGGAAGAGATGATCGGGCAAAAGGCCGATGCTATCAGCAAAGAGGCAGAACAAAAGCCGCATGAGGAAGTGCGCGGTGCGTTGCGGCTCTATGCCTCTGGATTCCAGGCTGTTTGCGAGCTTGGCGAACTCTGCCGCCACTTTCTCTGTAACGCGGGCTTGCGCGGCTTCGGGGCGCAACTGGCTAGGGTCATTGAAGACCGCGCGCAACACATCCAATGGAGATAGAGCGCAATTCGGAGTAGTTGCTCCTAAGAGCAACTCGTCCAGGGTGAAGCTGTAAACCTGCGGGCGGATGCTGGTGAAGTTCGTATGAATCTCAAAACGCTCTTGGTCGCACGTAACCATGAGCGGCGGATTCTCCAGGTCTTCGCGGTAGCGCATGAGCTGGCGATAGGCCGCATTCAGATCCCGGTGCTTGCCCTTGTACTCCCAAGCAAAGAATCCGCGCTTCCAAACGTCCGCGAAGCCCTTGCCGCCCTCTGCCGTGGTTACTGCCTTTTCAAACGCAAAGCTCTCTCCGGTGCGGTCCGCCGCCGCCGGGTGCGGATGCTGTAGCACTTCGCAAAGGTCAATGAAGTGAGATTGCGCGGCGGCGCGCTCTGTGAGGGTGCTTGCTTTCCAGCGCTCGACAAACTCAGGGAGTGACAGGGGCATGGGTTATGCCTAATTCACTTGGGAAGGAAAAGATAGGCCAGCCTGTGAATCAGCCTTTTCAGCTTCGGTAACCAGCGAGGCTGTTAGCTCAACTTCTTTGGGGAAGAACAAGGCCCTCAACCGGGGTACACCATAGGTAAATGTGACCACTGGAACAAGCACACCAATGGCAGCGAGCGATGAACCCGGCAGCATTTCTATCGCTGGTGGTTTTGTCAGGAGAAACGCAGCGCATATTGGTAACGCGCCCACGATACCTAGCAGACTCAGCACTAGCACTAGGAAGTCATCTTTCGATGGCCAGCTCTTGAAGCGCGTACGCCTCCAAACTATGAAGAGTACAACAACCGCCAAAACACAAAGACCAAAGACGCGGTAATCAGATTCCCGAAGAAACCAACGTCCGAGTGAGTCCAGCATTTACTCACCCCCCGATTTGGCAACTGCGTTTCCAACAATGGCACCGACAATGGCACCGACGATTCCACCAGCGGGGCCGCCGATGGCCAGCCCCGCGATTGCGCCCAATGCGGCACCAGCCACCTGCTTGTCGGTATCTACGGGCGTCGCGACAATCTTGCCTTCTTTGTCCGAGTAGAAAGCCCTGCCATCTGGTAGATGAACGATGTAAGTTAGCTTCTTGGAGTGAGGGTCATTACAGAGATACACCGGATTTCCTTCGTGGCTTTTTCCAACAAGCAATCCGTTGCCCATCTTGCTCTTTCTCCGCTGAACAGGAAGCCCACTGGTTGATCTAGGCTCGCTGATTCCATTTACAAGGTTTGAAGCATTATCACATAGGCACACTGAGCGCGGGGTGCCACTTTTCCTGCGTGCTATTGAATTGCAGTATCGCCAAGCCCTCGCGAATCCGGCTTGGTTGGTTCTGCCGCTGGAACTTCATTCAGCTTTATCGGCGCGGTGGCTGGAGCTCGGTGCGCGGTGCGCTTCCGCGTATGTTTTCTCACAATAGGCTTTGGTGTGACCGGGGCAACAATCGGAGCGACAATTTGCGGCGCTCGCGTTACCGGGGCGGATGGGGTGTGCGGTGAAGATGAAAGCATCGCGAACAGAATTAGCCCACCCAAGCCGAGCGCAACCAGAATCCCAAGGGGCGAAGCGGCGGGCGGGGAAGGCCGCCCTTCCTGTACCTGCGGAGCATCCGGCAAAGTGGATTGATAGTAAAGCCCGGTGCCAGGAATGCCGCCGCGAACGTAGTTCTTGCCTTTAGCGTTTAGCCCAATGCGGCACCCGGCCCGCCGAAGCTGAAACCGACGCCAGACTTTGAGAAGTTCAACCGGAAAGGCCCGAAGCTCTTACTTCGGCGGAATGACCAGCCCATCTCTTCACCTCGCAAGGGTGAGCTGATTCTGGCAGACGCGCCGCCCGCCGCCAAGTGTTGAATGCGGCCATGCCCCAAGAACCCTCCTTTTGGACTGTGTACCGTTTTGTGTACCACAAACTGCGTTAATGGCGGTTATTGCGCGCTAGGGGCTTTTTTGAGCAAAAAGATAACCCGCTGATTTAGCGGGTCTTAGCGTTTCATGTTTGGTAGCGCTACCGGGAATCGAACCCGGGTTTTAAGATTGAGAATCTCACGTCCTAACCCCTAGACGATAGCGCCACAAGATCCACGTTCACTATAACAAACTGAGCGCTCACCGCCAAGCTGCCACAATCGCTCCGGCTATTCCTCGTCCGGATGCAGTCCGATATTCGACTCCCCGGCCGCTTTCTTTTCCATGTACTTCTTCACCCAGGCTTCCCAGCTCTTGCCAGCCGCCGTGTCGCGTCCGCTGAATTCCAGCCCCGCGATCTCCGCATACGCAATGTCCCGTCTCGGCTGTCCGTCCTGCGGCAGCACTCGCACGTAGGAATCCGCCAGCGACTTCCCCGGCTTGCGGTCAAACACGAATCCCACAACGCGTTCGCCGTTCTTCAGCGTCAGTGTCACGTCGCCGCGATAGTCAAATGCCTGTTCCAGCGCCGCCCGCACCTCGCTCTCGCTGGCCAGTGCCGGAACCCATCCCTGCAATGTTTCGCGCGTCAATGTTTCCATCTCCTGCGTGCTCATCGAGTCTCCTGCGGTGTCCGTTCTGCTTCTATCTGCACCAGCGGTGCCGTCTGCTTTGCCGGGCGGGGCGCATTCAGCGCCGCCAGCGCATCTGCGTCCTCATAGGTGGAGAGCATCCCCTTCACCGTCGCCACAATCCCGTCCAGCGAGCCGAATGTATGGTTCACCGCCGAAGGCTCAAAGCCGCAGTGCACCATGCAGTTCGCGCATCGCGGATTCCCGCTCTTCTCGCCGTACGCGTCCCAATCCGTCCCGTCGATCAGTTCCTTGAACGTATCCGCGTAGCCATCCTGCAGCAGGTAGCATGGCTTCTGCCAGCCAAACATCGTGTACGTCGGAATCCCCCACGGCGTGCACTCATACTGTCTGCGTCCCATCAGGTATTCAAAGAACAGCGGCGTCGCATTGAATCGCCAGCTCTTCTTCCGGTTGCTCAGAATCTGCCGGAACAGCTCTCTCGTCCGTTCCTTGCCCAGAAAGTGCGACTGGTCCGGAGCCTTGTCGTAGCTGTATCCCGGAGAGAGCATCATGCTCTCCACGCCCATCTCCATCATGTCGTCAAAAAAGCGCCGCATGCTCGCCGGGTCCGCGCCGTCAAACAGCGTCGAATTCGTCGTCACCCGGAAGCCCTTTGCAATCGCTTCTTTCATCGCATCCACCGCGATGTCATACGTCCCTTCGCGGGCCACGGCAAAGTCGTGGTGGTCGCGTTCGCCGTCCAGGTGAATCGTGAACGTGAAGAACTTGCTCGGCTTGAACAGGTGCATCTTTTCTTTCAGCAGCAGGGCGTTGGTGCACAGGTACACGTACTTCCCGCGCGCAATCAACCCCTCCACAATCTCGCCAATCTGCGGATGCAGCAGCGGCTCGCCGCCCGGGATGTTCACAATCGGCGCTCCAGCCTCTTCCACCGCCCGGAAGCACTCTTCCGGCGTAAGCTGGCTTTTCAGCACGTGCGCTGGATACTGCACCTTCCCGCAGCCCGCGCAGGCCAGGTTGCAGCGGAACAGAACTTCCAGCATCACCACCAGGGGATAGTGTTTGCGCCCCTGCAGCCGGTTCTTCAGCACATAGCTGCTCACCGCCCACATCTGAGAGACCGGAACTGCCATTTAGAAACACCCTCCGCTCATATCCTACCCGATTCACTTCCCGCCCCGCCCCGTTGCCCGTTCCGGCTGGCGTTTCCGGGATTAAATGCCCAAAATCTCAGGCTGAATGGGCAAACAGCATCTGCATATTCCGCCGCAGCATGCCTTCCACCACCGCCGTCTCTTCCTCGCCAAACGTGCTCCACCCCATCGTCCGCAGCACAGAGGCACGGTCCACACGGGTGAATTTCACCATCGACATCAAGGCCATCACTTGGATGCGCGTCTCCGGAGCATCGACTGGCCGACCCGTCAGCCGCGAAACGTACTCCGCGCCCAGTTCCAGCATCGGCGCAAATTTCAGGTGGATAATCTCAAACGCCTCCGTCGGATCAAACTGCTCGCGGTAAATGAACTTCCCCCACGAACTCGGCGTGTCCGTGCCCAGCATCACATGGGCAAACTCCACAATGAACTCCGTGAACAGTTTCAGCGTCTCATTATGGGTATGTCCAGACTCCAGCAAGCCCTGCCGGGCCCGCTCGCACGCCGGACGAAAACGTTCCGCAATGTTCGTGCCAATATACTCGGCCGCCGCGTGATACAGCCCCAGCTTGCTCCCAAAGTAGTAGGGAATTGAGACCAAATTCGCTTGCGCACGTTCTACAATGGTTCTGGTGCTAGCGGCTTCAAAGCCCAGATCGGAGAAAACCTCCACCGCCACCTCGATCAGGCGCTGGCGCGTTCGCTCACTCCGGTCTTGGCAGGCAGAGCGCCCTACGGCACATTTGGCTTTCGCTGGTTTAACCATATTTTTTTCGCTTCCGGTGGAATCGCGTTTGACAAATAAATCAAGCGTATGATTTCTTAGGTATAGTAATCGAAGTCGGGTGGAGATTCAATCATGCGGTCAACACAACTTTTCAGCTGCCTCGTCCTTGCCCTGTTGGCAATCCCGGCCAGCGCACAGCAGTTGAGCGGCGGCACCGTCCCCCTCAATGTTCCGCAGTCGCTTGATCAGCTACTCGCCGCCGGCAATCAGAGTCCCTTTTCCGGCAGCGTCTCCTCTGGCAAGTTGCAGCCAGGGGTGATCGATATCACCGTCGATGACGCCATCACCCGCGGCCTCCGCTACAACCTCGGAATTGTCCTCAGCGGCCAGGCTTCCGCCCAGGCAAAAGCCTCCCGCCTCAAGGACCTCAGCACGCTCCTGCCCCAGATCAATGGCAGCCTGCGCGAGAGCAATACCAAGGCAAATCTCCAGGCTGAGGGCTTCAGCCTTAGCATTCCCGGAGTCAGCATCGGCAAGGCCGTCACCTTCAGCAACGCAGATGCCCGCGTCAGCATGTCTGAAAATCTCATCGACTTGCACGCCATCGACAATCTTCGCGCCTCCAACGCCAACGTTCGCGCCGCCGCCTACACTTTCAACTCCGCCCGCGAAACCGTCACCCTCGCCGTCGCCGCCAGCTACCTGCTGGTCATCGCCGCGGAAGCCCAGGTCGATGCCGCCGAGGCCGAACTCAAAACCGCCGAGGCGCTCCAGCAGCTCGCCGTCGATCGCGAATCCGCCGGGCTTACCCCCAACGTGGATACACTTCGCGCCCGTGTCGAGTTGCAGGTTCGCCGCCAGAATCTCATCGAGTCCCATAACAACCTCGCCAAGCAGCGCATCACTCTGCTTCGCGTTCTCGGACTCCCGGTCCACCAGCAGTTCAGGCTGGTCACCCGTGTTCCTTACAAGCCGCTCCCCAAGATCTCTGAGGAGCAGGCCTTGCAGACTGCTTTTGCCGCGCGTCCCGACTATCTCGCCGCCGAGCAGCAGGTCAAGGCTGCCGAATTGTCCAAGCGAGCCGCCGAAGCCGAGCGGCTTCCCACCCTCGGGCTCAGCGGAGATTACGGAATCATCGGCACCCGCTTCAACAACAGCATTCCCACCTGGACCGTCAACGCCGGCCTTCGCGTCCCCATCTTTCAGGGTGGACGCATCGAAGCCGACATTCGCCAGGCCGACGCCACCCTCCAGCAGCGTCGTGCCCAGCGTGACGACCTCAAGGGCCGAATCGAGCAGGATATCGCCAACGCCATGCTGGACGTTGCTGCCGCCGGGGAACAGGTCGAGGTCGCCAAGGCCACCCTCGAATACGCGCAGCAGGCGCTCACCCAGTCGCAGGATCGATTCTCCGCCGGCATCACCAACAACATCGAAGTCGTCCAGGCGCAGGAAGCTCTTGCCAACGCAACTCAGCAGTACATCGGCAGTCTTTACTCTCATAACATCGCCAAGGTTCTGCTTGCCCGCGCCACCGGCGCCGCCGAGCAGACGCTGCGCCAGGTCCTCAGCGATGACTCTGGTCCGGCCGGGCAGGCACCTCCCGCCCCGGCGAAATAGGTTCGTGAACTTTGCGCGCCGCCCAAGGGCGGCCGCCTGAAGAATTTTGGAGAACGGGAATGGCGAACGAAGAACAGAACACCCCGGCACAGGCCGAACCGAAAGCCGGTTTATTCGAGCGCAAGCCTTGGCTCTCGCACGTGTTGCGCATCGTGGTCGTGCTCGCAATCATCGCAGCCGCCCTCTATTGGTGGCAGAGCCGCAAGTTTGAAAATACCGATGACGCACAGGTGGATGGACACATTTACCCCGTCAGCGCCCGCGTCAGCGGACACGTCATCAAGGTCAACGTCGAGGAAGGCCAGTTCGTCCACGCCGGAGACGTGCTCGTCGAAATCGACAACCGCGACTACCAGGTCGCCGTCGAACGCGCCCGCGCCGATCACATGGACGCCCTTGCCGCCGCTGAGGCCGCAAACTTCAACGTCCCAATCTCTCAGGTAAGCTCCAGCAGCCAGATCCACTCTGCCCAGGCGGACGTGCTCAACGCCCAGGCCGGAATTTCCGGTGCAACCAAGCAGGTGGAAGAAGCCGAAGCCCGCCTCATCCAGGCCCAGGCCAACGCCAAGACCGCCAACGCCGATCTCGCCCGCTACGGAACCCTCGTCGGCAAAAAAGAAATCTCGCAGCAGCAGTACGATCAGGCCACCGCCGCTGCCACCTCTGCCAACGCAACCGTCACCGCAGCCCAGGCCGCCGTCCGCTCCGCCCAGGAAGTCGTAAAGCAGGCCTCTGCCCGTCTCGGACAGGCCCAGGCCGCACTCGCCAACGCCCAGATCACCCCCAAGCAGATCTCCGTCACCCAGGCTCGCGCCCGCGCCGGAGAGGCCCAGGCCGCTCGCTCCCAGGCATCGCTCGATCAGGCCGAACTCAACCTCGGCTACACCAAAATCGTCGCCCCTGTGGATGGCATCGTAGGCAATCGCAATGCCCAGGTCGGCCAGAATGTTCAGGTCGGTCAGGAGATGCTCTCCATCGTTCCCCTCACCGACATCTGGGTCACCGCCAACTTCAAGGAAACCCAACTCGAGCACATGCGTCCCGGCCAGTCCGTCGAAGTCGAAGTGGATGCTCTCGGCGGCCAGAAATTCAACGGCACCGTCACCAGCATCGGCGGAGCCACCGGAGCCAAGTTCAGCCTCCTGCCCCCGGAAAACGCCACCGGAAACTACGTCAAAGTCGTCCAGCGCGTTCCCGTCCGTATCGACTTCACTGACCGTGGCAAGTCCGGATTCAATCAGGACGGCAGACTGCGTCCCGGCCTCTCCGTCGTTCCGGATGTCCGTGTTCGATGAGCGAGCCTCAAGCCGGCGCCGCCACTCCCTGGCGCCCTAGTCACAATCCGTGGGCGGTGGCCATGACCGTAACTCTGGCCACCTTCATGGAGGTGCTGGACACATCCATCGCCAACGTCGCCCTGCCCCATATCGCCGGTTCGCTTTCCGCCGGGCAAGACGAATCCACCTGGGTGCTCACCAGCTACCTGGTCTCCAATGCCATCATCCTGCCCATCTCCGCCTGGGCAAGTGACCGCATTGGCCGCAAGCGTTTCTACATGTTCTGCGTCCTGCTCTTCACCCTCAGTTCCTTGTTCTGCGGACTCTCCACCACCCTGCCCATGCTTATCTTCTTCCGCATCCTCCAGGGTGCCGGAGGCGGAGGGCTCGCTCCCAGCGAACAAGCCATCCTCGCTGATACTTTTCTCCCCGAGCAGCGCGGCATGGGCTTTGCCATGTACGGCGTCGCCGTCGTTCTCGCTCCCGCCATCGGTCCCACCCTCGGCGGCTACATTACAGACAACTACTCATGGCACTGGATCTTCTTCATCAACGTCCCCATCGGTCTCATCTCTCTCTATCTCACCTCGCGCATGGTCGAAGACCCTCCGTGGATTGACGATGCCCAGGAGCGCGCCAAGCATTCGCCCGTGGATTACATGGGCCTCGGCCTCGTTGCCGTCGGCCTCGGAGCCCTTCAGGTCGTGCTTGACAAGGGCGAGCGTGAAGACTGGTTCGCCTCCCACTTCATCCAGATATTCACCGTCGTAACCATCGTCGCCCTCGTCGCCTTCGTCCTCTGGGAGTGGCGCGAGCAGCATCCCATTCTCAATCTCCGTCTGCTCAAGAATCGCAACTTCGCCGTCAGCAATCTCCTCATGTTTACCCTCGGAGTTGTGCTCTACGGCTCCACCGTGCTCATTCCGCAGTTCCTCCAGACCGTCATGGGATACACCGCGGAACTCGCCGGCATGGCGCTCTCTCCCGGAGGTCTCGTCGTCATGGCCATGATGCCGCTCGTCGGCTTCCTCAGCCCCCGTGTCGATCCCCGGAAGCTCATCACCGCCGGGTTCATCATGCTCGCCGTTTCCATGTTCCACATGACGTCCATGTACACCGGCATTGATTTCAAAACCGCCATGATGTACCGCGTTTACCAGTCCGTCGGTCTCGCTTTTCTCTTCATCCCTATCAACACCATCTGCTATGTCGGAGTTCCCCAGGAGGAGAACAATCAGATCTCTTCCATGGTCAATCTCATGCGCAATCTCGGCGGCAGCTTTGGAATTTCCTTTGTCACCACCATGATCTCCCGTCGCATGCAGGTTCATCAGGTATTCCTCTCGGCTCACACCGCCAACACAAATCACATGCAGCGCATGGTGCAGGGCATGGCTGCCGTTTTTGGCGGGCGCTCCGGCGCCGGTCCCGGTTCCGTCCACCAGGCCTACGCCACCATCTACGGAATGATGCAGCAGCAGGCTGCCGTCCTCGCTTACCGTGACACCATTCTCGCCATGGCTCTATTAACCGTCGTTGTCATGCCTCTCGTCCTGCTTGCACGCAGGCCAAAGCCCGGCGAAGTTCACATGGGTCATTAATCGTCACGACTTTCTTCGCGCCCCGGGGTTTCAACCTTGGGGCGAATCTTTTGCGCCCATGGAATCCGATGCTCGCCTCATCCGTCTCTCTTTTCTTATGGGCCGCGCTGGATTTGTAAAGCTTGTGTAAAGAATGCCAATTTCGCGTTCTTTCGGGAACTTTGACATCCCCTCGCGGCAATCCAAAGGGTAGGGCAGTAAGTTCAGCAACTCTTGGAGCAGCGAATGTTAAACGGTCTTGAGATTGAAGCCTTGAGAATGAATGATCTGAGCATGATCTGCGTGGATGAGAATGCCGCCGCCAATAAGGTCTCTGACCACACCATGGTCGGCAAAAACCTCTTCGCCAGCGGTCTGCTCCGTCCTGGAACTCAATCGTTCATCAGTCCGCTCTCGCTGCGCTATTCCTTGCAGGATCAGTACAAAATCCGCACGGATCGTGGCCACTACTCCGTCTCGCCCACAACCTTCGTCGTTCTCAATGAAGGTCAGCGCGGCGAAATCTCCGTCGAGCCCAGCGCCTCTCCCCGCGCCGTCACTCTGGTCTTCGAGCAGAAGTACATGTCTGACATTGCGCGCTCTTTCAGCGCTCCCCTCGTCTCCGCTCTCGAAATCGACCGTGATGGCATCGTCGTCCGCTTTCCCGAGTGCGTCCAGCACGAGACCGCATTCGAAATCGGCCCCAAGCTCCGCTCCCTCTCTGCCGCCTGCCTTCGCGGAGACAGCATTGAGAGCATCGCCGACAAGTTCCGCGCCGTCACCGAGTGTGTCGTCCTCGTGTACAGCGCTGCCAGCCGCCAGATTGAAACTATTGACAGTGTCCGTCCCGGAACCCGCGCCGAACTCTACCGCCGCATCCAGCGCGCATACGTCCACATTCAGGACGCCTACAACGAAGAGCTCTGCCTTGAGAAGATTGCTCGCGTAGCCTGCATGTCTCCTCACCACTTCCACCGCGTATTCAGCCAGGTTTATGGAATCACCCCGTTGCGCGCCCTGGCCGACCGCCGTATGCAAATGGCGCACCGCCTGCTCGAAACCACGGACACGCCGGTCTCCGCCATCTGCCGCGCCGTTGGATATCACAGCGCGCCCACATTCTCCAACCTCTTCCGCGCCAAGTTCGGTCTGCCGCCCTCGCTCCTTCAGCAACGCAGCCGGCGCGTGCGCATGCAGTAACCCACCCCAAGCTGCTGCAACCGAAGGCCGGCAGCGATGCCGGCCTTCTTCATCCCTTCCGCATCAATCTTCAGACCTGTTCCAGCTTCGCCGTAAAGTGCCGCAGGAACGGCGGCTCATACGTCAGTCTCAGCCCCCGGATCTGTTCGCGCTTGTGCCACACCTCCGTGATCACTTCGATCACGTAGTCAATGTGGCTCTGCGTGTAGGTCCGTCGCGGAATTGCCAGCCGCACCAGGTCCATCTTCGCCGCTTCCCCAAACATCAGCGCCCCGATCTCAACCGAGCGGATGCCGCCTTCCAGGTAAAGTTCGGCCGCAAGCGCCACCCCCGGAAACTGATCCAGCGGAATATGCGGCAGAAACGCCCGTGCGTCCAGGTACACTGCGTGTCCCCCCGGAGGCATCACAATCGGAATCCCCTCTTCTGCCAGGTGATTGCCAAGGTAGGCCGTCGAGGCGATGCGATACCGCAGGTAATCTTCGTCGCATGCTTCCTGCAATCCCACGGCAATCGCTTCCAGGTCGCGTCCCGCCAGCCCTCCATAGGTCGGATATCCCTCGGTCAGAATCAGCAGGTTCTTCTCCTGCTGTGCCAGCAGGTCGTCGTTCGTGCACAGAAAGCCTCCGATGTTCGCCATCCCGTCCTTCTTGGCAGACATCGTGCACCCATCCCCCAGCGCAAACATCTCCCGCGCAATCTCCTTCGGACTCTTGTCCTCGTAGCCGGGCTCCCGCAGCTTGATGAAGTACGAATTCTCCGCGAAGCGGCATGCGTCAAAGTACAGCGGAATTCCGTGCCGGTGGCACAGTTCGCTCACCGCCCGCGCATTCGCCATCGAAACCGGCTGTCCTCCGCCCGAGTTGTTTGTGATCGTCAGCATCACCAGCGGGATCCGCTTCGCTCCCACCCGCTCAATCGTCTCCGCCAGCGCTGCAACGTCCATGTTTCCCTTGAACGGATGAATCAGTCCAGGCTGTTTGCCTTCCGGAATCACCAGGTCCAGTGCCTCTGCCCCGGTCGCTTCCACGTTGGCTCGTGTCGTGTCAAAGTGCGTGTTGTTGGGCACCACGTCTCCCGGCTTCAGGATCGTGCTGAACAAAATGCGTTCGGCCGCTCGCCCCTGGTGTGTGGGAATCACGTGCTTGTAGCCAAAAATGCTCTGCACCGAGTCGCGGAACCGCGTATAGCTCCGGCTTCCCGCATAGCTCTCATCCCCCTCTTGGATCGCGCCCCACTGATACACAGACATTGCGCCCGTGCCGGAGTCCGTCAGCAGATCGATCAGCACATTGTCAGCGGGCAGCAGGAACAGGTTGTAGGCGGCTTCGCGCAGAAATCGCTCGCGGTCGGCGCGCTGCGTCCAGTGGATCGGTTCGACACTCTTGATGCGGAACGGTTCGATGATCGTGCGGATAGGCATTGTGACCTCGCGGGGCAAACTAAGTATTGTAGTGCTCCGCCCCGTCATCTGGGAAAAGGAAAAGCCCGCAACCGGAATCGGTGCGGGCGCAAATGCCAAAGCCGGGGCAGCCCCTACGGCTTGAATTCATACACAATCACGCACGCCTCCGCGTTTTCAAACCGTGATCGTTTCGCCGCGTCCTGTGCGGCAGATGCCAGCACGGGATTGCCTCCCAGCACCTTGCTCTCCCTCACCGTTCCCCCCGCCGTGATCAAAAGCTGCAAGCGAACCGCTCCCGTGATCTTCATCCGTCGCGCAACTTCCGGATAATCGGGCTTCACAACGCCGCCTTTGATTTTGCAGGAGGACTCCTGCGCAAAAGCCGTCGTGCAGCAAAACAACAGGGCCGCAGCGATCGCAAAGGCCAGCTTGCCGCCGTTTGCACGCACTCTCTTGCAAGGTAAGGTCATCGTCACGCGCTTTTCAGGTAGATTATGCCTTGATACTACTCGCCTTTCGGGCGCGCGCGACGATGCTCCTTAGTGACGTTAGACCGTGACCTTATCTCCAGCAACGGCCCCGTCGATTGGATCGTTCCCCATCATTGACCTGCTACGGAGTAATCACTCCGCACCCAACGCGGTCTCCCGCATTGCCCGCCGGATCGCTCATCAGATCGTCGGCCTTCGCGTGAATCACCAGCGCCGTTCCCCCGTTGCTCAGCAGCGAGTTCGGTTGTCCCGGCTCCAGGGTTACTCGCGGATTGCTCACTGTCATGTGCGCCGTGCCGTCCGGCCCAACCATGAAGTTGTCCATGTCCCCCGCATGCGGACCGCTCGGATTATTCAACCCATGGTGTGCCGCCGTCGGATTGAAGTGCCCGCCTGCCGACTTGAAGTCCGGCCCAATGCACGACGCCGTCTGGTGAAAGTGCAGCGCGTGCTCTCCGGGAGTCAGCCCATGCAGGGAAAGCTGTATCTCCACGCCGCCTTCTTTTTCCTGCTCAATCGTCGCCGTGCCCAGCACCGCTCCGCTCGCCGCCGTCATCGTTACCGTCTTGGAGGCTTTCTTCTCTCCCGCAATCGCCGCCGTGGCAATCAGAATCACTCCCACCGACAGCCACATCCACCTGCGCTTTTCCATGGCAATCCTTTCCCATCATGAGCTCTTCAGAGTTCACCGGAAACCAGCGCCTCGTACTGGGGTTCGGTCAGCGGAACCACCGAAAGCCTTCCCTGGCGCAGCAGCGGCGAATCGCTGAACAATGCACTCTGTTTGATGTCTGCCAGCGCCGCCGGATTCGAGATTGCTTTGCCCGCCGCAATCCGCACCAGCGGAACCTTCGGGTCCGTGGCATCCACGCTCACAACGCGAGCCGCTCCCACCGCACGGCGCTCCTCCCCCGTGTGGTAGATCACAAGTTTGTCGCCCTTGTGCATTTCGCGCAGGTTCTTCACCGCCTGAGCATTCGTCACGCCATCCCACGTCGTCTCGCGGTCGCGCTTCAAATCCTCAAACGAATAAACTTCCGGTTCGGTTTTCAGCAGATAGTACATGGTCATTGTTTCTAACACAGCTTGCATTGTTCCGCGCAATTCAGCATCTTTAAGGGAGCCATGGCAGACAAACAAATCTCAAACGATGCAATCCTCGAGCGCTTGAACGCAATCCCCTCCGTCCAAACCTTCCACTACCGCGTCGAAGAGTTGAGTCCCGGACGCGCCGTTGTCGTTGCCCCGTATGACCAGAAATTGGATGGAATTTTCGGAAGCTTTCACGGTGGGCTGCTGGCCACCCTCGCCGACAGCACCGGAGGAACCGCCGCCCTCACCATCGTCGGTCCAGAGACCCCCACAGCCACCACCGACCTCAGCATTCGCTACCTTGCGCCCTGCCGCACCGATGCCCGCGCCACCGCCACCGTCATCAAGGCCGGACGCACCCTCGTCGTCGTCGGCATCGAGGTGCATGACACGAACGGACGCCACGTCGCCACCTGTCAGGCCAGCTACATCTGCATGCACTCTAAAAAGCGCTGAACTTACTGGATTGCCGTCCGCGGCACTGCCACCTCGAGGATCAACCGCTGCACCTGCGGCACCATCTCCTCCAGCTGTCTCGCCAGGTTCTTCCACTCCCGCTGAATCTGCCGGCAGCGCCGGTTGCGTACCGCGTCAGAGAGCAGTTCGGCCGTAAACGCCGCCGGGCCGGAACCGAAGACCGCCAAACAGTTATGCAACTGCTGGAGAGCGCGTCCCGCGTGCTGATAGTCGCGCTCCAGCACCGCGGCCCGCAGCGAGTCCATCCGCAGCGGAAGATCGCCCAGGAACATCCTGCACAAGTGGATGAGCAGATCGGGATCGCCTCCCGTATGCGTCAGGATGTGATCGCAGTCCAGCGTGATCGCATCAATTCCGGAGTCGTGAACGCTGCTGCCCAGCTTGGAAGAAATCGGGTCCATGAAAAGTTCCATTCAGGCCCGCCTGCCGTCCTCGCAAATCGCGGGAACCTGGCTTCAATGGCGAACCGCCTGCAATGTATTCATCGGCACATGGTCAGCGATTCTGAAGCCGTGCCTGCGGATTGAAGGTTCCGCTCTCCCACTCCCCACCCGCAGCCCTTCTTTCCCGCCCGCCGCCCTTCTTCCCCGCCCGCCGCCCTTCTTCCCCGCCCGCAGCCCTACTCCCCGCCGTCAAAGATGTACAGAAAGCTTCCGTCCTTCTGTTTCTGCCACACCGTCACGTAGTGTCCGTGCGAGATCACCTGCTTGCCGTCCTTGTCCAGCGAATAGCGCTCGTAGCTTCCGTTCGTCACCACGAAGTTGCCAAACTCTGAGCCGCCCGTCGGATGCCACAGCAGCCGGAACCCCGGCACCGCATACGACTTCTCAAACGCCGCCCGGATTTGTTCCCGCCCATTGATGCCGCTCATCGCCGCATCTGCCGCCGCATACTTCACCCACGCCGCCGCGCCGTCGCGCTGCGCCTCCTCGTAAAAACTGCAATCCGTCAGCGCCGCCTTCCGCATGTCCTCAGACCAGGTGCTCTGTACGTGTGACGAACACGGCTGCTGAAATTCCGGCTGCGCCTGTCCCAACGCGGACCCCGCCGCACAGCACAGTGCAAGAATCGAGATTGCAACTCGCATAGCCATCCTCCCCAAAATTCCTATCGAGCATGCCGGGAAACTCGCCGAAAGGCAAGAGTCACGAAAATGACCGCTTCGCCACTCTTAGCACGTCAGTCATCAAACCGTGAAGAACTCGATTACCCAAGAGTCAATCCTTCCAGCCCTCCTTGAACCTTCAGATAGAAGTGTCCTCCAGATAGAAGTGTCATCATAGAAGTGTCATCCTGAGCGAAGCGAAGGACCCCAGCGATGCCCAAATATCCCGCACAGCTCAAGAGGCTTTTCAGCCCCCCCGACCGCATCGAAAGGACCGCGTAATCCCTTTCTCCTTCGCCCGCACCGCCGACCGCGGTCGCCATCCAGGCTCTGCGCTCGACGCGCCCCGCTTCGAACTACACGCCTCCAGATAGAAGTGTCATCATAGAAGTGTCATCCTGAGCGAAGCGAAGGACCCCA
>CAILAZ010000014.1 GCA_903832295.1 uncultured Acidobacteriota bacterium
CGTAAGCGTGTGGTCTGAACCGTGTTGACGGGCTGGGATAGATAGTGGTTTCACAAGTGTCCACTTATTTTGCAAGTGGACACTTACGCAGTGACGGGCGTCCGGTTGACTGAGACATTGCGTTGGCTTCGAGCTTGACGTTCCATGGCAGCAGTTCGTCGATCCGGTTCACTGGATGATCGGCTATCCGCTCCAGAAGGTACCGCAGGTAGGCCTCTGGATCGAGTCCGTTCAACTTGGCTGACCCAGCCAAGCTGTAGATCGCCGCCGCACGTTCTCCACCCGAATCCGATCCCGCGAACAAGTAATTCTTGCGTCCGATGGCAACGGCGCGCAACGCGCGCTCGGCAGCAGAGTTGTCGATCTCGATGTTGCCGTCGTCGCAAAAGAGGACGAGTGCGGCCCAGAGCCCGAGAGCGTAGCGGATTGCCGCTGACGTGTCTGATTTCTTGGAGAGCTTCGAGAGCGAGGCTTCGAGCCATGCGCGCATTGATTCCAACAGTGGGCGCGAGCGTGCGTTGCGAACTTCACGCCGCTCCTCGGGAGGCCGTCCCCGGATCTCCTTCTCAATGCCGTACAACTCACCGATGCGCTCCACCGCCTCGCCTGCAATCGGCGAGTTGTGTGCTTCTTTCAGATCGTAGAACTTGCGTCTAACGTGGGCCCAGCAGGCAGCTTCCTGCACGCGGCCGCTCTCATAGATCTGATTGAAACCGGCGAACGCATCCGCTTGCAATGTGCCGCGGAACTCACGCAGATGCTGCTGCGGATGCTCGCCACGGCGATCCGGCGAGTACGCAAACCACACAGCCGGAGCTTCCATGCTGCCGGCCGGGCGATCATCGCGAACGTAGGTCCACAGCCGCCCGGTCTTCGTCTTGCCCTGCCCTGGAGCCAGCACCGGAACCGGCGTATCGTCGCCATGCACTTTGTTCGCGGCGAGTACGTAGCGGCGCAACGCAACGACCAAAGGTTCCGCCAGGCTGCTGGCCTCGCCCACCCAGGTCGCCAAAGTCGAGCGATCCAGATCGACACCTTCGCGGGCGTAGATCTCATGCTGGCGATACAGCGGAAGGTGGTCACAGTACTTCGCGGTAAGAACGTGTGCGAGCAGTCCCGGCCCGGCTAGGCCGCGCTCGATGGGACGGGACGGCGCCGGTGCCTGCACAATCGCATCGCAGCCGCAGCAACTCAGCTTGGGACGTACGTGACGGATGACGATAAAGCTGGCTGGAATGTAGTCGAGTACTTCAGAGACGTCCTCGCCCAGTTTACTCAGTGCTCCGCCGCACTGCGGGCACGCTTGCTGCGCAGGTTCGTGCACCTTGGTGATGCGCAGAAGATGTTCCGGAAGTGGGCGACGGGAAGGCTTCCTCTTCGCCGCTGCCGTACGCGGCGTGCTGGGAGCATCTGCACGCTCTTGTGTCTGCTCGTCTTCGGCGCGGCTGGCCTCCAGTTCTTCCAGCTTCAACTCAAGCTGTTCGATCTGCCGCTCCACCTTCTCCGACTTGCGTCCGAACTGCATTCGTTGCAGCTTGGCGATCATCAGCTTCAGGTGTTCAATCTCGTGGTCACGAGAGAGAAGTTGCTCGTCTTTGCGTAGGAGTTGTTGGTCTTTTGAAAGTAGCTGTTGACGTTGGGAAAGGATCAGCGCCTTCAATGCGTCGGCATCCATGGTGTCCAAATCCAGATGCGTTGTGCGGGGCGCGATCACAAACGGAGTATGCCATGAACTCTGTTTCAGCGCATATCAAAGATGCGTGAAAGCCGCGAAATATCTGTGCAAAACACACAGGCGCACTCAAATCGCCAATAGCGAATCCGCGGTGCGCACCGGCCGTCTCCAATCGATGCCTTCGAGTAACATCGACAACTGTGCGCGCGTCAGCGAGACCGTTCCGCTCTCCGCCTTCGGCCAGATGAAGCGTCCGCGTTCGAGCCGTTTGGCAAACAAACAAAGCCCGTCGCCATCGAACCACAAGAGCTTAATCAAATCGCCACGACGGCCGCGGAAGCAAAAGACGTGACCGGAGAGTGGTTGCTGCTCCAGTGCCATCTGCACCTGTGCGCTCAATCCGGTGAAGCCGCGCCGCATGTCGGTCACGCCCGCCGCAATCCAGATACGCGTTCCTGCCGGAAGCGTGATCATCCGAGCAGACACTCCAGTATCAGGCGCAGAGCCGAAGCATCGGCGCTGCCTTCCACCCGAACCTGTGCCTTTGCAAACTGAACATGAATCGAGCCGGAAGGGGTACTGCACAGAACCGGAGGCACTGTCCCCACAGCATCCAATGCAACTGTTTCCGATTGCTGTCCCAGGTCGCGAACCGTTACCGGCAGCAAACGAGCTGTTGCCACAGCCCTGGATCGCTTGTCGATGAGTTTGCCGGCGAGATGTAGCTTGCGCCAGGCAAATAGCTGGTTGGCGTTGACTCCATGCGCCCGAGCAATCGATGCAACCGACGCTCCGGGAACCAACGCCTCTTCAACGATCCGCCGCTTCTCAGCAAGGCTCCGCTGTTGCCGCTTCTTACGCTTGACCGCAACTGCCGTCGCAGCCATCACAACCGCACTCGAACTATCCATTCCCGGCCTCGCAGGAACCCGATCAACCACGTCCACAAGTCGAGAATGCCCGTCCGCGATAGCTACGTCTACACGGTTCAGACCATACGCTTACCACTTAACCTCCATCGAGCCGGAATCGACTCCGATATCGAGTTGGGATCGGACACCGGTTACGGTCAAATGTAGGATCGCCGCGTCAGTCCGATGAGGGTAAAGGCCAATATGGTACGACCCATTATCATTCTTGAAAGATACGCCCCTAGCTATGTGCCGCAGACGCACTTCGAGTTCTAGTGGCTTAGGTCGCTCTTTCACCGCAAGCAATGCCTCAACCGCCGACGTGAGACGGTCTATCTGGTAGACGTTCAGCTCTCTATCGCAGCAAATCTGAATTTCCTTCCGCACGATCGAGAGGTCGAAGTCGGTACAGTTAAGGTGGGGCATGAGGAGTTCACCACAGATCGTCGCAGCCGCGAAGCAATCCCGGTCTCTTGTGGTTACCCCGTCCAGGTTTGTCGGGCAATAAGCCGGGCAGAGGGGCGCATCGCCTTCCGGCAAAATATCAGCCAGATCAATGAAACGAATCACTCCGTCATCATTAATAATGTTCTCCGGTGACAGGTCCCCGTGATCAAAGCCAATTCCGTGTAGGCGTTCGACAGCATAAAGAAGCGCACGACAGAGCTGCACAGCTTCCAGTGGAGTGCGTGGAGAACCTATGGATTGTGTCAGGACCTCGCCGGGTGCTTCTCTCTGCACCACGAATGTTCCCGCGTCCGAGATGCCAAAGTCGATGATCTCTGGATAGAGGTCGCTTGATTGCGCCTTCATGAGCCTAGTCTTGTCTAAGAAGGCCAAGAGTTGACTGCAGATTCTGATCTTTGTTGGCTCTGGTGTGACCCGAAACCAAACCTTCACGATTACTCGGCTTCCATTGAAAGATGACCTGTAGATCATGCTATGGCCCTGCCGAATGAGGTCTTCGATGGGGTAAGTAGTCACCGGCAAGAGCGACGTTCGAAAAGGCTCGAATACGCTCATCTCGATACCGGTACGATCCATGTTCGAGCTAACGGCATTCAGCGCATTGAGCATCTCGCGAGCGTCAGGGAAACGGTCGCTTGGAACGAGTTCCATGCCTCGCTGTAGCCATGCTTCGGCGCTGATTGGAAGTGAATCCTGTTTAGGCGGCCCCCACACGTAGAGACCCGACAGTTTAGGAGGCCAGTCAAAATAGAGAAGGTAGTAGCAAACAACGGCCAACATGTACACGTCTTTTTGAAAGGGAGTACTGCTCGTGTCGTTGCCGATTCCTGGCAGGTCTTCAGGCAAAGAAAAGCTACCAGCCTTTAGTTCTTCCCTAATACCGCCTACGGTCACCGCTTCTGGGTAATATGCCGTAACCAGACCAGATATGGAAACGTGTGCCGACCGGTCGAGCCAGATGCTGTGGTCGCCTATATCGCGATGGGCGACGCGAATATCGTGAAGGTTAGCAAAATGAAGAAGGAGGACTTTCGCAAGATCAAGCCTCTCCTTTGGACTTAATTCATGCCTAAAACGATTCACAAATTCGGTTAGTCGTGCCTGCCTGGTCGGCAGCCGATATAGCTCGCAAAAATTAGCATCAACATCGTCGCGAGTAGGATATGAAAGCGGCTGAAGGAGCGCACTCTCAAGTTCGTCATTGTGTTGATGGATATAGCCAAGCACCGCATGTTCTCTTAGAGCGATCCGAGCGCGTTCGTCGACTGTATCCGCCTTACCGGCAAGTGTGGAGAAGTCCCAGCGTCTCAGCAGGGCTTGGTGTCGCACATCGTCCCTTTTTACGGCTCGGTACTCGCGATATAAGCCCGACGGATGCGGGAAAATGACATCGCCGTCGATTTGAAAGTTCATAAATGAGAATGCAGTGGGCTTGAACTCGGGCCCATAGAAGAAGTCTTTGAATACTGGCGTGTGGTCGGCCGCATTCACAGCCCCAGGATGGGGTCGAAACTCTTTTTCGTAAGCTCCTCGTGTACATAGCTTCAAGAAGTAATCGAGCGTCAGGACATAAGGACGTTCCTCTTCAGGAATGGCGGATGCATCTGCTGTGCCGCAGAGGACAACTCTGTAATCAAGCCATACATTCTTAGCCGGTCCTTTGAGGCGTCGCTGAATCATTGACGCCAGAATTTTCCATTTATCCTCGAGGACGCGGACAGGGGATCTCCCCATATCGTTGTTGTTCAATAGCCAGTGGTCACCGGAGATGGTGACCTTCCCATGCCAGTTCTTCAACTCCACTATGAGCAATCGGTCATGAGTCAGGAGAATTAAGTCGATATCTCGGCCCCGTAGCGTCGCGTGCATCATCATAAAGGCCGCAAAGCCCTGCCACTTAATGCTGAAGTCAGACGCGTTGAAGCACTGCCTCATCTTCTCCAAGGCTTCCTTTTCGGATGCATGGATACCGTCACTGCTGAGGACATCAATCTTCATGTGAACAGGCCTATATCCCGAATGGATGGAACTGCATGCTGTTGTCAGGAACTCTGATTATCGAACTGGAGGGAAGGCCTGTCCAGAAGGAGACCCCGGAATGTGTGCTCAAGAGCGAATCAGACAAGTCTCACCCTCGGATAGGTTGCGTATTATCAGTCAGTTGCGAGCTATTTGATCGCTGGTTGTTCCTGAGTGGCCCTGCTAAGCTGCCGCCCTGGTATATGTGGTCTCCTATAGCGATGCCGAACGAGTCGTCCGCGCGGGACGCCCGCGCCAAGCGGGAAATGGCTGGATCCAGTCAACGCCAGCCAGGAACGGTCAAGCTGCGCTCTTATACGCTCCATTGATGGCCTGCTGCCAGACATGAGAGTAGACGTTAGCCGCCACCGCCCGTTTCTCCTCAGCAGTGAACGGCGGCGTCGGCAGGCTGGCGAACACCTCATCGAGGATGAACACCTCCACATCAGCCTTGGTCTGCTCCTTCTCCCAGAAACGGTCGAGTTCGGAAAGCCGAGTTTTTATCGACTCCAGAAGCTCGCGGCTCGCCTGTTTGACTCGCTCCCGCTCAGCCTTTCCGAGGTTATCTCGCTTCAAGATGTCGAACACGGCAAGCTCGTCTTCGCTGAGGCCCTCCTCGACCGCACGCTTCTGTTCCTGATCTAGCGTACCCATCAGCTCCATGAGCCGCCGGAAGGTCTCTTCGACGGTGACGCGATCCTTCTCTCGGTTGTAGTCGGCCACGATTTCCTCGTATTTCTGCTGATAATCCATGCGTAAAGGATTCCGGGCAAGCATCTGTGCCAGCTTTTGTTCCACAATCTCGCGGATATTCTGGAGCGCTGTCGCCTTGTAGCGCACCTTCTTAGCGAATTCCTCTCGCAGCTTTTCGAAATCGATCTTGCTGAGGTCGAATGTCAGGCCCTCGGCCTGGTCCTCGCCTGGAACTTGCGTACGAATTGCCTCGTTCACAATCCGCTGAAGCTCTTTCAGGAGCTCGGTCACGTCTGCGGTATCGCGCCGCTCTGTCAGCTTCTTGTATATCGCCTCAACGTTGTCGTGCCGTTCGGCGTAAGCGTAGGCGCTTGGCTCCATCACCAGCGCCTTGAAGCGCGTAAACACTTGTCGCGCTAGTATCTCGAATCGGTTCTTGGCATCGTCGGAGGAATAGACAGCGTCCACTGCGTCCCGCAGACCTTTTATGCGCGCAAATCCCTTCGCACCGTGAAGCGCTGCTGGATCGAAGCCGAGGGTGCGGAGATGAGCCTCTGTCGCTTCAATGGCCTCCAACAATGCCTGGACGCGCTCCTCAATTGGGGCAATAATCTCCTCTTCGCCGGTGCCTTCATCGCCAAGGGCGTATTGTGCGAGGGCCTCGCGTAGACTCCTGAGCATCCCGTTATAGTCAACAATCAGGCCGAAATCTTTGCCGGGGTACACACGGTTTGCCCGTGCAATTGCCTGCATCAGCGTATGCGCCTTCATCGGCTTGTCAACGTAAAGCGTCGAGAGGCATTCCACGTCAAAGCCGGTCAGCCACATGGCGCAAACAATGGCTACCCGGAAGCGATGCTTCGGGTTCTTGAACGCGCTTTCGACCTCCACTCGCTCGCCGTTCCCAGTATCAAAGCCCTGCTTCATTAGGGCGCGATGCGGGATGATGTCAAAGCCCCACTTCTTGAAATCGGCGACTTCGTTCTGTGCTTCGCTGATGATGATCTCGACGATAGTCTCCTCAAGCCATGTGGCCTGAGCCTCTAGCTTCCGCGCTTCGTCCTGGAGCGCCGCCCGTATTGCTGCGCCGCCTGCCGCAGCCACCTCAGCTAGTTTCTGCCCGGCTGCGGCCCGGACTTCTGCCGCCCGCGCTTGCCAACGCGGCACAATGCGCTGATACATCCGCGCGCATGTGATCTTGTCAATGCACACGAACAGCGTTTTGCCTGACTCCCAGCGCATCGAACAGTGCTCAACGAAGTCTGCCGCGATCTTATCGAGGCGTTCATCAGCAGTGATGACCTCATAGTCTTTGCCAAGGAGCTTATCGAGCAGCGCCGCCTGATCCGGGTCAAGCTCCGCCTGTTCTATTGCCTCGGAAATGCGGCTGTTCAGATTGGCCTTAGCAACGCCTAGCTTCTCTCCACGATTTTCATAGGCCAGTTTGACCGTCGCCCCATCCTCCTCGGAGCGCTTGAAGTCATAGCGTGACACGTAGTTGCCGAAGATGCGCTTGGTCAGTTCATCCTGTTTGAACAGGGGTGTCCCGGTGAACCCGATGAATGCTGCATTCGGCAGCGCAACCCGCATGTTGCGGGCGAGCCGCCCTGACTGCGTACGATGCGCCTCGTCCGAAATCACGATGATGTCATCGCGCTCACTGTAAGGATGGTGGGGATCAACGTCCCGTTTGAACTTGTGGATCAGGCTGAAGATGTAACTGTGGTTTTCCTTCAGGAGCTTTTCCAGGTCCTCCCCCGAGTCAGCCCGAGGAGTCTGTTCGTCCGCAATCCCGCTCCCCGCAAACGTCTTGTAAATCTGGCTATCGAGATCATGGCGGTCGGTCATGAGCAGGAACGTGAAATTGCCCGGCACCTTTCTCCGCACCTTTTCGGCGAAGAAGGCCATTGAGTACGATTTGCCGCTGCCCTGTGTATGCCAGAAAACACCGAGGCGTCCGAGGTCAGGGTGAGCGCGCTCAACGATAGTCACTGGCCCCTCAGGGATGAACGACGGCAGAGATTCCTGCGCCGGGGCCGATGCCTGACCGAGCATTTTTCCCTGCAGGCTGGGAACGCTCCGCTCCAAGGGAAGTTCAACGACCCGGTACAGCAGACGCTTCTCTCGCGGAATATCCGCCTTGATGACTTCCTGTTTCGCCACGGACGCGACGGCCCGGTTCACACCGAGCACCTGGTGATTACGCGCGACCACCTTGCGGGTCGCTCCCGGCTTGCTGTCGTCGTACAGGATGAAGTTCTCAAGGAGATCGAGCAGCCGCTCGTGGGCCAACATTCCGTTGAGCAGCACCTCGGCATCCACGCTGCCCTTGTCGGACTCGTCAAGCCGTTTCCACTCGTTGAAGTGTTCCCACTCGCTGGTGATGGACCCATAGCGGGCGCAGTCGCCGTTTGAAACGACCAGGAAGGCATTATGGTGGAAGGCGTGCGCGATTACGTTCTCATCCATGTAGTCGCGCAGGTTGCCGTCGAAGCCAGCCCGGATGTTCTTATAGACGGCTTTGAGTTCGATGAAAACCAGCGGCAGGCCATTGACGAAACAAACCAAGTCAGCCCGACGGTTGTAATTTGGCGTGCGGATGCCGGTGAGCTTCAGTTCGCGCACGGCGAGGAAGCGGTTCATGCCCGGCGCGTTGTCAAAATCAATCACGCGGGCGCGGGCTGATTTGTGCCGGCCTTGCTCATCGCGGTAGGTCACAGGAATGCCGTTGCGGATCAAGCGATAGAAATCGCGATTGTGCTGCAACATTGACCTACTGACGTCATAGACGGTGAGCGCGCGGATCGCTTCTTCGATGGCTTTCTCGGGTAGCTCGCGATTCAGGCGCACCAGAGCCGCGCGGAGATCGCGGGTGAGGACAGCGTCTTTCCTATCCTTGCGGCCGAGCGTGCCGTCTGGGCCAAAGGTCTCCTCGTTCCAGGCATAAACGCTCTCCCAGCCGAGTACCTTCTCCAGATGAACGGCAAAGGTCTGCTGTACCAGCCGGTCCTCACTGTTGATGCCAGTCACTGCCATCGTTCCCCTCCATCGGGCGAACTACTGCACTAAACTGCAATTTCTCCGCTCATCAGCCGTGGAAGGAGAAGATCACGAACCGAGGCGAGAGCCCTGTTCTGGAGCGCCAAGTTCTTGCACTGGGCCGCAATCGGCTCCACCGTATCGTTAAACATCTGAAGCAAGATGCCCGGAACCTTTGGTATCACGTACTTTCTGAGGACGTTCCAGTCAGCGCGCGGCATCTTGGAGCCTTCGCGCACTGTCTTCGATGCAACAGCCACGAAGTGGTCGCTGGAGGTTGCGCAGACGGTTAGCGGCCAGTCCACTTTGTCTTTCACTCTCCAGACAATCGCGTCAGAAGATGCAAGACCGGCACGCAGAGCGAATCCCACTTTGTGAAGGTATGGCCTGATCTTGCAGAAGAGAATGTCTCCTTCCTGAAAACGTGTCTTGCCGCTGGCTAGGTCGCTTGCAGGCTCCCAATCCGAAAGCGTGAATGATCTGCGGGGGATATGTTCAAGCCCGATGTGAATGTCGTCCTCCGTGAAATCAGAGGGCTTGACCGATTCCTTCACTACATCGACAACATCGTCCAATGTCCGAGGCTCCCATCCCTTTGGAAGGCCGTCGATGATTTCAACGTGTTCGTGGCCGGGAAACCGGAAGTGTGCGAACCACTCGCGATAGAGAAGTCGCGCCGCCTCCTCCAATAATGCAGTCCGCCGCTGGTTGCTCTCGATGAGTATGTCATAGCTAGAGAGGACGTCCGCAATCCTGGCCTGAACTGTCAGCTCGGGGACCGGAAACTTTATCGAAAGAAGCTTGCCTTGGCTCAGATTATCTTGCGCAGCGCCTTGGGTGAACGACCGAAAACGCATCTTCAGCACCGCGTCGAACAGGTACTTCACAAACCTCGCGTCCGTTTTAGTCTCATCAGCGATGAACCCAATCACACTGTCTGGGGAAGCATGCCTGAGTAGCCAGAATGGAGGTCTCAGCAATGTTTGCCGCGACGGTGATGCAGAGGGTTCCGACTGGCCAAAGCTTACTTTGAGCCAAGCCAGCTTCGCTGTAGGTCTGCTCGTACTCCCTGAGGTATAGACCGGCTTTCTTCACATCGCCAGTCTGCACGAACGGGAACGGGCCGCCATACAAGAAGGCTGCGTCTCGCGGACGATGGCGCGAACGACCTCGCCCAACAAAACCGAGTTGATCAAGCGTCAGTTCCTGAGTCTTCACGCTCCCAGTTCCTCAAGGTTCCGGGAAATGCGCAACGCTAATTCTGCTGCCTCCTCATTGAGGCCCTTCAGATCGATGTGAATTGAACGCAGTGCCTCCTCGAAGTCGAAGTCTTCGTCCACTTCTTCGGGCGCGACGCCCACAAAGAGGCCAGGTGTCAAACTCCAGTCGTGCGCCTCAATTTCAGCGCGCCTCACAACTTTCACTAATCCCTCAACATCGCGCAACCTTGCCTCAGGGAAGCGTTCCTGCAGCCAGTCGGCCTGCCTCACGAAGTACCGCGTGAGCCGCAGAGCCTCCGCCGCCCCTGCCCGAACTTCCTCCAGCGCCTTGCGCGCCTTGTTGATGTCCGTGTTCTTCCAAACGCCGGACTCACGCGCACTGAGGTCTTTCACGGCGGTATCCACGACACGCCCGACGACCTTTGCCACGAGGTCAATCTGGTCGCGGCACTGCCCAGCCAGCGGCTGCAATCCTTCTCGCGCCGCATTGAGCGCACCACTATCAAGCTCCGCGCCAGCTCCGCCTTCGGCCCAGGTGTCGGCCTGGTGATCGGCCTCGGCACTGAATGCCGCGATGTCGGCTGCCACTATAGCCTGAGTAGCACTCAGCTCTTTCCAGCTCTCGGCAAACGGGTCAGGTTCACGTTTCTCGGACGCGAAAGGCTCCAGAAGTCCCGTTAGCCTAGTCAGCGCCTGTCCGAAGCTCGTGAGGGGCGCTTTCGCCGCCTGCCCCCTCGCGATTGCCTCGGCGAGATAGGATTCCACGAGCTTTAGAAACCGTGACGTCTGCCCGCGATAGAGCCAGATGATGGCGGCGATGTTCTTCTGCTGTTCGGGGCTAAAGTCGCAGATGGAGCGAGAGACCTTACGGAAGATGTTGCGCGCATCCAGCATCAGCACGTGCTCAGCCCGCTCGGGAGCACGTTCCTTGGCCCGGTCGAAGAACCAGAGCTGGCAGGGAACGGTGCGCGTGTAGAAGAAATTGCCACGGATATCAATCATCACGTCCACCGCACCGGACTCAACCATCTTCTGGCGGACCTTTGCCTCGTCCCGCCCGGCACTGGATGCTTGTGAGGACATGACGACACCCGCCCGGCCATTCTCGTTGAGATAGCTGTAGAAGTATTGGAGCCACAGATAGTTCGCGTTCGAGACCTTCTTCTGCTTGTTTACGCCCGGCAGCCCAAACGGCAGGCGCTTGTCGCCATTGATCTTCTCCGCGTCAACCTCATCCACGTTGAACGGCGGATTAGCCATGACGAAGTCACACTTGCCGACCAGTTCATGCGGGTCCTTATAGTAGGTAATGGCTTCATTCCCGGCCCGGATGGTGCCCTGGAGGCCATGGACGGCGAGATTGATCTGCGCGAGCTTCGCGGTCGTCTCGTTCTTCTCGTGGCCGTAAAAGGTAACGCGCTTCATCGTGTCTTGGCCGGCATCTTCTATGAAGTGGCTGGACTGAACGAACATGCCGCCGGAGCCGCAGGCCGGGTCCAGAATGATGCCGTGCTCAGGCTCAATCACATTGACGATGGTCTGCACAATTGATGGAGGAGTGAAGAACTCTCCGTTATCGTGGGCGCCTTGCTTTGAAAATTCGGCGAGGAAGTACTCATAGATGCGCCCAAACACGTCACCCGAGGCTTTGCGTAAAGCCTCCGCATCGAACTTGCGCATCATGCTTTCGAGGAGTTCGTCATCGAATCGCGCGTAGTCCTTGGGAAGCTGTCCAGCGAGCGGCGGGAAATGCTCCTCAACCGCTTCCATAGCAGCGATGAGGGACTGGCCTAAACTCCCGTCCTTCCGCTTCTCCATGATTACGTCGTATCGCGCTGCTTCCGGCAGCATCATGGCTCGCCGACGCAGGAAGTCGGCTTCCACCAGCGCTCGATCCGGTATCTTTCCTGCGGCCTTGTCAGCTTCAATGGCCGCAAGCGCCTCGTAATAACGGTTCGTGGCCTGGCGGAGGAATAGCAGCCCCATGATGGGCATGAAGTACTCGTTCGATGCGAGGCCGGAATTGGCGCGCAGCTCGTCCGCCATTTTCCACAGGTCCGCATTGAACTTCTCAATATCAATCAGGTGATCCGCGCTCATTATTCCCCAGCTTCCTGTGTGCTCAGCTCTTGGC
>CAILAZ010000015.1 GCA_903832295.1 uncultured Acidobacteriota bacterium
TGGTCCCGAAGGGCGTCTGCTTCGACACCAGCCGGTCCGTCTGCGGATCGTAGGTGTACGTGGTCACGCCGCGCGGGTCGGTCATCGTCTGCCGCTTGCCAGTGGACGTGTAGGTGAAGCTCACTGGCGAAGCCGCGAAACTCGCGTCCGGAGTTTTGGAGAGCAAGCGGTTGGTGGAATCGTAGGCGTAGCCGGTCGTCTTGCCATTGAAGTCGGTCTTCGAGGACAGGTTGCCGTTGGCCTCGTACCCATAGCTTTCCGACTGGCGCAGCGGCAGCGTGCGCTGGCTGCGGCGGCCAAGTTCGGATTTCCAATAACAGAAAACGTTCCGTCTGTCCCCGGTTTACCCTAACACCACCCTCCCAGGGGTGGAGTGTCACCATACTCCCGACGCGAAGCGGCGAAGGACTTTCAGCCACGGAAACAGAGGCGCAAGATCACCGCAAACGCTCGCGCCCGCCAGCTTCCACATGGTCATAGACGCCGGCGCCTCAGGTACCTCGTAGCAACAATTCCCCCAGAACCGAGCAAGGTGGAGATCGCAATGTATTGAGCGAGGTAATACCTATCGGTATGCCCATCGCTGAGCACCCACGTATCCGATTCCACACCGTGACGCGCCCTGTCCCACTCGCGTTGGTGAGCCACGATCTGCTTACATACACTTCGTGGGTCGCCGTGGAATACATATGTGCTAAGCAACGCTCCACCAAGTACCGAAAACCAGATCAGTGCGGCCACAAAGGTGACACTGGCCAGTGCAATCTTCAAAGAGCGCATCCGCATTCCTCGCAAGACTAAAAACTCTTGGCATTTTCGAGTATGGCCTGATATGTTCCGAAGCTCATCGCCTGAGCTAAGTACATTGCAATTGGCCCCCCGTCCGCAGCATTGACCAACGGGTAGATCACAGCCTGGTCTTTAGCCCAGTTCACAATGCCAAAAACATTTGAGAGATCCTGAACCGTCTTCTGGGACACATTGAGAGAGAGGGCTTGGAGAACCTCGAATTCGGTTATCCGATCGGTGATCTGATCCATGTTGACGAAAATGGCAGTTTTTCCATTCGGCATGACCATCGATCCGCTGTCGTAGATCATGTCCGCGCCCGAGGCATACATAATATTCAGCACGCCCATCTGTCCCCCTCCGTTCGACAGAAACTTGTAATAGTCAACGGTAGAGGAACTGACAAGTTCAAGATCAAGCTTCAGATTCTTGAGCTTATACTGAGCGGTTGCGAAGTCGCCCATAGCCTGTGCTTGGTAACTAGCGGGCATCCGGTCATCCAAGTAGATAGCCACGTGAACAGGAGTATTCGGCGAATTCGAGTTAACCAGTCCGTGCTGCAATATTGCCAATACAACCGCTGCTGTCAACGTCGTGACCATGGCAGCGGAAGCGACCATTTCGACGAGGTCGTCGTGTCCGCTCGGATCGACATGACTCACAGGGTTACCGCTGGCGTACTGATACTTGTGTAAGGAACTGGGATCTTCGCTCCTTCCCTCGAAGCTATCCATACCCCAGAATCTGCCGCTCCTCACGTCCAGATACCGTGCGCGATTGTAGTAAAGCCCAAGTTCTGGGTCGAACTGCTCGCCGGAGTAGAGGTAGTTGTTCGGCGTCGAGCCTGTCGAGTTGATGAGGTTGCCGAAGGCGTCGTAGTCGTAGCTGTCGGTAACCGCATCCGTGCTGTTAGTCAGATACCGCACCGAGCCGTGGCCGTCGAAGCCGTAGTAGCTGGTTACCCATGGGATCGCTGGAGGCGTCGCAGCTACCAACTGAGACTCGCTTACGAGTTGCAGTCCCCAAGTGTAGGAGCGCACA
>CAILAZ010000016.1 GCA_903832295.1 uncultured Acidobacteriota bacterium
CGCCAAGGGAAAGCAGACCGTGCCGAGGAACCGCAAACCGTATGCAGCTTAGCCTGAGCCATCTGGGATTTCTTCCCACAAGTCCCAAACTTCTGACGCTCATCCCCGGAGATTATGCGGACTCCCTTCCCGACCGTATTCCCTTCTTCCTGCGCCAAAATTGTTTACGCATGCCGCGAGATACTCCCCCGCTGGAGGGATTTTCCACGCGCTTCCCCGCTCCCTATGATCTGCTTAGCGGCAAACTGCTGCCTGGAAGTGGAACTCCGCCACTTTTCCAGGGCGAGTTGCAGAAGATCGGAAGCCGTTGGGGCACGCTGTGGCAGGCGGACTTCAGCGCGTTCCAGGTGCCGGGCAGCTACCAGATTGAGACAGACTGGCAGGTCTCTCCTCCGTTTGCGATACGCGATCGCGTTTATGACCGGATCATCGCCGGCTACCTGGCGTTTCTGCGCAGCCAACGCTGCGGATGCGCCGTGTTTGGCGTTCATGAAGCATGCCATCTCGACGATGGCGTTCTCGATAGCGATGGGTCTCCCTGGCAGGCGACGGGAGGCTGGCATGATGCCGGCGACTTCCGCAAATGGCTCGCCTTCACGCTCTATCACATCGAGTCGCTGCTCACGTTGAGAGAGCACCTGGGCGAGGATCTCGAGAGCGAAGGCCTGTCAGAGGATTCGCTGCTCAAAGAACTGTCGTGGGGCAATACCTTCTTTCATCGCATGATCAACGCCGAGGGCCAAGTGTACGAAGACCTGGCAGGCGGGAGCGCGCCCCCGGGCGCAAACTTTTCCTACGCAACCGACTGGTGGTTTGAAAACCATCCCGGCTGCTTTGCCGATGCCAGCGACAATCGCTGGACAGACAACGTGTCTCATTCGGGCGATGAGCGCAAGATCCGGACAAGCTACAACCCGCTCGTGCAGTGGGCCTTCGTTCATGTTCAAGCCCGAGCCTCGCGGCACCTGCCTCCTGCCCAGTCCCAAGCCTGTCTGGCCCTCGCCCAGAGAGCCGCCGCCTTCGCACGACGGCGCAGCCATGACAACCGCACGCTATTTCTCACGGCGGAACTGCGGGGCAATATCGAGCTGCTTGCGGCCGGAATCACTTCGACTCACGTCCATGCAGCCATCGTTTCAACGGCCCGCGAACTCATACGACGCCAGGCACAGACTTCGGAAGGACTCGCAGGTTACTTCCTGGAGGCGGATGCCGTTGATGCATTTCGCTCGATCGCCTTCTCGGCTGATCCAGCTTTTGCGCTGCTCCGGTTGTGGGAAGTACGCTCGCTGCTCCCGGACACGACGGTCGCCAGCGACGCCCGCGCGGCTGTCTCTGCGTATGTCGAAAATTACCTATTGGCCGACAGCGAGAGCAATCCCTTCTCCCTTACGCCTTACGGTGTGTACCTGGATCCGCCCCAACCCAATCGCCAGATTTTCCGGGATGCGGGCAACGGTCACGGCGTCCGAACGTTCCTCCATCCGTTCAATGGCCAGGGAATTGTGCACGGAACGAGCTCGGTCCTGATGAGTCACGCACATCTGCTGGCTCGTGCGGCGGCGTTGCTCAATCGGCCGGAGTGGCGAAGCGCGGCCGAGCGGCTGCTGCAATGGTGCCTCGGGCACAACATTGTGAACCGATCGCTCTTCTCTGGGATCGGCTACCGGCAGCCCGTGGGCTACTCTTTTCGAATTCCGCAGCTGCCGGAAGCAATGTTCGTAGGTTTCATCGGAAGGCCAGATGACTCGCCTTACCTCGAGGAATCAACAGCGATCGAGTGGAACACGTTGGAATACTGGAGCATCCCATACATCCAGGCGGCCCAGGCGGCTTGTTGGCTTCGGCGGTAAGCGCGGCGCAACTGCTTGACAGGGATTCGATGGCAGCATACTCTAAGTCCGCAATTCAAACTGCATGTTCGGAATGCGAAACTCATGTCCGAACCAAAGCAGGCAAACGTCTCCAATGGGTGTGACGAGCGAACTTTGTCCTTGGCGAACTTATGATCAGAATTGACTCCGAGCAGCATCTTGACAATCAGTTAACTCAGCCCAGCGAAGCCGATATCGCCTTTGCCCAACGGCTGAGCGGCGATTGCATGGTCCTTGGCGCCGGAGGCAAAATGGGGCCCACCCTGGCGCGCCGACTGCAACTTGCACTGGATGCGGCCAGGCGGAACTCCCAGGTGACGGCAGTCTCCAGATTCCAGTCGCCGGGCGCCGAGCGCGAACTGCAGGATGGAGGCATTAGGACGATCTCCTGCGATCTGCTCGACCCTGAGAGCGTGCGCAAACTGCCGCAAATGGAGAACGTGCTCTTCCTTGCCGGCCGGAAGTTTGGCTCTGCAAACGACCCTGAGCTGACCTGGGCGATGAACGCCATCGTTCCAATGCAAGTGGCACAACACTATCGCGAGTCGCGCATTGTCATCTTTTCCACGGGGAATGTTTATCCGTTTGTTGCGCCGGAACAGGGCGGCTGTGTCGAATCCGATGCGACTGCGCCGGTTGGGGAGTACGCCCAGTCGTGCTTGGCAAGAGAAAGGATCTTTGAGTACTACTCGAAGAAGTTCTCGACGCGGTGTTTAATCTTCCGCCTCAACTACGCGCTTGATCTACGCTACGGAGTTCTGGTGGACATTGCGCGGCAGGTTTTCGAAGGCAAGGCGGTGGACCTCTCGGTGCCGGCTGTGAATGTGCTGTGGCAAGGGGATGCGAACTCCTATGCCATGCGCTCGCTTGAGCTTTGTGACTCGCCAGCGCGGATTCTCAATGTGACCGGACCTGAGACAATTGGTGTATCGCGTGCCGCTGAATTCTTTGCACACCGCTTCAACCGGGAGCCTGTTTTCAAAGGAGAATCCCGGGGAGTCGCTCTATTGAGCAACGCAACGGCTTGCCACCAAGCTTTAGGGTACCCGGCAGTTACGGCGGAAGAACTGATGGAGGCCGTTGCCTTCTGGATCGAGTCGAATGGCACAAGCTTGAACAAGGCGACAAAATTTCAGGTCACGGACGGAAGGTTTTAATGTCCGACAGCACTGAAAGATTCCGGGCGCTTCTGCAACAGGGACTCGTAATCCCCGCTCATCCGCTGGCCTTGACGAGCGCGCTCAAACTCGATGAAAGGCGTCAGCGTGCGTTAACGCGCTACTACTGCGACGCCGGCAGCGGTGGAGTAGCCGTGGGGGTTCACACAACACAGTTTTCCATCCGCGACGGCAAAGTCGGCCTCTTTGAACCGGTGCTGGAGCTGGCGCTGGAAGAGGTTCGAAGCTTCGAGCAAAAGACGGGAAAGGTGCTGACCAAGATCGGCGGCATTTGCGGCGATACCCGCCAGGCGTGCCGTGAGGCCGAAACCCTGCGGCGGCTTGGCTACGATGGCGGCCTGCTGAGCCTGGCAGCGCTTTCGGATGCTTCCAACGAAGCGCTCATCGAACACTGCCGCGCGGTCGGTGAGACAATTCCCATCATTGGGTTCTACCTCCAGCCGGCTGTCGGCGGACGCCCGCTGAATGCCGACTTCTGGTTGAACTTTGTCGAGATCGAGTCGGTCGTCGCGATCAAGGTCGCCTCTTTTGACCGCTATCAGACCATGGAAGTACTGCGCGCCGTCGCGCACAGCGAGCGTGCCTCGCAGATCGCTCTCTACACCGGCAACGACGACAACATTGTTGCGGACCTGCTCACGGAGTTTCGCTTCGGCGACCGGACTGTCCACTTTGTCGGCGGATTGCTGGGACAATGGGCGGTTTGGACGAGGCGCGCAGTTGAACTGTTGAAGTCTGTACACGATGCGAAGCAAAACCGCGCGCGCCTCGACACCGTGCTGGCGCGAGGCGCTGAAATTACCGATGCCAATGCAGCCATCTTCGACGCCAAAAATGTGTTCCGCGGGTGCATTCCGGGCATCCACGAGGTATTGCGGAGACAGGGTTTGCTCGCGGGCAGTTGGTGCCTGGATCCTCATGAGCGCCTTTCCGAGGGACAACTTGAGGAGATTGAGCGCGTTTACGCTGCATATCCTCTGTTGAACGACGACGCCTTTGTCGCAGACCATCTGGAGCGCTGGTTGTCATAGCGACTCAGGCAGCACTTGCAACCTACCGCCTTTTCGCTCAAGCTGATCGGGACTTTGAATTGTGATCCGCGACCGACTCTTTGATCTTGGAAACGGGGTGCAATGAACGAGAAAACAATCGCAACCGTTGCTCTCAGGGATGAAGGGTTTGCCACTCTTGATCAGACGCTTCGGGAAGCGGCTGATTGGGTGGAAGCAGCAGCCATGCAAGGCGCCCAGCTTGCGGTACTGCCAGAGACCATCAACTTGCTTCACCGCAGGGACGCGTCCATACCGCTCGGCGAATTTGCGCTTGAAGATTGGCAGCAGGACACGGCCCTGCTATGCGATACAGCCAAGCGCTTAGGCATATCGCTTGTCCTGCCACTGCTGGTACGCAGCGGCGACGCGCTTGCAAATGTCTTTTACATCCTCGGTGCGGACGGAACCGTGCTCGGTCATTATCAGAAACGCGCGCCCGCCCCGGGCGAACAGGCGTCTTGGGTTGAGGCCGGAAACACGGACCCGATTCTGTGGGAAGGTCTGAAGGTCGGTGGGGCGATTTGCGTGGACGTCTACCATCCACAGGCTGTCTTTGAATCGCAAATGAATTCCGGGGCGAATCTGTTTGTCATTCCAAGCCAGACACCCGCCGGCATATTGCTGGACGCCTTCGCGGTTCAATACGGCGTTCCGTTCATTCTGGCCTACTCCCCCTGGAGCCGCATACTCGACCGCGACGGCCTTGAGTTAGCCGCCGGCGGCTATCGTTCCGAGACTTTGCGCTTCGGATTCGGCTCCCCAGTGTTGCAGGCCACCATCAACTTCGACGCCGTCACCCTGTTCGCAGATTGTAACCAGGACAAGATGCGAGATGTGCAGCGCCATTACGGCCGCAGGGTGCGAATCCGATTCAATCAGCCTAACTGCCTCTTCACGCTGGAGTCACGTTCGGTTGATCTCTCCGTGAATGAGATCATGCGCGATTTTGGCCTGATTTCACGACGCGACTATTTCGCCCAGTTGGACCCTTGCACCAGAGAGCGCGCCGCCGCCAAAGCGAATTTCAATAAACGCGAGAAGAATCAATGAATCCGCAGAACGGGACTAAACTGCTTCGCTTTGCCGTGATCGGCTGTGGCGCGGTTGCGCAAGCCCAGCATATTCCCAACATCGTCAGATCGCCGAGGATGGTGCTTCACACCTGTGTTGACCTCGACGAAGCGGTGCTGGCCAAGTGCCGAGAAGTATCCGGAGCGCTCCACGTTCGCACAGATTTCCAGGGTGCGATCGATGATTCCGAAGTTGACGTCATCTGCCTGGCCACGACTGAAAAGCTTCGCCTGCCTGTGATCGAGTATGCGGCAAAGGCCGGGAAAGCGATCTACGTGGAGAAGCCGCTCGCGAAAACGTTACAGGAGACGATTGAAATCCAGAAGGTTGTGCACACATCGGGCGTTCCCTTCTTCGTAGGTCACAATCGACGCTGCAGTCCGGCGATGCTCGATGCGCATCGTATTTTTCGCGAGCATATGAAAAACCCAAAACCCTGTCCCTGGCGCTGGCGCCGGGAGGTGCTTCCGGCTTTACCTGAGGATGGAACACCCTCGGTTTCCGTGCGCATCAACGATGACTGGTACAGCTGGAAAGCCTGGGTGCTCGATAAGTCCCACGCGCCCCATGGGCCGATGCTCTTCGAGATGACTCACTTCACCGATATCTGCAATTGGTTTCTTGACGATGAACCGGTCGAGGTGTTTGCCATGGAGACGGGGATACTCAACCAGGCTGTCATTATCCGTTACAGGGGCGGCGCTCTGGCTACGATCTCGATCGGGAGCAATGGATCGTTTGGCTATTGCAAAGAGCTGTATGAATTCACTGGGAATGGCGCTTATCTCGCCGTGGATCACATGCTGGAGGTCCGCACTGCGGGAATCGAAGGAGTTCCTTCCACGATCACTTACCCGATGGTGCAAGACCGGCATCCGCAGATCGGGACCGAAGGCGGCGTCTCCGGCTGGCTGGCGAAGAAACGCGCCGCATGCGACGAGGCGACAGCCAGGCACGATCCAGCCCTGCAGTTCACAGCCGAGCCCGACAAAGGACACGCCTGCGCGCTGGAGCGCTTCGTGGATCAGATACTAGGCCAGGGCCCGGAAGTGTGCGGCGTGGATTCGTCCGTGCTGGCCACACGAGTCGCTTTTGCTGCGATCAGGTCGGCCCAAGAACACCGGCCGGTCGCTCTGAGCGAAATTTAGCAGCGCGCAATTTCAATGCGAGTGGTATAGCTCATGCATTGAACACCGGAAGGGGAAGCCAGTACACCGCTAGAAGAGGAGACCATGCCGATGACCAAGCGCCGCATCCCCCGAACTGCATACCTTCGACTGCTTCCTCTGGCAGTGCTGTTTGCGACGTTGCTCGTATGCGCGGCACACGCTGCATCTTCTCACGACGAAGAAGGTCCTGCCTCTGCCGTGAAACCTTTGATTGGCACCGGCGACGATCCTGAGGACGGCATCAATCTCTATCCCGGAGCCGTGGTGCCATTCGGCATGGTTCAGCTCAGCCCAGACACCGAGAACCATGGCGCCGGTTATCACTACATTCAGAAAGCAATCAAAGGCTTCAGCATGACCCACATGAGCGGCGCGGGATGCGCGAACCAGGGAGACATCTTTTTCACGCCGACAACCGGGCCGATCGAAACCGAGTTCCCGGATTTCCAATCGCCCTACTCGCATCAGCAAGAAACCGCTAAGCCAGGCTACTACCAGGTTCAGCTCCTGCAGTGGGCCATCAATGCGGAGTTGAGCGCTACTGTCCACACCGGCGTGGCCCGCTTCACGTTCCCGGCCGGAAAGTCCGCGAATGTACTGTTGCCTCTCAGCCACACGCTCAACCACACCGCTGCAGCCTCAGTGCGCGTGGTGGGAGATCGTCGCATTGAGGGCTATGTGGAGAACCATTCGTTCTGCAACATGAAGCCAACTTACAAGGTGTACTTCGTCATGTCCTTCGACCGTCCCTTCTCTGCCTTTGGCACTTGGACGGGCGAAGAGTACGGCGGCCCCGGAAAGATCGTCGAAGGCAGCCGCTCTGCCGAACAGACAGGAGACCAGGAGTGGGTCGGGGCATACGCCACCTGGAAACCCGCACAGTTGAAACAGACGATCACCGCTAAGATCGGCATCTCTTACGTGGACGTGGCGGGGGCCGAGAAGAACCTCGTGGCCGAGGCCGAGGGAAAAGACTTCGATACGATCCGGCGTGAAGCGGAAGTTACGTGGAACAAGGAATTGAGTGTAATTGAAGTCACAGGCGGAACGCCGGATGAGCGCACCGTGTTCTATACCGCTCTTTACCATAGCCTGCTCATGCCTAACACGTTCAGCGATGCCGACGGGCGCTATCTGGGCTTCGATCAGCAGATACATACTATGGCCGCCGGGCGCAGCGTTTACACGAACTTCTCTGGATGGGATGTGTACCGCAGCGAGATGCCGTTGCTGGCAATGATCGAACCGCGCCGTGTGCAAGACATGGTGCAATCCATCGTGCTGATGTACCGGCATGGGGGCTGGATTGATCGCTGGCCCCACATCAATCTCTACACCAACGACATGGTCGGCAGCCCGCTCTCGATTGTGATCGCTACGGCATACTTGGACGGACTTCATGGCTTTGACGTGGACACCGCATGGGAAGGCATGCTCAAGGACGCCACCGAAGCGCCGCCTCCCGGTAAGCCTTACATCGGAGAGGAAGGAGTCGAGTGGATCAGCAAGCTGCACTATCTGCCAAATGACAAGGTCACTTACGCCTCCGTCGCCAAGACCCTGGAGTACGCGGTGGCCTATGCTTCCCTCTATCGCATGGCAGCAGCGCTGGGCAAGAAGGACGACGCAAGACTGCTCTACGATCGGGCGCTCTCCTACCGCAACCTGTTCGATCCGCAAGAGCGCTCTTTCCGCCCACGCAATGCAGATGGCTCGTGGGTAGCCGACTTCAATCCCGCACGGCATGGACATGTGTTTGCTGAAGGAACCGGCCTGCACTACCAATCGTTTGTGCCCGCAGATTTAGGCTGGCTGATTTCAGCCACGGGCCGCGAGCGTTTCAACGATCGCATGACTGAGTTTTTCAACTATCCCCAGCCGGGCTGGTACGCGCAGTATTACAACCCCTACAACGAAACCGACTTGCAGGCGCCTTTTGTGTTCAATTTTTCCGGAGAACCATGGAAGGCACAGCGCGCAGTTCGCCGCGTTCTCCATGAAAACTACACCGTTGCTCCCGACGGCGTTCCGGGCAACGACGATGGCGGCGCAATGTCATCTTGGGCGGTGCTGAGCATGATGGGCATCTATAGCGTCGACCCTGCAAGCCTGGCATATGAGCTGGTCAGCCCGTGCTTTTCGAAGGTCGTCCTCCATCTCGAGGCTCCGTATCCGGGAAAAGCATTCACCATCACGACCACAGCTCATCCAGAAGTTACTCCTTACATTCGGGAGGTAACTCTGAACGGAAGGAAACACACCCGGAACTGGATTTCATTTGGCGACATCACTGCGGGAGGCACATTGCAATTCGGCCTCGGGGCTGAACCAAATCGTGCGTGGGGTTCTTCACCGGATGCAGCCCCACCATCGTTGAGCGATACAGTGCCACAAAATTAGGATTTGAGACATGGAGCGACGCAAATTCCTCGAAGTGGCCGGACTCGGGCTGTGCGGCAGCCTGGTCTCGCCCCAGTGGGCCGCCGGTTCGGAGCGAGACCTGTTTCAACGCCCGGCAAGTCACGGCAGCATGGCCACCGACTACGGCTCTGGCCATTTTGGAAAGTGGATCACCGATTCTTTTGGGATGCCTGCCTACCTGTACACTTGCGATCAGCTCCATGATCCCAACGCTCACTTGCCGCTGAACCAGGCGTGGCGCTCCCCCACCGACCACATGCACCAGGTGGGAAACAACCGCATCCTGGCGGTCGCATCAAACTACGGCCATGTTCAGGTCCGGCAGGACGAAGGCAGTCCGAAATTCCTGAATGACTACGCTCCGGAAGATAACCGCTACGGCGCCGGCATCGGCTTTCTGACAAATGGCAACTTGATCGGCAGCACCTACTATTCCGGGTCAGTTCAGAATTTTGAACGTATTTTCGGCATCGGATATCTGCGAAAGCAGGTGACGCTTCCACCTTTTGAAATTGATCAGGTAGTATTCGCGCCCTTTGGAGATGACCCCGTCCTGATTTCGCAGGTGACGGTCACCAACCACTCCGGCCAGGCGATGAACCCAAGATGGGTAGAATATTGGGGCTGCTGCAACTACCAATTCTCCTACCGCTCGCTCATGGAGGCGAGCGTTGCGGGCTCGGCAGACGGCGCGCCGAAGATGCGTCGTGACTTTGCCGGCCGCTTCAAGCATCACTTCCGCGTGATCGGAAGCGGGGCTGGGTTACACGACTCGCAGGTCTTTCCCGGTCGCGCGTCCGAAGAAGAAACGGCTTGGCAAAAGGTGCAGGCCTCGCTCGAAAGGAACCCGACCGGGTTCTATGGTGGCCCGGTGCCTCCGTTGGCTCCCGGAGCATCAATGGAAGATCTCACTCCTCCTGCGACGTTCCTCGTCTCTCTTGATGCTCCTGCCGATGGCTTCTCCACAAATGCTGCGAGATTTTTCCGCGGCGGCATTGAACACCCAGAGGGCATGAACGAGTTCCTCGATAACGATCTTAGTTCGAGCGGCCCCGAGAGTGCTTTCTTGCTGGAGCGCCGCCTCTCCCTGAAGCCCGGGGAGAGCCAGACGATGTACTTCCTCTACGGCTATTTGCCAGCGGGGTTTGAGTTGGACCATCTTGTTGCCAAGTATTCCGCGCAAACCTCTTCATTTTGGGCGCGCTCAAGTGCACAGTGGAAAGAGAATCGCCTGGTGTTCCGTACCAACGCCGAACCCTGGGTAGAAAGAGAAACCGCCTGGAGCAGCTATTACCTGCGGAGTGGTCTGACCTTCGACAGTTTTTTCGGAGAACATATACTCTCCCAAGGGGCGGGCTACCAATACCTCGCGGGATTGCAAGGTGCTGCCCGCGATCCCCTGCAACACGTGTTGCCGTTCATCTTCACCGATCCCTCGATTGTCCGCGAGGTGCTTCGCTACACGCTGAAGGAGATTCAGCCGGATGGCTCACTACCCTATGGCATCGTAGGAAGCGGCGTTCCTATGCCATGCATCTACCGGCCCAGCGATGCCCAGCTGTGGTTGCTATGGCTGGCCAGTGAATACGTGCTCGCAACGCGCGACAAGGCGTTTCTCGAAGAGAAGATTCCGGCTGCGCCGCGCACGCAGGCTCACTCCGACGATCCTACCGTTCTCGACCTTCTGTCCCGCTCTTATGTGCACTTAACTTCCACAATAGGCGTGGGGCAGCACGGTTTGCTGCGGCTCCTGAACGGAGACTGGAACGACAGCATCGTTCACACCCACCTCACACCGGCGGAAGCTACGGAGGTTCGCGAGCACACGGAGAGCGTGCTCAACGCCGCCATGGCGGGTTATGTGTTGCCGCACTATGCCCGCATGCTGGATTTCACCGGCCACCATTCCGGTGCTGAGGCGGCACGTGCCATGGCCACAACTCAGCGCAAAGCGGTCAGCGCACAGTGGACGGGAAAATGGTATCGGCGTGCATGGCTAGGCGAACAGTTCGGCTGGGTTGGTGAGAAGCAGATGTGGCTGGAACCACAGCCCTGGGCGATCATCGGCGACTCCGCCTCTGCGGAACAGGTCCGGACATTGGTGGATTCGCTGAACGAAGTTATGCGGAATCCTTCTCCAATCGGAGCGCTCCTGCAGAGCCAGCCGATCCCTACTATGAAAGACGAGCCGGGAACGGGTACGAATGGAGGAGTCTTCGCTGCGATCAATGGAACCCTGATATGGGCGCTCGCCCTCGTTGATGGCGGGCTTGCCTGGGATGAATGGAAGAAGAATACACTTGCTCGCCATGCTGACGTCTATCCCGATATGTGGTTTGGAATCTGGAGCGGCCCGGATGCCTACCATTCCGTGCTCGCGAAGAATGCTGGCGGCACCGGCCCGGATTTTCCAGTGCTCAACATGCACTCTCATGCCTGGCCCCTTTACAGTATGACCAAGCTCTTGGGACTGGAATTTTCAGAATACGGCGTCCACTTACGTCCGAGTCTTCCCCTGGAACAATACGACTTCGCTTCAACGCTTGTGGGGTTCAGCCGAACCGCGGACAGTTACTCCGGCTGGTATGCCCCCCTGCAACCCGGGCAATGGACGATTGAAATCGTCCTGCCCGAGAGCGAATCAGCACGCATACGGCGGATCACTGTCAACGGCGCCATCAAACACTGGGCAACGTCTGAACATCGAATTCGATTTTCCGGCGAAAGTCGGCCCGGCAGCCCTCTCCGCTGGAACATTGTCTTGGGTAAACGATCTTGAACACCACACCAGCCAACTCGCTGCCTACTAGGCAATGTGATACCGGATGCGTGCGCCGAGCGGAACTCCTGCCATGAGCCTGTATTGTGCCATCGGCGGACGCGATCTTGACTGCTCACCGCAGTTGCAGCTTCTCCTTTCAGAAGCACTGGCGAAGCTCGGCGCGAGGAAAAGGGTCCTCGTGGTGCCGCCGGACCACAGCCGTATTCACTCGCGGGCCGGAGATCTCACGCGCTACGCTTGGGAGTATTACGGCGATTCGCTAAAGTGCGTGCTGCCCGCGCTTGGCACCCATGCACCGATGCGCTCCGAGCAGATTCAATGGATGTTTGGCAACGTACCGGGAGAGTTGTTCGCAGTCCATAACTGGCGCACGGATATTGAAACGCTCGGCGTGGTGCCGGAGGAATTTATCCACGAACAATCGGAGGGCAGGCTTCACTACAACTGGCCCGTGCAGGTGAACCGCCGAGTGGCGCATGGCGATTTCGACCTGGTCCTCTCCATCGGTCAAGTGGTGCCGCACGAAGTGATCGGGATGGCGAACTACAACAAGAACCTCCTGGTAGGAACTGGCGGTCCGGAGAGCATACACCGTAGCCATTATCTTGGAGCGGTGTACGGAATGGAGCGAATCATGGGCCGGGCCGACAATCCGGTCCGCGCCGTGCTGAATTACGCATCAGACTTGTTTCTGCGCAACATCCCGATTGTGTACGTGCTGACCGTGATCGAAGCCGTCGAAGGCGGGACCGTGGTGCGCGGGCTATTTATTGGCGATGACGAGGAGTGTTTTCACCGCGCTGCCGACTTGAGCCGGGAGACGAACATTACGGTTTTAGACGGTCCCATCAAAAAGGCGCTAGTGTACCTGGATCCGGAGGAGTTTCACAGCGTATGGCTGGGCAATAAAGCGATCTACCGAACGCGCATGGCATTGGCGGACGGCGCCGAGTTGATCATCCTTGCGCCAGGAGTGCGAACGTTCGGCGAGGACCCGAGGATCGACTCGCTTATTCGTAAACATGGATATCGCGGCACGCCTGCCACCCTCGAAGCCGTCAGCACGAGCCGCGACCTTGCGTCGGAACTGAGCGCCGCCGCGCATCTGATCCACGGCTCCTCAGAGGGGAGATTCACCGTGCGCTGGTGCGCCGCTGGCTTGTCCGAAGATGAGATCCGCGGCGTCGGTTATGAATATGGCGATCTGCGGACGCTCATGAGTCAATACCATATTGAGCGCCTGCGCATGGGAAACAACCAGGTGAATGGCGAAGAGGTGTTCTTCGTGCCGAAACCAGGCTTAGGACTTTGGGCGGAGCGCCGGAAATTAGAAGGTAAGGGAGCCTGATGCCAAACCAGCTATTCAATCTTGCGGGTAAGACGGCGCTTGTCGTGGGTGGAACCTCCGGCATCGGGCGGGCGATCAGCCTGGGGCTGGCCGACGCGGGTGCCGATGTGGTTGCCACTGCGCGCGGCAAAGAGCAGGTGAACGCGACTGCGGATGAAATCGAGCGGCGCCAGCGCCAGACCCTGCGGCTTTGTTCGGATGTGACGAACAGGGACTCGCTGGAAATTCTGCGCGATGCGATCATCGCGCGATTTGAGAAGATCGATATTCTCGTTAATTGCGCAGGAACGATCAAGCGCGCGCCGACCCTTGAGGTAAGCGAGGAGGAGTGGAACGGCATCGTGGAAACGAACCTGACGGGAGTCTTGCGAACGTGCCAGATCTTCGGCAGAGAGATGCTCGCACGCAGCTATGGACGCATTATCAATATCGCCTCCCTGAGCGGCTTTGTGGCATTGCACGAGGTGGCCGCGTATGCCGCAAGCAAGTCAGCGGTGCTGTCACTGACGCGCTCGCTGGCGGTGGAATGGTCGAAGGGCGGCGTCACCGTCAACGCGATCGCGCCGGGAGTGTTTCGTACCGCGCTGAACGCCGATCTGTTAGACAACACCGGGCGTGGCCGCGAACTGCTGATGCGGACTCCGATGGGGCGGTTCGGAAAAACGGAGGAGGTGATCGGGGCGGCGGTGTACCTGGCTTCTGATGCCGCGTCCTTTGTGACGGGCGAGACGATCGTGGTGGATGGCGGCTTTCTCGCCAGCGGAGTAAATCAATAAAAAGACCTTCAGTACGCTCCACACTTCCCCGCAGGCGCATTGGTTCAACAAATCTCGAATTTCAAATGATGCGCGGGCTGCTGGCTGTTTAGCGCTGAACTCTCGCCGATCCTTCGGCGGCAAAGCTACGAACCTGACCCAGCGTTGCCATCGTGGTATCTCCGGGGAACGTGGTGAGGAGCGCACCGTGCGCCCAACCCAGATTGACCGCTGCCTGCGGAGACTCGCCCGCCATAAGCCCGTAGAAGAACCCGGAAGCAAACCCATCTCCACCGCCGATGCGGTCATAGACGTCCAGTTCGGCCGCCGGGGCGCGGTAAGCCTTGCCGTCAATCCAGGCCACGGCGCTCCAAGTGTGACGGTTCGTCGAATGCACCTCGCGCAAGGTCGTCGCCACGATTGAGACGTTTGGGAAACGCTGCTTCACACCCTCCATCATTGCGACGAACAGGGAGGGATCGAGCTTCGACTTGGCCGCCACATCCGGTCCGGTGAGTCCCAGACCCTTCTGGAGATCCTCTTCGTTGCCAACCAGCACATCCACGTATTGCACGATGCTGCGGAAGACCTCCTGTGCACGCGCCGCGCCGCCCATGGCAGCCCAGAGCTTCTCACGATAGTTCAGATCGAACGATGTGACCACCCCGGCCTGCTTGGCCGCCTGCATGGCTTCGATCACCAGTTGCGAGGTCGTCTCGGAGAGAGAGGAGAAAATGCCGCCGCTGTGAAACCAGCGGACGCCATCGTCAAAAATTGTCTTCCAGTCGAAATCTCCGGGCTTCAGCATGGCCGCTGCTTCGTTGGCACGGTTGTAGAACACAACCGGTCCGCGGCTGCCGAATCCCCGGTCGCTGTACACCGTTGCCATATTTGGTCCGCGACTGCCGTCATGGTGGAATCGCTTGTAGAACGGGGCTACGCCCATGGCGCGTACACGTTCAGCGATCAGGTCGCCGATGGGGTAGTCCACCATGGCGGAGGCAATCGCGGTGTTCATGCCGAAGCAGTTGGAGAGATTCGCTGCGCAGTTGAATTCGCCGCCGCTCACGTGAATGTCGCAATGCGTGGCTTTCTGAAACGGCACAATGCCAGGGTCCAGTCGGTGGACGAGTGCTCCCAACGACAGGAAGTCGAAGCGGCCAGCAGCAGGAATCTTCAGCAAAAATGACATTGAGTTCTCCAAATTTAGACTTTACACGGCAACAATACCTAAACGGGCAACCGACCGTGTCCGCCCCTGACGAAAGCAGTGTATCTGTTCACGCTCTCCGCATCACCTCGCGTCCGGCGACGTAGCTGGTTACTACCTCTCCAGCAGGGGACAGGACTACGAGGTCCGCCCGGGAACCGGGTCGCAGCGTTCCAATCTCTGTTTCCCTGATCACTGCCGCCGCATTGGCGGAAGCCAGGCGGCTGCTCATACCCAGGCTAAGGTTGGCGAAGGCCATTGCATTACGCACTGCTTGATCGAGGGTCAGAACACTTCCCGCTAAATGCTCGTCCACCTCCGCGCGGTTCCCCTGGACTACGACCTCCAGGGGGCCGAGCTTAAACACGCCGTCGCCCATGCCGGTAGCGGAGATTGCATCGGTGACCAGCACCGCCCGCTCGCAGCCCTTCGCGCGCAGGAACACATCGACGATGAGCGGATCCACGTGCACTCCATCAGCGATGATTTCGGCGAACAACCGGGGATTCACCAGTGCCTCACCGGCAACGCCAGGATCGCGGTGCAACATGGGGCGCATGGCATTGAATGTGTGCGTCACATGAGTTGCTCCAGCAGCCACTGCGGCACGGGTATCGTCCGCAGTGCCGTCGGTGTGGCCGATGGAGACTGTAACTCCGCGCCGCACTGCTTCCTGAATGACGTCGAGAGCTCCGGGAAGTTCCGGCGCAATGGTGATGAGCCGCAGTGTGCCCTGCGCGGCCTGATAAAAGCGATCGAACAGCTCAATCGATGGTGATTGAATCGCAGACACGGGATGCACCCCGGACCGCCGCGGGCTGATGCAAGGCCCCTCCAGGTGAATTCCGATTGGCCGGGCAACGCCGTCTCCGTCCCAATGAAGAATCTGCGACCCGATGAACTCAATCGCGCGCAGCAACCGCTGCTCGCTTGAAGTGACGACGGTTGCCAGAAATGAGGTCACGCCGTGGCCCGCAAGGAAGTGCCCCATCCGATGCAGCCCACCACTCTCGCACTCCATCACGTCATATCCGGCAGAGCCGTGAATGTGCAGATCCACGAGACCAGGAACGAGTACACGATCCGGATAATCGACGCGGGTTACGCCGGCAGGCGCCGGCTGCTCGTCCTGCGAGTAGGCCGCTGCAACGCGACCGTTGTCAATCAATAACACTGGATTGTGAATGCGCTCGCCGGCCGTGAACAACTCCGCTGCTGTAATCGCCTGCATCGTCGATCTGCTCTCTTCCAGACACTACTTACGTCGTTGCGCGAACCTATTTCTCTGCCTCTGTGTGTGCATTTTTCACCAAGACAAACTGGCGGAGCCAGGTCAGCAACTCGGCATTCTTCTCCGGCGTATCGGCCTCCACCGTCAGGCGTAGCACCGGTTCCGTGCCGGAGAAGCGCAGAAGCACCCAGTTGTCGTTTTCAAGCAGAAGCTTCGTGCCGTCCGCGTGCGAGATGTGCAGCACCTTGTACGGTCCAATATGGCTGCCTTCGGCCTGGCGAATGCGCCGCGGAATCTCGATACGCATCTCAGGCGTTGCCGGAACGCTCTCCTCGGCATAGTAGAGCCGCCCCGTGTATCCGTAAATATGCTCCAGCAACTCGGAGACTTTCTTGCCTGTTCGCGCCAGCATCTCCACCACCAGGGCACAGGCAAAGATTCCGTCCTTGCCGAGGATGTGCCCGCGGATGGTCAGCCCGCCGGAGCTCTCCCCTCCCAGCACGCAGTCGTGCTCCAACATGCCGGAGACAATGTGCTTGAATCCGACCGGCGTTTCATAACACTGCTCACCAAGCTTGCGCGCCAAGCGGTCAAGCAGGTGCGTTGTGGAGAGATTGCGCACCACTCCGCCGCGTTCGCCCCGCACCTCATGCATATACCAATAGAGGAGAAGCAGCACGTCGTTAATCGAAATATATTCGCCTGTCTCGCTGAGGATCGCTACCCGGTCCGCGTCGCCGTCCATTGCCAGGCCCAGGTCGTAGTGGCTCTCCCGCATCTCTGAGGCGAGCACGCGCAGCGCATCGGGATTCGGAGCGGGAGAGCGCCCACCGAACAGAGGATTGTGCCGCTCGTGAATGAACGTCACGCGGCAACGGGCTTCTGTCAGCACTGTGCCCAGCGTCAGTTGTCCCACGCCGTACATAGGATCGACGATTACCTTGAGCGCCGCGTTGCGGATAGCCTCAAGGTCGATGAGCTTCTCGACCGCGTCAATGTATGCATTCGTGAAGTCGCGCGCACTGACAATGCCGCCCTCGATTGCCAAATCCAAATCGAGTTTGACCACGTCATCTTCAGTAAGGGAATTCACCTCGTCTTCGATTTTGCGGGTCTCATCGTCCAGCAGCAGCGAGCCGTCGCCATGGAACACCTTAAGTCCATTCCACTCCGGCGGATTGTGACTGGCGGTGAAAGCCAGCCCGTAGGCTGAGCCCTCCACGGCCGTTGCGTAGGTGATCAGCGGCGTCGGCGCGTCTTCGGGCAGCAGAATGGTGGGAATATTGTTGCCGCCGAAGACCTCTGCGCTAGCCTCGGCCGCCTGACGCGAAAGGAACCGACGGTCATAGCCGATGATGACGCCGCGCTGTTCTTGCGACTGCCGTACAATCTCATTGGCTAACGCCTGGCTCAGGCGCCGCACATTGTGCAGGGTGAACCCTTCTCCGATCAGTGCCCGCCAGCCTCCCGTGCCGAAGGCAATCACGTTCTGCTCTTCCTGCCGCCTGGGCCGGTAAAGCCGCTTCTGCAGGATGAACCCGGCTTGCTCAAGGTCGGCGGCGGAGTTGATCCCCTGCACCTCGTCCTGATCGTAAATCTGGAAGCTGTCCACCCGAAGCCCCGAACGAATAAGCTCATGCACACAGTCGGTCAGGCGATACTCTCCGTCAATGGGCGAAGGCGTCAATTTGTTCAGCGCCGCGCGCATGCTGGATGCGTCCATCACGTAGGCGCCGACATTCACTTCGCGAATCGCACGTACCTCGGTGGATGCCACACTTGCTTCGATGATGTCGATGATCTGCCCGGCGCTGTCGCGGATAATGCGTCCGTATGGCAGATCGCGCGAAACAACGGCAGTCAGCAACGTCAGATGTGCGTTGCGCAGCCGGTGCCGGTTTAGCAATCCACGCAGCGATGCGGGACGCAGCAAAGGCGTGTCGCCATAGAGCACCAGCAAATCCCCCTCGAAACCATCGAGGACCTTCGAAACCTGCAGCACCGCATCGCCCGTGCCTTGTGGTTTCTCCTGAACCACATAGCGGAATCCATCACCCAGTTGTGCCCGGATCTCCTCCTGGCGCGCCGGGCTCACGACGACATAGGCCGTTGCAGGTTGCACCACCTGCAGTACGTTGTCCATGACGCATTGCAGGATGCTGCGCTCGCCGAGACGTTCGAGCACAAGCGGCCTGCCCTGCGCAGCCACAGCATCTTTGCCGGCCGCCAGAACGGACAGTGTCACGGGGCTGCTGGTGAATCCGCTTTGAGAAGATACCATTGCTTGCTCCTTAATATATGCGGAGATCTCCGGACCTCAGGGCCGAGCTCACCTATTGCTATATAGCTGTACGGAGCTTTGGTCAAGCACAAAACATGGAGACTTCGATTGTTTTTGCCGTCCTGACCGCCGCTCCCATCTTCCATTTCCCGATTTATCGCCAGCAATGCACGCATTTGACGACCAACATGGCAAGCCTCAAGCGATTTTCATTTGACAATGAGACTGCCCTCGCATGCTAGTATGCTCTATAGCGGATTGCCATTCAGGTATGGCACCAGCAATCGTTTTGCCAGGAGCTTTCGTGCCCCAAGCATCCCGAGCCGCGCAGGCAAGCAGCATCCCGGCTTACCGCAAGATTCAGGATTTGATTGCCAAGCGCATCGAAACTGGTGAACTGCATGCCGGGGATGCGGTGCATTCCGAACGCGCATTGGCATCGATGCATGGCGTCAGCCTCATGACCGCACGTCATGCCCTGATCGCACTGGAGCGCGAGGGACTGGTGGAACGCCGTCGCGGCGCGGGGACCTTCGTCGCTCCGCCGAAGATCCACTTCAACAAGCTGATGAGCTTTACCGAACAATTGGCCACGCGTGGACTTTCCGCAACCTCAAAGGTCCTCACCTGCAAGACAGTGAACGATGTGCCAGAGATCGCCGCCCGCTTGGCTCTGCCCTCCACCGCAAGACTGTTCAAGCTGGAACGATTGCGCTCCGGCGCCAATGAGCCATTCGCCGTGGAAACCTGTTATCTATCGGCCGATGAATTCCAGAGCCTGAAGCAGCCCTCGCACGCCTTGGGATCACTGTTCACGCGTATGGAGAAGGAGTACGGTATCGAGATCGCCTATGCGGATGAGGACATTGATGCCACTGTAGCAGGTGCCCGCGTGGCCCGGTTGCTCGCAATTCCGCGCTCGCATCCTCTGCTCCGCATCCGGCAGACCATCTACTCCACCAAGGGCAAACCAATCCTTTACGTTCTGGGGCTATACCGCGCGGATCGCCACACGTTACGCATCCGGCGGTTCCGCTGAGCCACACTGGACGACACTAACATCAAAGAACCAGTGATGGCGGCGCGTCTGCCGCTTTCGTAGCGAATGTCAGGCTTGGCTCTGGCCCCACCTTGAATTGCAATCTGCCTCCCGCAGCGATCTCACTATGATGAAACCACGCGCGCTGCTGAGGTTGGCCATTCAGGGTGAAAGACTGGATGTACTGGTGACTCGGATCTGCGCGCTCAACATCCACAACCAAATGCTTCCCACCGCCGAGGTCGATCCTGGCATGATCAAATAACGGCGAACCAAGAATGTAGTTCCCGCTAACCGGATCGACTGGATAGAATCCGAGTGAACTGAGGATGTACCAGGCGGACATCTGACCGACATCTTCATTGCCAGCAAGCCCGTCTGGCGTATCGGCGTAAAGGTTCTCCAGGATACTGCGCACTCGGGCCTGTGTTTTGTGAGGTGCGCCGGCGTAAACATAGAGATAGGCGATATGATGCGACGGTTCGTTGCCGTGGGCATACTGGCCGATCAATCCGGCGATATCGGGCGGAGCGTCTGCAGGCATCGTAGATGCCACCGTGAAGAGTTCGTCGAGCTTTGCGACAAATGGGTCAGCTCCCCCAAAGAGCGCAATGAGGCCTGCGGGGTCGTGCTGCACTCCGAATGTGGTCTGCCAGGCATTGGATTCCGTATAGTCGCGCCAGTCTTCGAAGTGGCCCATATCAATAGGATTGAATGCGGTTAGTCCCTTCCCTTCCGAGGATCCAGCCCAGACGCCATTCTCAAATTTGGGGCGCATGAAGCCAATGGATTTATCGAAATAGTTGCGGTAGTTGGTAGAACGTTTTACCAGCATCGATGCAACTTCTGGCCGGTGCAGCTTTTGGGCGACGTGGGCAATCGCCCAGTCGTCATAGCAATACTCAAAGGCCTTCGAGACGGATTCCGACTCGCGATCAGCAGGAATGAAGTGAAGCATCCGGTAGTAGCCGAGGCCGCGGTAATCATCAACCGTGGCGCGTTTCATCATCTCCTTGTAGGACGCATCGACATCGATCCCCTGAAAACCCTTGTTGATGGCTTCCGCAATGACCGCAGCTGAGTGATAGCCGGTCATGCATCCAGTCTCAACGCCATGGAGCGGCCAGACTGGCATGCCGTCGGGGCTCTGTTGTGCCATACGGATTAGTGTGTTGGCAAAATCAGGAACCCGATCCTGTTCAATCAAGGTATAGGCGGGATGGGCGGCACGGAACGTGTCCCACAGCGAGAAGGTACTGTAGTTGTGCTTGCCCTGCGGGAGCGTGTGAATCTCGCCATCCATGCCCCGATATTCTCCGTTTACATCGTCGAACAGCGTGGGACCAAGGGACATGTGATACAGAGAGGTGTAGAAGGTGCGCTTATGCGCGCTGTTCCGTGATGAGATAGCGATTTTTCCAAGCTGCCGCGACCATTTTTCGCGAGCTGTCCGTTGCACATGGTCGAAATCCCATCCCGGAAGCTCGGTCCGGAGGTTGAGTGCAGCACCTTCGGCGCTTACGCCGGAAATGCCCGTCTTGACGTAAATGGCCTCACCAGCAACCGTCTTGAAATACAGGACGCATTTGAGGTTGCGTCCGCTCGTCAGAACTGCGGGCTCGACTTCCTGGTCGTCCTTATAGAAAACAACACGGGTGGGCACTTTCGAGACCTGAAGCGCGAAGTGGATCCGGCGCCCTCTTGCCCATGAGTCAGTGATGCGCCCGCCCGCAAACATGTCTGGCGCTGTTCTCCGCAGCTCCGCTGACCGCACGGTAGGCTGGCCGCTGTCCAAACACCCGTGCTGGAGATCGAGAATGAGGTAGGATTGCTCGTTCGCAGGGAAGGTATATCGGTGAAGGCCCGCCCGCTCGGTTGCCGTAAGTTCCGCGCGGATGTTGTAATCCTTAAGGATGACGGAGTAATAGCCTGGCTTGGAAATTTCATCCGCGTGGTCAAACCGGGAGCGGTAACCTGCCTCGGGATGGTCTCGGGTTCCGGGGACGATCCTGGCTGGACCAGTTCCGGCCATGACAAGAAAGTCAAGAAGATCTGCGCCGCCAGTACCGCTCAGGTGTGTATGGGTGAAACCCATAATCGAGCTGTCCGAGAGGTGGTACCCGCTGCACCAATCCCAACCATCGTTGTACGTATCAGGGCTCAGTTGGACAGCTCCAAACGGAACCGTTGCTCCGGGAAAGCAATGCCCATGGCCGCCCGTTCCAATAGAGATGTCAACCCATTTCAGTGGGTCGTTCTCCAGCGAACCCGACTTCATCGAGCTTGCCAATAACAGCGGCGCGTCGAGCGCCGTAATCGCGCCCACCGCAGCCAACCCTTGCAATACTTCTCGGCGCGTGATCCGCACCTGGCTATCATCTTTCAAACTCATCATATTGTTTTCCACTTCACTTCGAGGGAGAAGATCCATCTTCAGCGTTGCGACAGCATGGCCTCGATCTCGCGGTTTGACATCAAGGTCGCGAGTTTGTCTTTCATATATCTCAGAGTCACAGCATGGTGTTCGCGGTCGTACGAATTGATGCAATCAGATGCCAGGATGACCGGCCAGTCTCGCTGGTAGGCGTCGACGACCGTCGTACGGATACAAGCGTGGGTATTGATTCCTGCAACTACAAGGCAATCGGGTTGCAGACCGTCGAGCACCTCGTCGAGATTGGTGCCGAAAAAGGCACTGTATCTTTTCTTGACGATCACGGTGTCTGAAGGAGAGACCGTCAACCGGGAGTCGATCAGCGGTCCGGCTGTACCCTTGATCACTGTGTAGATTCCTTTCGCCCTCATCTCGAGAAAGGCATCGCTCAGATCCGGTTCAAACTCCTGCCTCACCCAGACAACCGGTCGAGAAGCATCTCTCATGACCTGAAGCAGGTCATTCATCGCACAAACCATTCGATCTCGTTCCTGACGATCCAACCTTGCGAGAAAGTCGTTCAACATGTCGATGATGAGCAGGGCGGGTTTCTGCATGCTGGGACTTTAACACACGGGCAGGGGATAGACCCGCCCAGAGAATCTGTACACCGTCACGGATCTACAGCAGTTTCAGGTAATCCCTTCTTGAGTGCTGTGTCTGACAAACCATAGAAAGTCTCATGTGGCAATGCGTGCCGAATCTGGGTCAATGAGCGGAATAGTGGGAGTGTTCTATCTACAAGAAAATGAATCCAAAAGGCTTAAAAGAAAACAACTCTCCTCGCCGCCCCGGAACGAAATCAACAAGGCTTGAGTATATGAAGCTTCGGGGTTTCCGAAACCGCGACGAACAAAGTGGAGCGCATTACTCCTTAATCCGGCATCTCTGATCATTCACAAATTAAATCGGCCCGGCACCCACTTGCCGGATTCGGTTCCTAAGATCGTGCGGAGTCTTAGGATCGACCCCGCGCGAGCTTCCTTCCAGTAAGTCCTGTGCGGGCTTGACTTACCTGCGGACTTATCAATTCTTGGTATGTACTCACATTTTCAAGTGATTCGCGTCACTTCCCACTCACCTTAATTCAATGGTATAAAACCCGGAAAGTCACAGCTTACTGATTGTAAAAGGTCTCTTCGGTTGCTCCCGGTGCGCGTAGATGTGGGTGATCGACTCTGTGGCGTGGCATGCGACAAAGCTGCCTGTAACCCTCACTTTGGCCTAGACGTGCAAAGAGGCCAGGACTGGACATTCCGTGTACGCGTTAAGACTTCGCTTTCTGGCTGTTGTTTGCCTGTTCGTAATCGTTGTCCTTTTCGTTCCCCTTCCGATCTCCGCGCAGACGCTCTCCGCCGGATCCACTGATTTTGGACAGGTCTCGGTTGGTGAATCGAGCACGCGTACACTGACCTTCGATTTTCTGTTCAGCACACCTACGGCGATGCAAGCGCCTTCAGTCGTCACCCAGGGAATTACCGGGCTTGACTTCTCACTGGTGATCTCGACCTGCCCCACAGGTTCGGTCTATGTCGGCGCGGTGAGTTGCGACCTTACGATTGCATTCTCCCCGGGCGCGCCGGGCGTGCGCATGGGCGCAGTGCAGTTTGGCAGCGCCTCCGGCGCGCCGGCCACCACCTATATTCAGGGTATAGGTCTCGGCAGTATTCCCAGCAGCTCCGACCCTGTGTCGTACGCGGGCGTCAGTTTCAAACCGACTGGAATCACGGCGGATCCCGCGGGCACTATTTATGTGGGTGATCAGAATTTGGTAGGCATCGGCTATGTTTACCAGCAGAACAGAACTTTCTCTGGTATCCCTTCCTTCTACGGGGGCTTCGACGCCCCCTGGGGTGTGGCGCTGGACGGCGCGGGGTACATCTACGTTGCCGACTACAACAACTCCTGCGTGTGGAGGATCGTCCGCGGTGTGGGGACGAGCAAGTTTATCAGCGGGGTGGATGCATACGGCGTCGCGGTGGACGGTGGCGGCAACGTGTATGTAACGGACTTCCTCGCCCACAACGTTTTGAAAATTGCCCAGGACGGCACGCAGAGCATCCTCGCGCACCTGGGCAGCGCGGTGGATCCGATTGCACTGGACGCCGCCGGAAACGTCTATGTAGGCACCTTCTCTTATGTAGCGAAGATTGCTCCCGATGGCACGAAATCAACGGTGCTCGACATAGGCGCCACAGGACTTGCGGTGGACGCGGCCGGAGACCTTTATGTAGCCTCCGGAAGCGACATCTATTTCCTTGCGCCTGGACAGCCGCTCGGACGGTTGAAGACCGGCATGGAGCCTTGGAGCCCACACAAAATCAGCGTGGACGGATACGGCACCGCCTACGTCACCGACCGCGGGAATAGGAGCATCTATGTGCTGCCAGGAGCCCCGTTCTTCCCGGTGTTAATTGATGGTGCGTGCGGCGCAGCCGCAGGCCGGGCCTTCGCGGAAGCTCCCAGCGATGGACTTTGTTCCTCCGGAACGCCGAGCGCGGTCACCGGCAGTGCCTCTACCTCGTGGAGTTGGAGTTGCAGCGGGTCCAACGGCGGCAACGACGCATCCTGTAGTGCCGTCTCCCCGACAAACCTGAAGTTCTTGCCGGAGCCTGCTGCCGTGCTGCCTGCAGGCGGCAACAACGGAGTGATGCGCGTCCTGATTCAGGACGTAAGCGGCGCGACCGTGACCGGTTCCACTGCTTCGGTCAACCTCAGTGTTACCAGCACGGGCGGGTACTTGCAAAGCTACGACGCCAGTGCGGTGGCCGGCGTGGCGACCTTTGACCTGTCCGGCGTGTCCTTGAACTCAGCGGGCGACTATACCTACACGGCAAGCAGTGCAGGCTCGGCCAGCGTAAGTGCAGTCCAGAGCGTGGTATCTGGCCGCTTCACGAGCACCGGCATCATTACTACGATCGCCGGTGCCGGAGTCGGCGGTGTCCAGCTGTCCAATCCCGAGGGGATCGTTGTGGATCGGAACGGCAACGTTTTCATGGCCGACGCTGGAAATCACGTGGTGCGGGTTCTCTGTAATTCTGCCAGAGGAGCTTTCTGCACGGGACAAGGCGTGGGCCAGATTCACACCGTGGCCGGCAGTGGTGCGGGAGGGGCATTCTCCGGCGGCGGATTGGGTGCTGCTTCCGCCCACCTGGATCAGCCCGTAACCGTGGCTCTGGACAGCAAGGGAAATCTGTACGTCGGAGAGGCTACAAACAGCCTGATCCTGAAGGTGGACGCCGCGAGCCAGACGATTGACGTCTTCGCCGGAAACACCGGCGCGACCCGCCCCTGTTCGACCTCCACCGACCGGCTCTACGATGGCTGTCCTGCTACCACCTATGCGCTGGCGGGCGTCGGCTTATATGTGGACGCCTACGACAACGTGTTTGTCGGAGACGGAGACCATTGGTACGTCGTCCAAGGCAGCTACAATAGCGTCGATCACGGGCACGCTCGCGTCGTCTGCACATCCACCAGCGGAGCGTACTGCACTGGGCGCACTCTCGGCTACATCTACACGGTAGCGGGATGCACAAGAAGTGACTACCGTCCTGACAGCTATCCATGTGCCGGCACTCCCGATGGCCTTGTCTTCGGCAACACAGTCGCTCTGGACAGCGCCCAAAACGTATACATGGATCTCGACGGGGCTTGGTGGAGTGGTTGGAACGCGATTATAGAGGGCGGCGCGATCACCCGGGCCTACTCCCCGCTC
>CAILAZ010000017.1 GCA_903832295.1 uncultured Acidobacteriota bacterium
AGCACGGCGATCAGGGCAAAGCAGGCCAGCACGAACGCAACCGCGAACGCGATGTCGAGCGGTGCTGGCTCAGGATCTAGCAGGACGGTGGATAGGTCTTCGCGTTTGTTCATGCTGCCTCCTTCGATTTAGGCTCGGTCTTCTTCCAGCGCCGTGGTTTGGGTTTAGGCGGAGGGACCAGTTCAAAGCCGAGCTCCCCAGCCAGCTTCTCCGTGATCCCTCGTCTGCGTTTCAGAATGTCGTGGATATAGGCCCCTGAGACGCCCAAGACCTCAGCCACTTTCCGGTAGCTTGCAGTCTTGACCCTCCGGCGGAGCGCCATAAGCACCTCCCCATCTGAGTACGTTCGCGTTTGAAGTAGATTAACCATGTTGCAGCAACGTTAGCAGTGTTCGCGGACGCTGTCAACAATTATTTTGCACCTATTTTGATTAATTTGCGAAAGGGCAATCGGGCGGAATGGCGCGGATGTGAACGAGCAGTGAGGGGAGGCAATACTTCCCCCTAACGGTATTCCCGCCTGCTTGCCCTGCTGTTCGTCCTTAGCTCCTCAGCAACCTGGCACCGTATAAGTCCTGCCGTGTTCTGGAGACTCCGATTCAGAGAGCCTCAAACCCTGCGGGCGGTATCATTCCCGCGGAAGTCACTGGATCGCTAAAGACTGCATCGTTGGCGTTGAATCCGGCTCTTGTATGCTGCCAATCCCTCGAGAGCGACTCCGTGCAAGGGCGCAGCCAAAGCGCAGAGAAACAGCGGGACTCGCTAGAACCGAATTGTCGGGGATGCGTTCCATACTCAAACACTCGTGGCAACTTCATCTTGTCAAAACGCGTCTACGATGTCAAGATGGTGTTGCGAGGGTGTTCCCTCGTGGTTCCGTATTCGCACCGTGGCAGGTTAGAAACGGCACCCTCGCACCCCTTCCCCTCCCCCCCCCCACAAACAGCAACAGGCCACCCCGAAGGATGACCTGCGCGGCTCTGGCGGATTGCGGGAGTGGCTACTGGATCGTGACCGGCGCGCTCTGCCATAGTTCGACTTCGGCCAGGCGTCGGCGCACCATGCCCGGCATGACCGTCATAACGCCGTTTACAGACGCGTGGGACCAGCGGGGTAGCTGAGAGGTCACCTGATCCATTCCGTGAGCGGCTAGCTGCCTTAGCGCGCCAATGCCGCACTCGTAGGCGAAGTCCGCCAATGCATTCCACTGGTTTTGATTCAGATCCCATCCGAGGGCAGCGATCGCTCGGTCACACTTGCTCACGTCCTGCGAAAGAAGCTGAACAGCGTCGTCCTGGGAGATGCCGTTTGGGAAGGATTCGCCCGGAAGCAGGTCATGGCCAAAACCAATTTCCTGCTTGCCGCCCGTATCGCCGGTCACGGTGGGGCTGAATCCCTCTTGCTGCTCGATGAAGAGAAGGCCGGAGGAGTCGGTGTTCATTGCTATGAAGTCGGCGGTGGGGCTGCGGGTTTTGCGGCCGTTGCTGGAGCGGTTGCCGCCGGGATCGCATTCAACCCTGCAACCACGCCATTGATGATGATTTCAAGCTGCGACGGCGTGTATTGCGGGAACTGTTGCGCCACAGCCTGCACCACAAGGGCCAGCTTTTGCGCCCCCGTGCCATTCTGCTGCCCGGCAGCAATAGCCGCTGTCTCCGCTTTGCCTACTTCTGCGAGTACGCTGTTATAAAGAAGCGCGACACCGGGAAATAGTGCGTCTACGAACGGTTCTGCCGCGGTTGCTACCTTCACGGCGCCTCCGAAGAACTTCTTGAGAGCGTTTCCGACGTCGGACAGGATGCTGGTAAAGCTGGCCATACTTGCCTCGATTACTTGATCGGTTGCGCCGGTTTCGCTCCGGCTTGCTGAGGGTCCGGCGTCACCGCCTCGATTGTCACTGAGGAAGTAACGGAAGGCTTGGCATCGGATTGGATCAGGCCAATGTAAACGCGCGCGATGGCCGCAACCAGCGTCACGATGCCGGAGGCGGTCGCCGCCTTGGGGCTGTTCACTGTGGCGAGATAGGCAGTGAGCGGCCCCGCAGCGCCGATGATCGCGGCCAAGAAGCCGTTCACCGTGGTCTTCCAGTTCGATAAGTTCATCGCTTGGGCTCGGCTGGCACCGGAGGAGGAGGGGGAGGAAAAG
>CAILAZ010000018.1 GCA_903832295.1 uncultured Acidobacteriota bacterium
GAGAGACACTATGCTTGGTTACTGTTTTATCTTTGACCAGCGGATGCCCTTTGATTGCCTTGATGTTTGCTGGTGGAGTGTAGTCCATCGCCACGTACCAAGCTTCCTGCATCGTCGGTGTAGTGATGCCCGTTACCAGATCAAACTGAAAACTGATCCAGCGACGACGGTAGAACCAATGCTCCGATGCGTCATCGGGATTGGTAATCACTTCCTCGATCTCGGTTGCGTCGATGGTTCGCACTGACACTGAGCCGTCCACCGGATCGGTGAAAAACGCGAGAAACAGGTTGCCATCGGTGTAGAAGCCTTCCTCCTTCTGCACCATGCCGCTGTGCGACAACTCGCAGTCGTTGTTCTTGAGGAAGTCTTGCAGCACCTTATCCGCTGCGTTGTTTTCGCAACTGATCTCCAAGCCGCGCCCGAACACGTACATCGCCGATACTTTCACGCCGCGCTTGATGAGCGGGTTCTTAATGAAATACAGCCGACTGATGAGAATGATCTGCTGGATGCCGTACCGTGAGAACTCCGTCTCGCTCAGTGCAAGTTGCCGCTTCCAGCCGCGATCTTCGAGCGCGAGTTCCAACTCGGCCAGCGCTTCTTTCATGCGATGGACGGCTGGCGAATCTGATTCACTTGGCTGATAGGACTCTTGCAGTCCCACGCCACGCCAGGGTCCGCCGCCGCTCATGCTGATTGCTTCGCGGAGTTCACCGGCGAGTGATTGCCGCTCCTCGGTTTGCCGCGCTACGGCATCGCGGTAGAGTGCGACTTGCTCGCTGAGCCGATCTACCGTGCCGCCCGACATGCGGAGCACTGCACCTAGCGGCGGTGCAATCCACGCCGCGAAACGCACGATCAGCCGTTGGAAGAAATTCACAGGAGCCTCATGGCTCGTAGGTTAGCAATTCTACAGGCTTAGGCCAAATAAGTTACATCCTTCACCGATGCCAGGATGCTCTTTCAGCAGCCGCCTGCACTCGGCTTCCTGCCACGGCTCGGCATCCACCTGCAGGTAGTGCAGCAGATCTTCATACCCTGCAAACCAGTTCGCGTGACATGCCGCTGTTTGCGCTGCCAGAGCTTCGCGCACGGTCAATGAATACTTCTCAGACATCTGCGCGACAGGCTCGCGATCCGGCCATCTGAGCCGCTCCGTTAGCTGGTACAGGTATTGCTTGGCAAAGAGACGACGCTTGCTCAGAAATTGCAGGTGCAGCAAGCCGCCGCCGCTCGACATCGGCACGTCATGCCAGGTGCAGCCGTATGGTGCTCTGTGGTGGAAGTCGTAGCCGTTGGCCGTCGTCCAGTGCAGTTGCGGCGCGTCTTTGAATGCGGTGGAAACGCGCTGCTTCGCCCACATGCCGCTGCTCATGTAGGTCGTGTAATCGCCCTGCTTCATATGCGCGACACAGATCCACGGCAAGCAAAGCATTTGCATCGGCCCCAGCCGCTCGATCCATGTGCGAATGTGCGGGATCAAGTTGGCCGTCAGCAGTTCGTCTGCGTCGATCATGGCGATGTGCGTTGCGTTGCGCGATCTGGCACACGTCAGCAGCCGCCTGCATTCAGCTTCCTGCCACGGCTCCGCATCCACCTGCAGGTATTGCAGCAGATCTTCATACCCTGCAAACCAGTTCGCGTGACATGCCGCTGTTTGCGCTGCCAGAGCTTCGCGCACGGTCA
>CAILAZ010000019.1 GCA_903832295.1 uncultured Acidobacteriota bacterium
CGGTGTCCCCGTCAGACTCGGTGAATCAACAATAGAGCTCAAGTGGCATCCTGCGCTTCGGTGGATACAGAACAATGAGTACGAGGGGTGCCAAAGGAGCGGGAAGAGACAAGTGCATTCCCGTGATGGAGTTGAGGGGAGGGGCTGAAGAGACAGCTGGCCATCGCTAATGAGGGAGGCGCGGGATTGGGGATGGAGAGGGGGCGCTGGAAATCGATTAGTGGTTGGAAAGCCTGGGAGCGCAGGGAGAGATTGGAGCGTTGCTGGGATTCCTCGCTTTGCACGGAATGACAACCTAAAAACAAGGGCAGGGGCAAAGGCAAGAGCAAGGGCAAGGGCAAAGGCAAGAGCAAGGGCAAGAGCAAGGACAAGGGCAAGAGCAAGAGCAAGAGCAAGAGCAAAGGCAAGAGCAAGGGCAAGAGCAAGGGCAAGAGCAAGGGCACCCGCGACTGCAACAGCCCACCCAACCAACGACGGGTTGAATGGGGCACACGCAACTGCAACGGCCCCACCCAACCAACAACGGGTGGAATGGGGCACCTGTGAATGCAACGGCTCCACCCAACGAAAGGTGCGTTGGGTGGGGCGCCAGCAGGATTACTTCCGGGTGGGAGGGATGAGTTCGTCGGCGAGGGGGGCGGCGCTGTAGATGTGGCGCAGGGACTCGATGACGGCACGGGAATCAGTGAGGACGCTGCGGCCGGTTTCTTCTTCGTAGAGGAAGTTCCAGGGGAGAGACTGGAGGTTTCCGTCAAAGAGGATGCCGACGATTTCGCCCTTGGTGTTGACGACGGGAGAGCCGGAGTTTCCGCCGATGCTGTCGCCGGTGGTTACGGTGTCAAGGACGGTGTTGAGATCGAGCTTGTCTTTGGCGCGGTGGTAGCTGGCGGGAAGCTGGTATGGGAACTTGGCGTCGTGAGCGGACTCGTGGGCGAAGGCTCCGGCGAAGGTGGTGAAGAAGGGAATCTTCTTGCCGTTCTCGGTGTAGCCCTTGACGGCTCCGTAGCTGAGGCGGAGGGTTCCGGTGGCGTCGGGCGCGGTGGATGTGCCGTAGAGTTCAAAGCGAGCCTTGGCGATGAGGGCTCCGTTTTTGCGCAGGACGGTGTCGATGTGTTCCTCGGCATCCTTGCGGGTGGCGCGGGTGACGGAGTCGATCTGGCGGAGGAGGACGACCATGGGATCGACGGCTGCGGTGATGGCGACTTCGCCGCCCTTGTAGAGCTCCTGGCGGAAGGCGGGGTCGTTGAGGTGGCTGCCATTGATGAGTTCGGCGGCGCGGTCGGCGGGAGTTTTTCCGGCGAGGACCTGCTTGACGAAGGCGTGGTCAGGACCGAGGTTCTGCTGCATGGAAGTGAGGGCAACGGTGAGCTGCCGGATTTCCAGGGGGCGGGAGAGCGGCGCCTTGGACTTGAGGGCGTTCTCAATGGATGGAACGTTCTGGTCCTGATACTCACGGAGGCGGGTGGCGCTGTCCCTGGGGAGTTCGGCGGCGAGACGGACGAGGGTGCGGGCGTAGGTTGCGAAGTTTCCGGGGAGAGCGGCATCGGACTGGAAGCGGATGCGCTGGAAGTTTTCACGCTGCCACTGCATGGCGGCTTCGATTTCAGCCCAGGCATTGGCGGAGTCCTTAAGCTTGGGATTGGCGGCGACTTCTTTGCGGAGCTTTTCTTCGTCGGCGTGCTTGCGGGCCATGGTGGCGCGGTCATTGAGTCCGGCGTTGTATCCGGTAATGGCCTTGTAGGAGTTCTGTGCACCGAAGAGGACGCGCTCGGCGGCGCGGGCGTTTTCCGGCGACTCGGCGCTGAAGGCGAGGAGGGAGTCGATGGTCTGCTTGAGCTGCTGGAGGCGCGCGGGATACCCGAGGTCGCGGAGGAAGGCGAGCTGGGCCTCGGTCTGGAGGCGCCCGGTGGAACCGGGGTGCCCGGAGATGAAGACGAGGTCGCCTTCTCTTACGCCGGCGGTGGTGAAGGGGAGGTAGTTATCGACGTGGACGGGCTTGCCGTTCTCGTAGGCGCGGAGGAAGGTGATGTCGAGATCGTAGCGGGGATAGGTGAAGTTGTCGGGATCGCCGCCGAAGAAGGCAGCGTCAAACTCCGGGGCCATGACGAGGCGGACGTCGGTGTACTTCTTGTACTTGTAGAGATGATAGAGGCCGCCGGAGTAGAGAGTGACTGTTTCGCAACGGATCCCTTTGGCGGGATCGGAGCACTCGGCCTCAAGACGGGCGGTGGCGGCGCGCTGGGCGGCTCCCACCTCTACGTCAGACATGCCGGGCTTGGCTGCGTCCTGGACCTGGCGGGTGATGTCGCGGATTTCGAGGAGGGTCTGAACTTCGAGACCGGGGCAAGGGGGTTCCTGGGCGCGGGTGGGGGCGTAGAAGCCGTCCTTGATGTAGTCATGGGCATCGGTGGAGATGTTGTGGACGCATCCGGCGCCGACGTGGTGGTTGGTGAAGACGAGGCCGTCGGGAGAGACGAAGCTGGCAGAGGCTCCCATGCGGACGCTGGAGAGGCGCAGATGGTCAAGGAAAGGCTGGGTTACGGTGAACTTGTAGCGGGCTTTGACGCGGGCGGCAGGGAAGGCGTTGTAGAGCCACATGCCTTCATCAGCGAAGGCGGAAGCGGTGACGAGAAGGATGGCAGAGATGAGGGCAAGACGCTTGAACATGAGGGATTCTCCAGCCTGGGCAGTGAATTGCGCGTGGCAGAAAGCATGGTACGTCGGCAGAGTGGGGCGAGGCAAATGTAGGGAAGGCGGAGGAAGGGCAGGGCTGAGGATGGCCTGGCTTGCGAAAATGACCTTAGACAGTGGGGTTGATTTGGGGCGGAATTGAGAGTTGGGCGGAGAGTTCTGTAAAGTAGCGCAAATAAGGCAGTGTGGCGAGCAAGGCTTGTGGTATAAAAGGTCGTTCCAGATGCTGCGATCATTCGCCGGAGATGGCAACCCGCGGATGGCAGAAGGCCGAACGTCTCCGGCGGTGAACGGGGGCGGAATATCCCGCAATTTTATTCACAATTGAATGCAGAGAGGGACTGATGTCCACGACTACAACTTCAAATCGGGGTCTGGAAGATATCGTCGCAGGCTCTTCGTCTATTTGCTACATTGACGGCGAAAACGGGATTCTCGCATATCGCGGGATTGATATTCACGAACTCGCCGATAATGCCACTTTTGAGGAAGTAACCTACCTGCTGTGGCACGGGACACTGCCGACACGCTCGCAACTGGCGGAGTTTAGCCTGCAACTGGCGCGGGAACGCAAACTGGATGCACAGATTATCAGCCTGCTGAGACAGGCTCCGAAGCACGCGCTGCCGATGGACGTGTTGCGGACGATTGTGAGCTCACTTTCGTTCTTCGATCCCGAAGAGAAGGTGAACACGAAAGAGGCGAACTACCACAAGGCGCAGAGACTGTTTTCACAGATTGCGATGGTGGTGGCGGCCTACGACCGAATCCGCAAGGGACTGCCGCTGATTGAGCCGGACCGCTCACTGACGCACGCGGGGAACTTCCTGCTGATGCTGAACGGCGAGAGGCCGAGCGAGACGGCGATCCGGGCGCTGGATATTTCACTGATCCTGAGCGCGGACCACGAGTGGAACGCTTCGACGTTTGCGGCACGCGTGGTGGCGGCAACGCTGAGCGATATGCATTCGGCGGTGACG
>CAILAZ010000020.1 GCA_903832295.1 uncultured Acidobacteriota bacterium
CACCGAACGGCGGCCGGTCAATCTCGACGGAGAAGATGGACGCGACGGGGAGGACAGAGGACGGCAGGAAGCACACAGCATCGCTGGAACATGCGGTGAAATTTGCCAGTGTGGCGACGGCGCGAGATTGGAAGGATACTTCGGGAATGTCAGAGAGTGGCGTGGACCCGGATGGCTCGACCCGCAGCAGGCTCGATCAATTGCCGCGACAGGCGCAACTCGCGGCTTCTGGGCCGACTGCGACTGGTGGTACGGTCGAGACGAAAAGTACCGGCCAGCTGGACCCGGCATACAGCCGCTGGCTTATGGGAGTCCCGCCCGAGTGGGACGGCTACGCCTCTACGGCGATGCAATCTGTATCCCAGCGGCGCAAGCGTTCATCGAAGCGTACCTCATAACAGAACAGGAGCGGTAGGGCATGGCAGAAACCAAATTGTATACATTGCGCATCCCGGTCAAGATCCTCGATGAAGTTGAGCGAATTGCGCACGAGAAAGAACGGAGCAGCGCCTGGGTTATTAACAGGGAACTCCGCCAATCGCTCGGGATTGTGGACGAGGAGGGCGAGGTTCCGGTGGAGACGGTTTCCCGCGCCAAGAAAGAGCCGGCGCCAAATCCTCCCAAGCCCCCGTTCGTCTACCGCAACCGGAAGGGCAAAGCTGAGTCCTCCCCTGAAAAACCTCCCGTCGCCAATCGCGTTCGGGATCTTCTGGCCGTGCCGGGCGTAACCACGGGCAACCTGCTGTCGGCCCAGTACCAGCGGCCGGCACATGACCCCAAAACCTGTCGTCTGCAAGGCTGCGGAATGTGTGCCGCGGCGAAAGGAGAAAAGGGTTGAGGCCTAGAAAGGTGATTCTCTACGTCAGCGTCTCGGAAAAAGACCAGTCCGTGATGAAGTTCATGCTCGAGACAAATCGCTACCAGGTGTTCTCGGCCAGCAATATCGACCAGGCGGCCAGCATATTTTCGGAGACGGACGTGCATCTGGTTCTCGTCGATCACGAAATGGGGCTCGGGAACGGAATTCAGGCCATTGCCCTCCTGAAAGAATTGAAGCCCCATGTTCCGATGATCCTGCTGGGCGATATGCGGGTGATGGCCGGGAAGGAGCATATTGGCTATGCAATCGGTGACAAGACGCGGATGCCCGCCAGGGAGTTGCTGGATAGAATCAAGGTGAGGGTCGCGCGCAAACGCGGACCGTCGATGGACTACTGCATACGGAGACGAGGGGCTGCAGCACAGAGAAAGGAATTGGAGGTACGCGCGTGAAGGAAACGAAGATTGAATGGTGTGACTCGACCGGCCCCAAGAAGGGCCACGAGCTTCCCGCAGACCTCAACATCAAGGAGTTTCCCAATGTTTGACATCCAAAAATTCACGCCAATCGACGGATACTATGCCGACCCTCACGGTTCGCTGGTTCAAGTAGCGGATTTGGAGATTCACCACGGCGGCCTTCTGCTGGACCGCCTGGCGCGAAAGGTGACCATGAACGGCCAGCACCGGCCGCTTACCCTCCACGAATTTGCGCTCCTGGAGTACCTGCTCCTGCGGCGTGGAGAGGTGTGCCCCATCGCGGAAATACACTCTGCCATCTGGCCTGGAAAGCCCACCACAACCAATATCGTCAACGTCTACGTCAATTACCTGAGACGCAAGCTCGACCACGGAATCATTCGCACCGTTCGCGGAGAGCGCAGTTTTATTATCGACACGGAGGCGCGATGAGCTATCACGACCTGTCAGAATGCACGCTCACCGACGACGAGCGCCTGGCCGAAGCAAAACGCATCGTGGAGATGCTCGAGGGCAACGACACCATCATGAGGCTCTCGGAAATAGAATACAGCCTCGTGCGCAAAATGAAGAACGCCAGCTTCTGCTCGACGAAGCAATTGTTTTGGCTTCGCGACATAAAGGACCGGGTGCTATGAGCAACATGACCGACAAACCAGAATTTCACGCCAACATCCGAGAGATCCTCGGCCACCTCATCAACAAGCGGCTCGTCGAGATTACGATGCACGACGAGGAAGACCTCGACGCCGGCAAAGACGGGTTTGTCGAACTGATGTTTGAGGACGGCAATACCCTGCGCTTTTTCACCACCGACAACGACAAGTACAAAAGCGGCAGCCCGTTTTGTTTCTCCGATCCCAAAAACGGCAACACCGAGTACACGCCCACGCCGGAAGAAGAAGCCGCGCACGGGTGGATCGCAGTCGGCGGAATAGACGAAGAAGGTATGCACGATCACTGCATCCCAACCTGGGGACGCCACCATTTTCTCGAAGCAAGTTGCTGGTGCAAACCGACACGCGATTACGCCGCGGGCGACGACTTTTTCTATTCGCACAATGAGGAGACCGATGATTCCGCGAAATAAACCACTCAGGCGCTATGCGCCGCCACGGAAGAAGCGCCCCGGTGTGCGCAGAGGTCAGCCGACGAACGAGGAAAAGTCTGCTTTGCGCCTTGCTGTCTATCAGCGCGCCGGCGGAAAATGCGAACTTCGCCTACATAAGCAGTGCAGCGGAGAACGCGTCCTGCCATACGAGGGAGAGGTTCTGTTTCGCGCTCACCTGGTCCATCTTCACTCTCGCGGCGCTGGCGGTAAGTGGACAATGGAGAATTGCAAAATAGGGTGCGCTGCTTGTCATAACGGATCTATGCACACGGGAGGGAAGAAACCCAATCTATGAAAGCAACCATCTACATCGGCGATGTGCTGGAGCGGCTGCGCGAGCTGCCAGATGAGTCCGTGCAGTGCGTGGTGACCAGCCCGCCTTATTGGGGCCTGCGGGATTACGGCACCGGCCAGTGGCAGGGCGGGGATGGGGGGTGCGAGCATAAACAGGGGCGCGACGGGGCAGGCCGCGCCGACGGCGTTGTAGACAAGCGATCTCAGCGGAACCGCGATGGCACGGC
>CAILAZ010000021.1 GCA_903832295.1 uncultured Acidobacteriota bacterium
AGGCTCTTTGTGAATAAACTCCATTTGATAGAGGTTGGTCAAACCGGTTTGCGATCCCGGAACGGCTTGTCCCTGTTCTGTTCCGCACAGCACTCCCGCGCCGCCTTTGGCGAAAGCGTGAAACCCCTCTGCTTTAATTGCAGGTTGTATCGAAGACAGAGCATTCGGAAGCGACTTCCACTCGCGCATCTCCGTAGACTGCTCTTCGCGTGAGGCAGAGTCGTGAAATTGTAATCCTCCAAGCAACTCGGATGAAGGAAGTTCCTGGCAAAAGGTCCGACAGCCGGCCAGCAGGAAGAAGGTAATCACCCGGATTGGTGCTTTCCTCTTCACCAAGGCTCCTTCCCGCGTTTCGGGTGCATACGTTACATGCGCACGTGCGCGCTCATGCGTATCAGTTCGGTACGTGCAAGATTAAACTTGGTTAGAACCTGGCGCGAATCGGGCGATTGACGATAGTGGGAACACCACTAAGCACGGAGCAATTCGGTCCCACGTTTTGAAACCTCAGAGTGTTTGTTCTCCTGCCCTGTTGTTCCCATCATGAGGGTTTCGACAGCCGCATTTCCTCTTCGTAGCGACTTACCGAAATCTCCGACGATCCTGTCGATTTCCGATTGGATGAATGCCTTCGCTTCAATGATTGCATTTGGATCGTGTGTGCTCACCATAAATTACCTCACCATAGATGTCTTTCGGGTCGTGCCCGTCTTCCGCTCGGCTGCCGTTGAGTTCAGCGGAGAGAACTTGTACTTGATGTGGGGCAGGCTCCTCATCCGTATCCGTGGAAGCTTCCAGCGTCTTGACATCGGCACTCGCACAATTGAGCCGGTCGTTCTCAGCGACCACCCAGCGCAGGTACGTCAGCGGATGAGGTGGATCTCCCTGTCGCTAGGCCTTATACCGCCCGGGGTACGACGAGACATTTGCCTCTTCAAGGTTGTCCTCTTTCAGCGATGATGAATCGAAAGCGTAACCATCGGCGCAGTCGATGACGTTTGCCAATTGTTAGCCTGAAAGGCCGCGCCGAAGGTAAAGCGCGGCCCTTCTAGCCTTAAACGCCCTTGAATTTCGGAGCGCGTTTTTCGAGGAAGGCACCGGTGCCTTCATTCTTGTCGGCGGTGGCAAAGCAGAGTCCGAAGAGCGCGGCTTCGTGGACCAGGCCCTCGGCCAGAGTCATGTCCATGCCCTGGTTGACGGCCTGGATGGCGTAACGCGCGGCCAGGGGAGCGTTGGCGATGATCTTGTTGGCGAGAGCTTCGGCGCGGGGCAGCAACTCGGCAGCAGCCACCACCTCATTAACGAGGCCGATGCGGAGGGCCTCGTCGGCTTTGATCATGTCGCCGGTGAGGATGAGCTGAAGGGCCCGTCCCTTACCGATGAGGCGCGGCAAACGCTGGGTTCCGCCGTAGCCAGGGATGATTCCGAGCTTGATTTCAGGCTGGCCAAAGCGGGCGTTCTCTGATGCGATGCGGAAGGTGCAGGAGAGGGCAAGCTCATCGCCTCCACCTAGCGCGAAGCCGTTGACGGCGGCGATGACGGGCTTGCCGCAGTTTTCGACCAGCGAGAACAGGGCGTGGCCACGGGCGGATAGAGCGTTGGCTCCGACCGCTCCCAGGGCGGTGAACTCGTTGATATCGGCGCCGGCTACGAAGGCCTTCTCGCCTTCGCCGGTAAGGATGGCGACCCTTACATCTTCGTCATCGCGCACGGCCTGGAAGGCGCGGGTTAGTTCCTGTAGGGTGGGTGCATTGAGAGCGTTGAGCACCTTGGGGCGGGCAATGGTAATGAATGCGACTTGATTTGTCTTGTCATAGCGGATGTTTTCGTACGTGGAAGCAGACATAACTTCGGCTCCCGAAACAGCACACGATAGCGTAGATGCAGGCATGAATAGTAATCCTCCAGCTACACTCTGTCAGCGCCGAAGACCGAAAACTGAGCTAGATTGCACATAACACGGGCGCGAGTCGAAAATGTGGCCATTCCGCCCTGATTCACTTATCGCCCTCGACTACTTGGCTTCGCGTGTGTATTGATACCCGTAATAGGTCTCGTCCGCTTGTGACTTCCGCGTGAAGAAAAAGAGGACCTTCGCCTGCGACTTCATGGAAAAATGTCTTGGGAGCCAGACACCTTCTGCCACGGACATCTTTTCTAATTCGAAGTGTGTACCCGGCTCCACCTGCGCAAGAAAACCTGCAATTGAAACCGGACGTATGACTGAGGCTTCGACTTTCACCCACTGGAATGTCTTTTCGTCGATCCAGAGCGTGCCTTCCATACCAGTTAACACCTTGGCTTCCAAATTAGAAGGGGCATACCCTGGGCGCGGTGTCGCTTTGAGCACGTAAACCATGTAGGGCCCAAGCCTCTGTTCGCCCACCAGCTTGAAGTCAAGCGCCTTTGTCAGTTGCTCCATCAGAAAATGGTCGCGCTTCCGTTCTTCTACGTACTTCGCAATACGCCGCGTCCGTGCCTGCTGCGACTCTCTTTGGCGTTCAGCAATAGCCACTTCCAGCTTCTGCTGTTCCTGAGTCCGCTGTTCCGGCGACAGCGCCTTGCCGTTCACTGCTAGTAGTTGCTCATAAGGAGAACCGAGGATAACAAGTTCTTTGAAGGTCTTTGTTCCACCTCCTTGTTGCACGTCACGCTCTAAATACTCGTAGTCAGGTGCGGCACTCCAATCCACCGCGTTAGCTGCAACTGAACGTTGGATGATGGCGTCGGCGTTGTATTGGGCGGAGCAGGCGGCAGCCAGCGCTACAATAACAATCACTTGAACCATGCTACTTTTCATTTGGCTCCGTATTTACCGCTCGCGGCGTCGGGCTACGACTTTATCTACGAGCGCTAGTTGGAACTTTCCGTGTGTGGGCAAACCAGCCCAGACGAGGTTCACCCAAGTGCGACGGGACTAGGCTTCGTCGCAACCGCTCTGTGCTTTTGTCCATTCAGGTCGCGATCGCATGAGGACTCCAACGTCGAAGCTGGATACATTTTCCCGCCGACAATTCCTTGCCGGCGCGGCAGTCCGTCCCACAGCTTTCTCCATTGGCAGCGCAGGAAATGTGCGCAGCAACGGATATCGCTTCATCCATCAATGGTTCAATACTGCGTGCTAGCTGGCTATCTTTCGAGCAAGCTCATCTTCCCAATATCCGGCGCGGCCATAGTACCGATGCAATTTCATTTCATAGTCGCGCGTGATGAGTGCTTCCTTCGTATATTCCGGTCCCAGCTTGATAGTTTCACGGTTGAGGTTGATAAAGACCTTTGATTCTGACCAACTAATTCGTTCAACC
>CAILAZ010000022.1 GCA_903832295.1 uncultured Acidobacteriota bacterium
ACCAAATGTTGTGCTGCTGGGGTCATAAAGGGAGTCATAGCTGCCAAACATCGGGTGATTCATGATGTTGAATATTTCACCCTTGAATTGCAGGTTGCGGCTCTCTCCAAACTTAAAGGTGCGTCCCATGGCGAAATCCACCTCGGTCAGCGCCAGTTCACGCATGATATTGCGCCCAAAGTTGCCTTGGAGCGGCGGAGAATACGGATCCGAGGGAATCGTCAGTCCCGGCACCGCAAAAGCATTTATGTTGAAGCGCCGGCCTCCCGGCACGCTAGAGTCATGCACATACAGCGGTACTCCCGGAACCCGATCCGGTCGCGTGTAGATATCCAGGCCATTGATAAAGGTCTGGTAATACGTGGACAGGTCCACAGGAAGACCGGACTGAGCGTGCACGATCCCATTCACAAACCAGTTGCTGAACACGTAGCTGAGCACCGGTCCGATCTTGGCCGAAGGCAGGTTGTAAGTCAGCGCCGCTGAGAAATTGTGGCGAACGTCAAAGTCGGCATTGCCACGCGAAAGCGTGAAGAAACCAGCATCCGTCGAGACATCGTCAACCGCGTGGGACCAGGTGTAATTCACCAAACCCTGGAAGCGCGTGAAGCGGGCCTTGTACTGCAACTGCATCGAATGGTAATCCGAAGTCGGACCGTTCCATGTGTACATGATCGAACTGAAGGAAGGGTTCGGGTACAAACCTGTGGCATAGTCCTGGGAATTCAACGCTTGAGTGGTCAGCAGCTTGCGTGCGGCTGCGCCAACATAAGACGCCGAGACCGATTGATGCGTTCCCACCGACTGCTCCACCGCAAGATTCCACTGCATCGTACGCGGCAGACTCAAACCTGAAGCATTAGACCAGACCGTCTGTGTCACCGGGGTGGCGGGTGTGGCTACCGTAGGTACAGTCACGGTCGGGAACACCGCATTCGCCCCGGTAAGCGGGAACGGCTTGTAGTACATCGACTTACTTGCCTTCAGGGGGAATGCGCCGGTCGCACCGGAGGTGCCCAGGTCATAGAAGACACCAAAGCCACCGCGCAAAACCGTCTCTCGCCCATTGCCCTGGCGCAACTGGTAGGCAGCGCCAAAACGTGGAGCAAATGCACCGTAGAAGGTTTTGTAGAAGGGCGTGCCACTCGGTGCCAAGGTGACCTTGGACAGATCCGGTGGGTTGCCTGTGGTGACGCCCACCACAACGGGAGGCATCTTTCCATCTGCCTCCGTGGGCGCTGGATTCACATCCCACCGCAGCCCGAAGTCAACCGTCAACCGGGGCTTCACTTTCCACGTGTCTTGGATATAAGAGGAGAAGTTTGTGAATCGTGGCTTCGCGGTTTCATTGGTTCCGAGGAACGAAATCAGCGGCACCGAGCTCGTGACCTGGCTTTCGGCCAGGAAATATTCCATCTGGGAATTCTGAACACCATAGGTGGGCAGCAGCTTGCGGTAGTCAATGCCGAACTTGAACTGGTGCGCTCCCTTCACCAGGGAGACGGTATCCAGAATGTTCACCTGCCGCTGATAATTCGACGTGATGTCGCCAGCCTGAACATAGGTAAGGTGGCCGCCAAAACTGAAGCTGACAAGGCCTGTCCCCGAATTCCCCGTCGTAAGCAGTTTCGGGTCAACCGGTACAGCTCCGCCGTATGTGGCTTGGATATATTGCGCTTGTCCGAATTGCCGGCTGTAGTTGGCCCGGAGTTCGTTGGTCAGCCGTGGAGTCAGCATCCAGGTTGCACCCAGCGTGGACGTCTGGGTGGAGGCGTTTCTGGCGGTGCCGTACGCCGCACCAGAATACGTCTTCGTGTTCGACGGAGCCTCATTGAATCGTCCGAACAGGGTGAACTTGTGGGTGAGCTGGTGATCAATTCGGATGCTCGTAGCGTCCATTGTGCTGGGGTTAGACAAACTGTACACACGGGGTGCCCACCCCGTGTACTTCTTGCCGGTGGGCGCGCACGTCGGACTGGATCCGGGAGTGCAACTCGTCGTCCCCGTCAACTCACCGCCCGTCGGCAGTGGGATCGCGTTCAACACAGGCAGCACTCCGGCTCCCGCTGCGCTCCGCACTCGAAGGGATGGCACGTACGCAGTATGGGTGGTGTCCGGTAGGCGCAGACGCTGACCTTCATAGGAGAAGAAGAAGAATGTCTTGTCCCTGTAGATCGGCCCGCTCAGGGTGCCGCCGAAGTCGTTCTGACGGAGCGGCGGTTTGGCAAGCGGCTTTACGTTGAAGTAGTCCCTCGCATCCATGACGTCGTTGCGCAGGTATTCGAATAACGTGCCGTGCAACTTATTCGTACCAGAGCGCGTAACAAGTGTGACCTGCCCGCCGGGCTGGCGGCCAAACTCAGCCGTATAGCTCGATGTCTGGATCTTGAATTCTTCCAGCGCATCCATGGAAACCAGGTTGTTGGTTCCGCCGAAGGCGCTCAGTCCCGGATACGCCCCACCCATTGCGGTGTTCGTGCCGCCGCCAGACGTGCTGCTGCTGCCAATGTTGGCGCTCACGCCATCCACGGTGAAATAGTTGGCGCTGGCTCTCTGCCCGTTGACGCTGAATTGCCCATAGTCGTTGGTGGTGGAAGCAGTCACCGTTACGCCCGGTGACAGCAGAATCAGCGACTGAAAGCTGCGGCCATTTAACGGCAGACTTTCAATCAACTGGTGATCGATCACGGTCCCGACCGCTCCACTTGTCCCGATCTTTTCGCTCTCCGCCATCACCGTAACAGATTCGACGGCAGAGCCCACCTGGAGTTCGAAGTTGCGCGAGATACTGTCCTGCACGTTCAATACGATCCCGGTTACCGTCACCGTGCGGAACTTCGCCATCCGCACATTCATCAGGTAAAGTCCAGGTTTCAAGGAAGTGAAGATGTAGAATCCCGAGTCATTCGTATTCGTCGTCTGTAACGCGTTCGTATTTACGTTTCTGACTTCGACCTCGGCTCCATGAATGAACGCACCCTTTTGGTCTGTCACCAGGCCTGACATCTTGGCTGAATCAAACTGCGCATAGGCGCACATCGGCAGCAGGAAAGCAATAAGGCTCAATGCAAATAGGCATCTCGAAAAGACGCCCATCCACTCGCGGGTGAAGAAGCCTGGTCTCATGGGGATCACTCCTCCTTGGATATCTATACAGCCCGCGATTGCGCTTTGTCCCAAGTGCAATCAAAAATGGTGTCGCCCCCACCTCGGTAGGCCCTCTGGCGGCCGCCCGCAGGCCTGCAACAGACACGCGAACGCACAATCGCACGGCCCCTTTCAGAGCCGCCAACAGTCTTGAGGATTTCAGAAAGCGTGGCCTACTGGTGGTTGGGCGATCCCCGCAGATAGGCATACATCAGGCGCGTGCCGGTCGGAGCCTTCGGGTTTGCGTTGACCGGCTCAAGCGTAACAAATACGCTGTCGATCTCCCGAAGCAGCTTTGCGTCTTTCGTCTTGTAAACCCAGCGCTTCTGCGCATTGTTGTCCACAAAGAAGATGCCGAGATTTCGCACCTGTTGAATCTCACCTTCCTTGCGCCCCCAGATCCGGTACTCGAACTTCGCCTTTTCGATTCTCGCTTCGTTCAAATCATAAGCATAGAAAATCAGGGACTTGTTTTCCGTGAAGAAGATGCGGCCAAACGCGGCGCGGTCCTTACCGCGCGCGTCCGTATCCACCACATCCACAATGTGCAGATTGCGCGCCCCCATCAGGTCGGTCACGTCGCGTCCCATGGCTAGCAGCTGGCGTTCCCGGTCCCAGGCAGCGTGCTTCTCGTCGAGTTCCTTCGCCAGGTCTTCTGTCCTGGCCCGTTCCGCCATCAGCGCATGCTCGGTTTCCCTTGCGTGCTCTCGCAAACCGCTGGCTTCCCGCTCGGCGCTTTGTGCGAACACTTGCGACTGCGCGAGCTGGTGCTGCAACTCTGACATTTGTTGCGTCAACGCGTGGATAGTCTCCTGATTCGCGGCCAGGATGCTGCCGGATTCCTCCACCTTCTTGCGCAATTCAACGGCTTTCAGCTGCGCGCTCTGCACCACCATTTGGGAAACGGAGATCTCGTGCTGGGCATACGCAAGCTGAGCTTCCAGCGCCTCGCGCTCTGCTTTGGACAACTTCTCGGCCTTCGAACCGCCATCCTCTCTGCGCAACTCGGTCCGGATGTGGTCAATGTCTGCCTGCAACTTGGCATTGGCTGCGTTCAATTCAGCGATGTGGGATTCGTACTGCATCAACTCGGGGTTCCGATGCGACAGATAGCTGCGGTAGGAACCGGTCACGATCACGCCCACAACAATCATGGCGGCAATCGCCCATAATGGCTTTTTCGCAAAAATGCGCCGGCGGAATGGAAGCGAGGCGGCCGGCGCGTGCAAGAACTGTTTTTCTATGCCATGCGAGAAAACAATGCCCTCTTGCTTCGCGCGTTCATAAAACCGTTGGGCAGCCAGGTTGGAGTCCAGACATCCCCGGGCTTCATCCGTCGTCAGCGCCGGAACATGATCCGCGGCGGCAAAAATCGTGGATGCCAGATCAACGGAATGACAGTATGCCTGCCTGCACGCTTCACAGTGCGCCGCATGTTGCTCAAGCTCAAACAACTCTTCAGGAGTCGCTTGGCCAATACTCGCGGAGGCGCAGATTTCCTCGAACTGCGCATGCCTCAGCATCTTAAACCCCTTCCCCAGAGGGTAACGGCTCACCGGAACCCGGGCACGGACCGCCGCTCTTCAAAAGCTCCCGCAGACGATCCAACCCCCGATAATAGTGATGCCGGGCATTGTAAAAAGTCTCTTTACGGCTCTCGGCAATCTCCTTCAGCGTCAGCCCCTCGAAGAAATACAGCTCAATCGTTTCCCGTTGTTCCATTGGTAGAAGCGCCAGAATCTCTGTACTCAGTATTCGCATTTCCGGCCTCGGCGGGCACGAGGAGAAAAGACTCTCATTCTCACCCACCTCCCCCAGTTCGGCCTGTTGCCTGAACTGTCTCACTCTCAGGTAATTCAGACGGTTTGTGCTTCTGCTATACACATACTGAAGCAACCACACCTTGAGAGTACCTTTGGCGGGGTCATATTGTCCCATTTTACGGTAGATTTCCAGGAATACAGACTGCGAGAGATCTTCTGCCTCGCCGGCATCCACCAGGATGCGCAAGGCAATCAAATGCACTAGCTTGTGGTAGCGACTGAAGACAATTGCAAACGCATCTGTGTTTCCCGCCTGCAACTCGCACATCACCTGCTCATCGCTGAGCTCCAGCATATTGGCAAACGATATCTTTCCTCGTTCGATACTCGGAATCGGCCCTGTATCCATCGTAAGCCTCCAGAAAGCGCAAATGCATCAACCTGTGGCAGGCATAAAACAACCAGTACTGCGAGTCTTGCTGTTCTTGCTATTGAAAATGGTTGTGCCAACCGGAGTGCTGCGGGCTTAGGAGGCCGTTGGAACCAATTCCGCAATGCACACTACCGCCCTGGTACAACTACCAGGCCAGCCGATTCTGCTCCGAAGTAAACTGATAGGAATCCACTTTTTAGCAGCTACTTTGATCATTGTCAATATGAAATTGATACTTCCGCAACATGTTGATTGCAGGAACGGTGGCCGGTTCCAACAATCTGAATGCCTCCGGCGTGACCGGGGCGAACACAGCCACGGTAACTGCCGCGGCTCCGGCGAGCGGGACGACAGTGTACGTCCGTGCCTTCTCGAAACTGAACGGCGTCTGGTACTCCAACGACTAAACCTGCCTGCAACAGTAGGCAAACTGAATCGCGGTTGGAGGGCAATTCCCTTCAACCGCGAGTTTCTTCCACCGCAGGTGCTGCCTACGCCTTATTGTCTTTCCATTCGTCGTACCAGGCCATCTGGATCGCCTCCAGCTTGGCTTCATTCGAGCCCGCAGCCTCGTCCTTGAACTTCTCCAGTTCCGTCACCATGCGAAGCAGCTCCGTAAACCGCACCTCCAGCGGGTCGGTATCCGGAAATTTCTCCAGCAGCTCAATCCCAATGTCTTCGGCATCATTCCAGTGCAGCTCTTGCATCGTTCTCTCCTCAGCGGCAGCACGACGGCTTGCGTCGCAGCCGCGTCCCGCACCAGATCAGCAGTAAGCTATTCCCCGCCAGCAGCAGCACTGCGGCATTATTCACAACCGGCGCCATCCAGACGTAGGCCGCCAGCAGCGTTTCGCTTGCCAGCAGGCACCACGCCAGCCACTTCACAGCGTGCTCCCGCCGCCCTCGCTGATGTAGTTGCGATTCCACTTGGGAATTTCCACCACTACTTCACCCGGCTTCTCGATGATCGCCTGGCAGCCCAGCCGCGAATTCAGTTGCAGGTCCGCCGCCATGTCCAGCCGGTCCGCTTCTTCCTCGCTGCATTCGCTCAGCAGCTCCTTGCCCTTTTTCACCACCACGTGGCACGTCGTGCACGCGCAGCTTCCGCCGCAGGCATGTTCCAGGTGGATTCCAAAATTCATCGCCACATCCAGGATCGATTGCGGCTTGCCGTGCTCCTGGTAAGGCAGTTTCCCTGCCTCGAACTCCACACTCTGCCCGCTCGGCAGGAAGGTCAGCCGCACCGTGTTCGCTCCCAGCTCGCTTTTTGTCTCTGCCGGATCGTTCTTCACTTCAAGCATTTTTCAGTCCTGTTCTTGTATCGACATCCATCAATATTTAGCTGAACTCAGCCTTGCCAATCGGATGCGGCGCCGAAGGCCCGTCTTCCATCTCGGTCTCGTCCATCTTCTTGCCGTGCAGCGCGCTGCCCACCGCCGCGTCCATCATCAGCTCCGCCAGCCGTGTCGTCGCCTGGTTCAGCTCGTCAATCGAGCGCCGGATGGAATGGTGGTCTCCGCCGCTCATCGCCAGCCGCAGCCTCTGCTCTAACTCGTCCACCTTGCGCTGCTCGCTGAAGCCCAGCATCTTCCACGCCGCGTTCCTGCGGCCCTTCCCCAGCGCGGTCAAAATCGTCTCCGCCTCGTTGCGGGACTCGATCAGTTGCCGCTCCGCCAGGTCCGCCTCCGCGTTGTCAAACGAGTCCAGGATCATGTTCTCTACCTGCTCGTCCGTCAGCCCGTAGCTCGGCTGCACCTGGATCTCCGCTTCCTTGCCGCTCCGCTGCTCGCGCGCCGACACATGCAGAATCCCATTCGCGTCGATCAGGAATCGCACTTCAATCCTCGGCAGTCCAGCCGGCATCGGCGGAATTCCCTTCAGGTCGAATCGCGCCAGCGACCTGCAATCCTTCGCCAGTTCGCGCTCACCCTGCAACACGTGGATCGCAACCGAAACTTGTCCTTCCACGCCCGTCGTAAAGTGCTCTGTCGCGCTCGCCGGAATCGTCGAATTGCGGTGAATGATCTTCGCCGTCACTCCGCCCAGCGCCTCAATCCCCAGCGACAGCGGAGTCACATCCAGCAGCAGCATGTCCTTCGTTTCGTCAGAGCCGCCCGCCAGGATATTCGCCTGCACCGCCGCGCCCAGCGCCACCACCTCATCCGGATTCAGCTCCGTGTGCGGCTTGCGTGCAAACAGCGCTTCCACCTCTCGCCGCACCAGCGGAATCCGCGTCGAGCCTCCCACCAGCACCACTTCATCCACCTGCTGCGCCGTCAATCCCGCGTCGCTCAGCGCCCGCCTGCACGGACCCAGGGTGCGCTCCACGATCGGCGCAATCATCTGCTCCAGCATCTCGCGCGTAATCCTGCGCTGGTAAAGTTTCCCCTCCGGCAGTTCCACCTCAACGTCCGCAGCCTCGCTCGATGAGAGCGCAATCTTCGCCTCGATCATCGCGCTTCGCAGCCGCTGCACCGCATCCGGATACCGCCGCACATCCACGCCCAGGTCGCCCCTTATGTCGTCCACCGCAACCGCAATCAGCAGGTTGTCAATGTCGTCGCCGCCCAGGTGCGTGTCTCCGTTCGTCGCCACCACTTCAAAGATTCCATCCTTCAATTTCAGAATGGAAACATCAAACGTTCCGCCGCCAAAGTCATACACTGCGATCGTGCCGTTCTGCTTGCGGTCCAGTCCATATGCCAGGCTCGCGGCCGTTGGCTCATTCACCAGCCGCAACACTTCCAGCCCCGCAATCCGCCCCGCGTCTTTCGTCGCCTGCCGCTGCGCGTCGTTAAAGTACGCCGGAACTGTGATCACAGCCTGCTTCACCGCGCCGCCAAAAAACCTCTCCGCGTTGCGCTTCAACTGACGCAAAATCTGCGCTGAAATCTCCGGAGGCGTGTACGTCCGCCCGCCCAGCTTGATCCGCAGCACCTCGCCCGGCGCAAGGTCTTCCGCCAGTTGGAACGGAAACAGTTTCAGCTCCTCCTGCACGTCTTCCACGCCGCGTCCCATCAGCCGCTTCACGCTATACACCGCGCGCTCCGGAGAGGTCAGCAGCGCTGTGCGCGCCGCGTTCCCCACCAGCACATGATTCTCCGCGTCCAGCGCCACAACGGACGGCACAAGGTTCACCCCGTCCTCGCCCGGAATGATGAACACGCCCTTGCCCGGCGCGTCCGGGTGTGCCAGCGTAGGTCCGGTGCCCATGTAGGCCACCAGCGAATTCGTTGTCCCCAGATCGATGCCTACTACTTTGTCGTCGGTCATTTTATGAGTTCGTTAGCTCAACACTTCCTGAAGATCGCGTACCAGGTTGCTCAAATAGCTGCGGCGGTTCAGCACGTCCACCATCTCGTCAATCGCTGCTCGGTTGCCGTTGTCCCATTTCTTCCACGCCGCGCGCAACTCGTCCTGCATCCTGCCCAGCCGCGCCGTCAGGGAATCCCTTGTCGCCACCAGCTGCGCGCGCAGATCATCGTCCACTCCGCCGGCTTTGGCCTCTTCCAGCATCATGTTCAGCTCAAACGCCTCTTCCAGCAGTTCAGCCGGAACCGTCTGCTTCTTCTCCACTCCGAACGCCCGCGCCTGCTCCGTCGCAACCTTGCTCTGCTCCTCCAGCTGAATCCCTTCCAGGTTCAGCAGGTACTCCGTGCGCGTGATCGGATCCTTCAGCGTGCGGAACGCGTCATTCAACTGCGAGGTCTTCTCCAAACTCCAGTGCTGCTCCCGCGCGCTCGCCCGCGAATACAAATCCGGGTGCAGCTTTCTGCTCAGCTGGTAGAACTCTTTCTCCAGCGCCGCCTCGTCCACTTCCAGCTTGCGAGGCAATCCGAAGAAGGAGAAAAAGTCCGTCGGCTCTGCCGGCTGCATGTGTCCGCAGGCCGCGCAGAAGTGTTCCGCACGCATGTCTCCGCATGACCAGCATTGGTGCTGCGAAAGTTGCCGCTCCTGGATCACCTGCAACTGCATCGGAGCCGTCTTCAATCCCGCGTTCTGCTCGCTCAAGTTCGTCCTCTTAGGAGAAACTGCTTCCGCAGCCGCAGCTCTTCTTCGCATTCGGGTTCTGGAAGACGAATCCGCGATGCATCAGTGTCTCTTCCCACTCCACCGTCATCCCGTTCAGGTAGATGAACGACTTCGGGTCCACAAACACCCGCACGTCGCCATACTCAAAAATCCGGTCGCGCTCCCGTGGTTGCGTGTCAAACCGGATGTTGTAGCTCAGCCCGGAGCAGCCGCCACCCTGCACTCCCAGCCGCAGTCCGCCCGTCTCCGGGGCAATGCCTTCCTTCTGCATTGCCAGCCGGATATGTTCCAGCGCCTTGCCCGTGATATTGATCCCCTGGGTCGCCGTTGTCTGTTCTGTTGCCATGTCTATGCCTGCTTCTTCTTCCAGTCTGAAATCGCCGCCCGGATCGCGTCTTCCGCCAGCACCGAGCAGTGAATCTTCACCGGAGGCAGTGAGAGTTCCTTCACAATGTCCGTGTTCTTGATCGCCAGCGCTTCCTCCACCGTCTTGCCCTTCACCCACTCCGTCGCCAGCGACGAGCTCGCGATTGCCGAGCCGCAGCCGAACGTCTTGAACTTCGCGTCCTCAATAATCTTGGTCTCCGGATTCACCCTGATCTGCAGCTTCATCACGTCGCCGCACTCCGGAGCCCCCACCAGCCCTGTTCCCACTTCTCCCGCGTTCTTGTCCATCGTTCCAACGTTCCGCGGATTTGTATAGTGATCCAGTACCTTATCGCTGTAAGCCATCCTGCTTCTCCTTAACTGCCTTATGCGGCTGCCCCACGCAGCCGCGAACCTGGTGGCCCACATCCGCCCCTCTTGGGCGAATGTGGGAACCGAACTCTCAGCGTAAGCGGAACCCCTAGTGGTTCACCGGCTCCGCCGCCCACTTCACCTTGGAAAGGTCGATCCCTTCCTTGTGCATCTCGTACAGTGGCGAAAGCTCCCGTAGCCGTCTCACCACCTCCACAATCTTTGTCGCCACGTAATCCACCTCCGCCTGGGTGTTAAACCTTCCCAGCCCGAAGCGGATCGAACTGTGCGCCAGTTCATCGCCTGCGCCCAGTGCCTTCAGCACGTAGCTCGGCTCCAGCGTTGCCGAGGTGCAAGCCGAGCCGCTCGAAACCGCAATATCGTTGATCCCCATCAGCAGAGATTCGCCTTCCACGTACGCAAAGCTGATGTTGATGCTCCCCGGCAACCTGTGCTCCATGCTGCCGTTGATGTACACCTCATCCAGTTGCGAGGTAATCTGCTCCCGCAAGCTCTCGCGCAATGCAAACAGCCGCTTGGACTCCTCGCCCATATCCAGCTGTGCCACTTCGCACGCCGCTCCCAGCCCCACAATTCCCGGAACGTTCAGCGTACCGCTGCGCATTCCGCGCTCGTGTCCGCCGCCGTCCATCTGCGCCACCAGCTGCACTCGCGGATTCCGTCTCCGCACATACAGCGCCCCTACGCCCTTCGGCCCGTAAATCTTGTGTGCCGATACCGACGCCAGGTCCACGTTGTCCTCAATCACGTTGAACGGAACCTTCCCCGCCGCCTGCACCGCATCCGTGTGGAACAGCACGCCCTTCTCATGGCAGAGCTTTCCAATCTCCCGTATCGGCTGCAGAATCCCAATCTCGTTGTTCGCCGCCATAATCGAGACCAGGATCGTCTCGTCCGTCATCGCGTCCTTCAGCTGGTCGAGGTCGATCAGCCCATCCGTCCGCACCGGCAGATACGTGATCCGGTAGCCGTGCTTCTCCAGCCGCTTGCACGTATCCAGCACGCACTTGTGCTCGGTCACTTCGGTGATGATGTGGTTGCCCTTCTCGCGGTACATCTCGGCCACGCCCTTGATCGCGAGGTTGTTGCTCTCCGTTGCTCCGGAGGTCAGCACGATCTCTTTCGCTGTTGCTCCAATCAGCTTGGCAACCTGCTCCCGAGCCTTGTCCACCGCCTGCTCTGCCACCCACCCAAACTCGTGGTTCCGGCTTGCCGCGTTGCCATAGATCTCGCTGAAGTACGGCAGCATCGCCTCCAACACTCGCGGATCCACCCGCGTCGTGGCATGGTTGTCCATATAAATCGGTAGCTTCACCGCCGCCTCACTTGCCATAATTTCCTCCAGAAACTTCGATCCTCACCAGCTCGTCTTCCCTCACTAAATGTCCACCCGCTGCCGGAGCCTCTTCGCTCCCCTCGCGCAGCTCCCAAACCGTCAGCTTGCTCAGCACATCTTCAATCGTGCGGCTCACCTTCTGCAGAGGCTCCCGCACCGTGCACTTCGAACTCTGGCTGCAGGCCTTCGTCGAGGAGTTGCAGCTCGTAATAAACAGCGGCCCCTCAATCGCCCGGATCACTTCCAGCGCTGAAATCTCCCGTGGGTCGCGCGCCAGCACATATCCCCCGTTCGTCCCCTGCTGCGAGGTCAGCAGCTTGCTCCGCGCCAGCCGCTGCACTATCTTCGCCAGCGCCTCCTGCGGAATCCCATACATCTCCGCCAGGTCCTTTGCGCTGCAGGCCCCCAGGTCGGCGTGCTCTGCCAGGTGGCGCACCGCGATCAACCCGTAATCGGCCTTCTTCGTCAGCTTCAGCATCTCGCCCGTGCTCCATCAATCTACGACCTTTTCAGTCGCCAATGTAAGTATAGATGCGGAAATCCCCAAAACGCAACCATCTTCACCCAACTGCATCCCAGCCAGGTTATTCTGCCTCAATAAGTTACCGAATGGCGATTATTTTGGTCGGATTGCGCCGGTCCAACCACTCTGCCCTCTTCGAAGATCCTCAAAATTCGGTTCGCTTCAGAATTAAGGTTCATTTAAGACACTCTTTATTTGCCGTTTATCCGGCCGGGCGTCCAATCCAAAGTGGAGGCACGCAGAAATGACCACCGAATCAGTTTCACCACAGAGGTTGGCGATGTTGCTTCACCACTACAGTCAGGCGCTTGCACCGGACTTCGGAGTGCGGCCGAGCCCAGATTCGGAGTGGGAAAGTCTATCTCCGAACGAGCGCGGCAGAATGGTGGCTGCGGCCGAGCTCACCTTGTTGGATCTCCACCAGGCCGCTCAACCCGCGAGCCCTCTCAATCTTCCATTTCCGAAATTTGAGGGTGGAACCGAAGGAAAAGAGTGCGGTGCCTGATTGCGGAACAACCAGTTGACTTGAGTGTTTTATATCCGTGGCCATCCGCAGGAAAGGGGAAAAAATGGCAACTGTCACCGCAATCGCATGCAATCTGCTTGAGACAATCGGCCTCGTCCCGCCCTGTTTTGAAGTTGCAGTCCGTGAACCGGAAGAGTGCTCCGCTCAGCCCAAGCCGCTCCGGATGAAGTGGGTGCACGGCACCGACGCCACCGGCCGCAAGATTGTTCGCATCCAGTGGATCGCGGACAAACCCGAAGGAACAGCTTGTCCCTGATGAAAACGGGCAGCCGTGCGGAAACGGCCTCTGCGGTTGTTTCCCCATGAGCTGACCGCGTGGCTGCCAGTGCCCCGGCTCGATCCCTCAACCCACTACCCACTTCTCCCGCCAGAGTTTATGCTGTCCTGTCACACCCAATCCCAAGCCGGGAGACCCTTATGAAGCCCCTTTTCCTCGTCCTGTTCGTCCTCGCGCTCTCGTTCTCCGCCTCCGCCCAGCAGCAAACCATTGAGGGAACATGGCTTGGAGGCCTCGACGTCAATGGCATGACCCTCCACCTCGCCTTCCACGTCGCCAGCTCCCCCACCGGCTTCACCGCCACTCTGGACAGTCTCGACCAGGGAGCAAAGGGCATTCCCATCTCCTCCGCCACCCAGCAGGGTTCTGACGTTGCCTTCGACCTTCCCAAACTCGCCGCCAGCTTCAAAGGCAAGCTCGGCGCAGACTTCGCCACCATCACCGGAACCTGGTCCCAGGGCGGAGGCTCCCTCCCTCTCGTCCTCAAGCGTGTCGCCGCCGACGCCGTGCTCGAGCAGCGCCGTCCGCAAAATCCCGCCAAGCCCTATCCCTACCGTGAAGAAGACGTCGCCTATGACAACAAATCCGCCGCCGGAGTCACCCTCGCCGGAACCCTCACTCTCCCTTCCGGCAAAGGTCCCTTCCCCGCCGCCATTCTCATCGCCGGCTCTGGCCCGCACAATCGCGACGAAGAGCTTCTCGGCCACAAGCCTTTCCTCGTCCTCGCGGACTTCCTCACCCGCCACGGCATTGCCGTCCTCCGGGCTGACAAGCGCGGCATCGGCAAATCCACCGGCCTCTACTCCGGAGCAACTTCCGCCGACTTCGCAACTGATGTCGAAGCCGCGCTCGCCTACCTCAAGCTCCGCCCTGAGATCGACCCCCATCACATCGGACTCATCGGACACTCCGAGGGCGGAATCATTGCCCCCATGGTCGCCGCCCGCAATCCCGGCGTCGCCTACGTCGTCCTCCTCGCCGGCTCCGGAGTCTCCGGCTACGATCTCATGCCCGAGCAAATCCGCCTCGGCAACATCGCTGCCGGCGCAACGCCCGCCCAGGCCGATCAGGCTGCCGATTTCCAGCGTGAGCTCCTCACCCTCATCCGCACTGAGAAAGACCCCGCCGCCCTCCAGAAGCAGCTTCATGACAAGTTGATCTTCGCCATGAAGGAGGAGCAGATCGCACCCACCATCGCCTTCTCTCTCGGCCCCTGGTTCCGCTACTTCCTCTCCTACGACCCCGCAACCGACCTGCGCAAGCTCACCTGCCCCGTCCTCGCCCTCAACGGAAGCCTCGACACCCAGGTCTCGCCCACCCAGAACCTCCCCAAGATCCACGCCGCCCTCCAGCAGGCCGGCAACAAGCATTTCGAAACCCTCGAACTCCCCAACCTCAACCACCTCTTCCAGACCGCCAAAACCGGCTCCGTCTCCGAGTACGCCCAGATCGAGGAAACCATCTCTCCCACCGCTCTCAACAAAATCGCCGCCTGGATCACCGCCAACAACTAAGGCCAGTGCGGGCAGTTGACCTCCACGCCGGGTAACGGGTACCGGGTGCCCCATCCAACGCGCTTTTCGTTGGGTGGGGTAGTTGACCCTGCTCTTGACCTTGACCTTGCTCTTGACCTTGACCCTGCTCTTGACCTTGCTCTTACCTCACCCCGCCTGACGTCCTTCCGTTGAACGGAACGTCGGGAGGCACCAACTCCCCCCTTCCGGTATCATGAAGATGTATGAGCCTTACCCACGCGCAAGCTCTCGACATGTTCCGCTCTGATGATCTGATCGGCATCGGCATGGAAGCCGACGCCATCCGCCGCCAGCTCCATCCTGACGGCATCGTCAGCTACATCATTGACCGCAACATCAACTACACCAACATCTGCACCGAGTACTGCTCCTTCTGCGCCTTCTACGCCCCCGTCAAGGGCCCCGGCCGCGAGAAGGGATACCTCCTCGACTTCGACAAGATTTACGAGAAGATTGCCGAGACCATCGAAATGGGCGGCACCGGTGTCCTCATGCAGGGCGGCATCAATCCCGACCTCAAGATCGACTGGTTCGAGCGCCTCTTTCAAGGCATCAAGCAGCGCTTCCCCCAGGTCCACCTCCACTGCCTCTCCGCCTCTGAGATCATCGGCATCGCCGAATACAGCGAGATCTCCCTCGAAGAGACCATCCGCCGCCTCATGGAATCAGGCCTCCAGTCCATCCCCGGCGGCGGCGCTGAAATTCTCGACGACGAAGTCCGCTCCAAGGTCGCCCGCCTCAAGTGCACCACCCAGGACTGGCTCGACGTCCATCGCATCGCTCACAAACTCGGCATGAAGACCACCGCCACCATGATGTTCGGCGTCGGCGAAACCGAGGAGCACCGCGTCAACCACTTCCAGCGCATCTACGACCTCCAGGAAGAAACCGGTGGCTTCACTGCCTTCATCCCCTGGACCTTCCAGCCCAAGCACACCGCTCTCGGCGGCCGCGGCTGGCCTGAATCCACCGCCGTCGAGTACCTCAAGACCCTTGCCATCTCGCGCATCTTCCTCACCAACTTCCCCAACGTCCAGGCCAGCTGGG
>CAILAZ010000023.1 GCA_903832295.1 uncultured Acidobacteriota bacterium
GCACTTCGAGTCCAATCACCTGTGCCGTTCCCAGGCTTTTCGGCCACACTGTTCGGAGTGCAGCAACGAAATCACGCACTTCGAGTCCAATCACCTGTGCCGTTCCCAGGCTCTTCGGCCACACTGTTCGGAGTGCAGCAACGAAATCAAGCACTTCGAATCCAATCACCTGTGCCGTTTCGTGGCTAACGCACTTCGAGTCCAATCACCTGTGCCGTTCCCAGGCTCTTCACACTGTTCGGAGTGCAGCAACGAAAATCCTCCTCGGCTCCGTTACTACATAAATACGTCGAACCCTCTCCAATCCTCCCCCAACACCCCCAATCCCCTCACCTCTCCGCAAAAGAATTCGCCGGTTTCCCATTCCGGAATCACTCACCATTGCCTCTCTTCTATCCCATCCCCGCCTTTTTCTCTTGCTCTTCCGTCAATCCTTCCGGACCAGCCTCAACCATTGCCTCAAAGGTAAATACAGCGTTTCCAACGATTATCCCCAAAGCCAATCCTTAACCCCGATTTGCACCACTTCCGGTGCATTTCTCTTCCAGCTCCCCGATTCACTCCGATTCTGTCAACCCCTCAACCCTCAAGAATCCTTCTAAACCATTGATTTCAAGCGCAATAGAGTTCTCCCCCTGCTGAGGGGATTGCCCTTGAAAATTGCTATTCTGAATATAGGGAGTGAAATTGAATTACAGAATTTTGCTTAGTCCAACCGCTGTCTGCTGGCTTTCCAGCGGCAGTTCGATGATGATCTCCAGCCCGTGTGGCTGCACGTTCCGGGCTCGCACTGCGCCGTTGTGGAACTTCACTGCGCCGCTCACAATCGACAGTCCCAGCCCGCTTCCGCCCGTGCTCACGCCGCGCGCATCATCCACCCGGTAGAACGGGTTGAACAGCTTGGGCAGCGCCACTTCCGGCACTCCCGGACCGTTGTCCTTCACCGTAATCGTCGCCGTGCCGCTCTCGCAGCGCACGTTGACCTCAACCCGCCCGTCTTCGCCCGAGTAGAAGATCGCGTTCCGCAGCACGTTTTCAAAAGCGCTGCGCAGCATGTTCTCCTCTCCGTTCACCATCAACTCCGGCCAGCTTTCGTCGTAGGCAATTTCAACGTTTGTCTGGCTTGCTTCAAAGCGCGCATCTTCCACCGCTTCGCCGATCACCTGCTTCAGTGAGATCGGCTCCGCGCCTGGTTTGATCTGTCCGCTCTCCAGCCGCGCCACCGTCAGTATCTGCTCGATCATTTCGTTCAATCGCAGCAGCTCTAATTCAATGCGGTCCAGCAGCTCTCTGCGCTCCGCTTCCGGCGCCATCGCAACCAGTGAAATCGCCACCCGGATGCGTGAAATTGGCGAGCGCAGATCGTGCGATGCGCCCATCAGCATGCGCTTGTTGCTCTCCACAAGGTCGCGGATTTCGCCTGCCATCGTGTCGAAATCCTTCACCAGGTCGGCGATCTCATCGCGCCGGGTATTGCCCCGCAGCCCCGCGCGAGCGTCCAGATTTCCGCGGGCAATCGCATGCGCCGCATCGCGCAGCCGCAAAATCGGACGCGTAATATACTGCGCCAAAACCGCGCACACCAGCGACGTCAGCAGCGAGCTGAACAGGATCACCACCAGCACGCTGCCCGGCAGTGAATGCAGCAAAGGAGGAAAGAAAAATTCGCCCGCAAACACAAACACGCGACCCTTGGAATCCGCCGCCTTCTCCACCAGGAACGTGCCGTGGTGCGTGTTCGCGATTCCCTGGTTCTGCAGAGCGCGCCGCACCGCATCGCGCGCTTCCTCCGGCATCCAGTAGCCGCTCAACTCATGCATCTGGTCGTCAAACAGCCAGTACGCCGAACGCTTCTCCAGTGCAATGTCATGGAAGAGTTCACGCAGTCCATCCTGTCCGCGCGTGGAGTATCTCCACGTTGCGTAGCGCGCCAGCACCGGCATTGCGCGCCGCTCCGGCTGCACCCACCAGGGACGGTCCGGCCCGAAGCTGGAATGAACCCGGTACGCGAGGAAAAGCATGATGCAGGTTTGCAGAATCCAGAAGGGCAGAAAGATCTTCCAGAACAGGCGGCTCCTCATACTTGCACCCGCGCTGAGAGAGCATAGAAATAGCCGATGCCACGAATGGGACGGATGCGTTCTTCGCCGCCTGGCACGCAGCCAAGCTTCTTTCGCAACCGGCTCACGTGTACGTCCACGCTGCGGTCAAATGCGCTCAGTGGGCGGCCCAGCGCGGCCTGCGCCAGTTCCTCGCGGGTTACAACCATTCCGGCGCGCCGCAGCAGCAGTTCGAGCATGTTGAATTCCGCGCCCGTCAACTCCACTGGGGTCCCGTTGCACGAAGCTGTCCGCGACAGCAGTGAGAGCGAGATGTCTCCCACGGTCAGCGATTCCTCGGCCCCGGCGTCGCCGTGAATTTCCTGCGAACGCCGCAGCACCGCGCGTATGCGCGCCACCAGTTCCCGCGGATCGAAAGGCTTGGGAACGTAGTCATCGGCCCCAATTTCCAGGCCCAGAATTCTATCCACCGACTCGCCCCGCGCCGTGAGTAAAATAACAGGTACGCGGGATTGGGTGCGCAGCGACTTCAACAACTCGAAACCCGATCCACCGGGAAGCATGACATCCAGGATGACCACGTCGTATTCGCCCGTAAGCGCGGTCTCCAGTCCCGAGCGGTGATCAAAGACGGCATGGACCTGGAAACCTTCGTTCTGCAAAAAGCGCTGCAGCAGCGAAACCAGACCCTGGTCGTCATCGACAATGAGTACGCGGCTCATGCCATCTATTCTGCGCGAGAGCCCGCCCACTGGCTGTGAAGAACTGTTACGAGTTGAATGCGAAGGGTTCACAAAAGTTTACGATCCTTCACTCAGTTATGATCCGATTTGGTTCATCCTGAGTATGAAGATAAGTGCGCCATCAAAAGATTAGTGCGACACTGGCCGAAGCCGTTTTCTGAGCCTGGAATTGCACGGAGGCATCATGAAGTTCCGCACCATCGTTTTCCTTTCGATTTTATCGCTTTTGGTCTTGTCCGCGTGCTCAAAGTCAAGCCAGCAAGCGGCCCAGAGCGCGACGCCACGCGGTGCCGGAGCACCCGTTCCCGTGAGCGTTTCGTCCGTGCTGCGGCAGGACGTTCCCATCATTCTGACCGGCCTTGGAACCGTGCAGGCCTACAATACCGTCACCTTGAAAACGCGGGTTGATGGTCAGATCATGTCGGTGAATTTTCGCGAGGGCCAGAACGTCAGCAAGGGACAGCTCCTGGCGGTGATTGACCCGCGTCCCTATGAAGTCGCGCTCGAAACCGCGAAGGCGAATCTGGCTCGCGACCAGGCTCAACTCAACACCGCAAAAGCCAACCTGGCGCGCTCGCGAGCGCTGCTCACCGCAGGCGTGGTGGCACAGCAGGACTACGATACGCAGCAGGCATCTGCCGGACAATTTGAAGGCACCGTGCAAGCCGACAGGGCGGCCATCAGCAATGCCGAGCTGAACCTCGTGTACACCCGCATCACATCGCCCATCAGTGGCCGCGTGGGCCTGCGCCTCATCGACCCCGGCAACATGGTTCACGCCTCTGACACAACGGGGCTGCTGCTGGTGATGCAGATGCAGCCCATCGCTGTGATGTTCACTCTGCCGGAAGACCAGCTCCCCTCCGTCCTAACCCAGAGCCGCAAAGGCACGCTGAAAGTGGACGCCTACAGCCGTGATGACCAGACGCTGCTTGCGAGCGGCAAACTGGAGACAGTGGACAACACAATTGACGTCACCACGGGCACAGCCAAACTGAAGGCGGTGTTTGAAAACAAGGACGGCGCACTCTGGCCCAATCAATTCGTCAATATTCACATGCAGATCTCCACTGCGAAGGGCGCCCTTGTCATACCGATGGCAGCCATTCAGCGCGGACCTGACAGCAACCTTGCCTACGTCGTCGGCCCCGACAAGAAAGTTACGATTCAGCCTGTCACCATTTCCACCACTCAAGGCAATATCGCTCTCATCTCCGCCGGCCTGCAAGAGGGGCAGCAGGTGGTCACCGAAGGGCAGGACAAACTTCAAGCCGGCAGCGTGGTAGCCCCCAAGAGTCCCACGGTTCCCAAGAGCGGAGCGCCTGCCAACGCCCAGGATGCTCCACACGCCCCGCAGAGTAAACAAGGGGCAACGGCGGATGCTGCGCCTGCTCCAACCAAGACGGCTCAGAACCTGGGAGGCACGCGATGACGTTGTCGCGGCCGTTCATTCTTCGGCCGATCGCAACTTCCCTGCTCATGATCGGTCTGCTGCTTGTGGGAGCGGTTGCGTACAAGCAGTTGCCGATTTCAGCCTTGCCACAGGTGGATTACCCCACCATTCAGATTGCAACGTTCTATCCGGGGGCGAGCCCGGATGTGGTTGGCTCCAGCATCACTGCTCCGCTGGAACGTCAGTTCGGGCAATTGCCCGGATTGAGCCAGATGACGTCGAGCAGTACGTTCGGCAGCTCCATCATCACGCTGCAATTCAACCTCGACGAGAACATCGATGTTGCCGAGCAGGAAGTTCAGGCAGCAATCAATTCGGCAAACGGATATCTGCCGACTGATTTGCCGAATCCGCCCATCTACAACAAGGTGAATCCGGCGGACCCGCCGATTCTCACACTCGCGCTAACATCCGACAGCTTGCCTCTCTCCAAGGTGCAGGATCTGGCCGACACCTCATTCGCGCAGAAGATTTCGCAACTGCCCGGCGTGGGCCTGGTCTCCCTGAGCGGCGGACAGAAGCCGGCGGTCCGAATCCAGGCGAACCCGACGGCTATGGCCTCCTACGGCATCAGCCTCGAACAGCTGCGCACCGTGCTAGGTCAGGTCAACGTGGACCGCGCCAAGGGGCAACTCGATGGCGTACGCCAGACGTACACAATCAACTCCAATGACCAGCTCTACTCTGCCGACGACTACCGCGGAATTGTCATTGCCTACAAGAATGGTGCGCCGGTCCGCCTGAGCGACGTTGCCACCACGATCGACGGCGTGGAGAACGCCGGGCAGGCAGCATGGATGAACACCACGCCAGCCGTGGTTATGAACATTCAGCGTCAACCTGGCGCAAACACCATAAAGGTTGTGGATAGCATCAAGCTGCTGCTGCCCCGGTTGCAAGCTGCAATGCCCGCCTCGGTGAAAGTCTCCGTGCTTACAGATCGCACGGTCACCATCCGCGCCTCGGTACATGACGTGCAGTTCTCGATGATGCTGACCATCGCGCTCGTGGTGATGGTAATTTTCCTGTTCCTGCGCAACCTTGCGGCAACGGTGATTCCGAGCGTAGCGTTGCCACTTTCGATTGTCGGCACTTTTGGCGTGATGTACCTGCTTGGATATTCGC
>CAILAZ010000024.1 GCA_903832295.1 uncultured Acidobacteriota bacterium
GACACTTACATTGTTTTCAACCTGCAAAACTCTGTGACAACGGACTATTGCGGGGAACGCTGGGAAGTTGAATTGATCCCATAGCAGGCACTAACGCATTTGAATAACCGCTACGATACCTACGATCACATATCCAAGCACAGTGATTAATGTGCTGATGGAGAACAACTACACCATCGGATACGCGACCTTTGCCGATTCGACTTTTACTGGCACTACGATTTTTTTAGGTGTTAACGAGAGCGATGCTATCAGCGGCGCATCCGCATTTTACGGGTACAGTTGCAATACGAGTGCTTGCGTTTTACCGCCAACTACAGTGAAAGGCACACTGACAGCGAATGATGTTTCTATACCGGGGGCTCCGGGGCGCGTGTGGAACCTGCAACTAGGTGCCGCTTTTATGCGCACTGCGGTGCATGATCGCTACCGCAGTACGCCTCTCATTCTTTCCCATCGCTCCAGTGCGGGGCTTGCTGATTTCCCCACGCTGGACGGTCATCGTGTACGATCCCCATCACCTGGCAGCAATGCTCTCCGCTGGTGTGTTTGCGCTTTGGAGTGCCCGTACAGTACCGCAGCGCAAAGTCCGACAGGCCGATGTATCCGCATTTCGTTGCGCCGCAGTCGGGGCACTTCCAGCGCACTAAAAACTGCTCTGCCATCTCAGCCCTTCCTCATTTCATCCGCCAGCACGTTCACATGCTCGCGGCTGTAGATCAGCGTTCCATCATCCTGCCAGAGCGTTGCGGCGATCACCTTGGCCCGTTCGTGCGCTTGCGGGGAGTGGTCCCGCAGGCGGTCCAGCGTGCGCTCAATCATGCGGTGAAGCTTCATGCACGGCCTCCTGTGCGGGCGGGTTGATTGGGCGACGGAAGATGTAGCCTTCTTTATCCCATTCATCGGCAGTCATCGGTTCATCTGCTACCGTGACATACGTCACTACGCCCATTCCTGTTTTGTATAAAACCTCATCACCATGCTTCGGCAGGTTATCCGGCATGATCGGCTGCCACTGGAGCGCGGCGAATCGTTCTTGGCACCGAAGCAAATCCGCTTTCGCCTCGGCAAGCCTGCGTGTCATGTTTTGAAGTTCAGCCTCTACCTTCTTCTGCGTTGCGAGTTGACGTTCAAGTTCGGCGATATGCTGGTTCGCCTTACCGAGAGCGCGAGACAGAGAGTTTTGTGAATCTGTCGCCGACCATTCAATGCTATTGTGCTTCATCTTGGATATTCCTTTCTGGAAACCAACTTGCGATCGCGACGGCGCCTAGGCTCCGGGCGAACGAAACTTCGTGAAATCGTAACCGGAGCCATCGGCATAAAGTGGAACGTCCAGAAGCTCTGCTAGTTGTTTCGCGGCAAGGGCGTGACCTTCTCTGTCTTGGCAGCAGGAGCATCCCTCGGATTGCACATAATCGGCAAGAGCTTGCCGAACCAACTTCAACTTCTCTTTCATCTCAGACCTCCAGTGACGTAGCGCCAGCGGCGCTCCCGGTGCCGTAGGCGCGTACTGCAAAAATGGAGCAGCAGCTACCATGCGGTCACGCCAGCCATCCTTTAGATGTTCTGTAAGGTAGGCGCTGTTCTATTTGATTTTCCAAGTGTCCTCGTCGTAGGATGCTTGCGCCGCTTGCTCAATCTGCTGCTCTGTCAGTTTTTCCATGATGCCCTTCCTTTCCTTATCCTCTCGCGTACACATGGCTGGGCACCTTCTTGAGCGCCTGCCGTTTGATCTCC
>CAILAZ010000025.1 GCA_903832295.1 uncultured Acidobacteriota bacterium
AACACGCGGGATTTGCGGCAGGACTTTGGGAACTACAGCTTTCTGCTGAACGCGCAGGGGCGGATTCAGGGCGATCTGCTGGCCTTTCAGCGCGGGGATTTCTACGTGCTGGAGAGCGAGGCGAGGCAGATGGGGACGATACGCGAGTTCCTGGAGCGCTACATCATTATGGATGACGTGGAGCTGGGGGACATCAGCGGGCGGCTGAGCTCGATTGGAGTGGCGGGTCCGCGGGCGGTGGAGATATTGTGCAGCACGGGGCTGAAGCCGGGAGCGGCGAAGGCGGGGCAGGTGCTGGACGGAAAGTGGAACGGGATTGGCTTTTCACTGGTGAGAGACCCAGTGGAGGCGCGGAACTGGTACGAGCTGTGGCTGGCTCCGGAGAACCTGGAGGCGGTGTGGAAGGCGCTGGTAGAGGGGGGAGCGGCTGCGGTGGGGGCCGAGGCGCTGGAGTGGGAGCGGATTCTGCTGGGAGTGCCAAGGATGGGCCTGGAGATGGGAGCGAAGGAGCTTCCGCAGGAGACGGGGCAGGATTACGCGCTGCACTTTGCCAAGGGCTGCTACATTGGACAGGAGATTGTGGAGCGCATCCACTCACGGGGACAGGTACACCGGAGGCTGACGGGACTGCTGGTGGAAGGTGAGGTTCCGGCGCGGGGGAGCAAGCTGACGGACGGCGAAAAGGAAGTGGGCGAGATTACGAGCAGTGCGGAGATGGTGGTCGATGGCGTCCGCCGGATTGTGGCGCTGGGGTATGTGAGGCGCGGGGCGGCGGGAGAGCAGGCGGAGACACTGTTTATGGATGGAAGCCTGGCAAAGATTGCGGCATTGCCGATCCAGTTTTAGAAGACTATTTCTGCGGTGGGAAGTGACATGGAAAAAGAGAAGAAGCCTGAGTTTGTAGTGACCGATCGGCGGAAGTTCAACACAGATGGAGAACCGAGGCCGGATGCTCCGGCAGAGCCGGTGCGGACGGTGGAGGCATCCCCGGTAGAGCCGGTGGCGGCCAAGGCCGCGGCGCCGGAACCGGCACCGGTGGCGGAAGCGCCGGTGGAGAAGTTTTCTCCAGAGGTGACGGAGACGGGATACAACGGCGACCGGGAGCGCACGGAGTTTGGCGGGCAGAAGATGGAGTTCATCCACCTGCTGGACATGCTGGTGCAGACGGCGATGATGTATGCCGGAGCCATGGAAACGGGAACCGAGCGACGAGTGGATATTGTGGGACTGCGGCAGATCATCGATCTGATCTCTGTGCTGGAGGCCAAGACGAAGGGCAACCTGACGGAGCAGGAGCAGGGCATCCTGACGAACACGATGTTCCAGCTGCGGATGACCTACATGGAAATTGTGAACATGATCGACCGCGAGGCGATGCAAAAGGCGAAGGGCGCACCGGGGGCTCCGCGGCGGTGAGAAAAGGAGTGGTGACCGTACTGGGCAGCGCAACGTCGATGGGGGTTCCCACGATTGGCTGCGATTGCGCGGTGTGCCACTCGAAGGATCCGAAGGACCGGAGGACGCGGCCCTCGGTGATGGTGGAGTGGGACGGCCACCGGGTGGTGATCGACAGCGGGCCGGACTTCCGGGAGCAGGCGATAAGGGAAGGCATCAACCGGCTGGACGCAGTGCTGTACACGCACGGACACGCAGACCACATCCTGGGACTGGACGACCTGCGTCCGCTGACCTATCCGAGATTGACGGGTGGGAAAAGGGTTCCGCTGTTTGCGACGGCGGAGACGGCGCGAATTGTGCGCTCGGTGTTCAAGTACGTATTCGACGACAACTATAAATATGGCGGACTGGCGAAGGTGGAGCTGCGCGAGTTCTACGGTCCGTTTGAGGTGCTGGACGTGAAGGTGATTCCAGTGCCGGTAATGCATGGGGACGAGAACGAGATTGTGGGCTACCGGATTGGGCGGTTTGCGTACCTGACGGACTTCAGCTCAGTGCCGGAGAGCTCGCTGGAGATGCTGCGGGGGGTGGAGGTTGTGTTCCTGGACGCGCTGCGGCACGAGCCGCATCCGACACACTCGACGGTGGCCAATTCACTGAAGATTGCGGCGCGGATTGGGGCGGCGCAGACGTACTTTACCCATATCAGCCACGACCTGGCGCACGAGGCTACGAACCTGACGCTTCCGGATGGAGTGCGGCTGGCGTATGACGGACTGCGCGTAGAGATTGACCTGGAGAGCTGAGTTGCAGGTATTCGAATCACTGGAAGAGATTCCAAGAGAGTACGGGCCGACGGTGGTGACGGTGGGCAACTACGACGGCATCCACTGTGCCCACCGGAAGCTGATCGATACGGTGTGCGCGCGGGCGAAGGAGCTGGGAGCGCGTGCGGTGCTGGTGACGTTTGACCCGCATCCGACGAGGATTCTGCGGCCACACGCGGGACCTCCGCTGATTACTCCGATGGAACGGAAGATGGAAGTGCTGCGGGAGACAGGGCTGGATGCGGTGGTGGTGCTTCCCTTCTCGCGCGATCTGTCGATGATGCCGGCATTTGAGTTTGCAGAGGATATTCTGTTCAACCGGCTGCACGTGGTGGAGATGCACGAGGGCTTCAACTTCCGGTTTGGACACAAGGCGGAGGGCGACGCGGACAGGCTGCGGGAGTTTGGACGGCGGCTGGGATTCACGGTGGTGAACCATGCGCCGATGAAGTGGGGCGAACTGGTGGTTTCCAGCAGCAACGTGCGGGCGGCAGTGCTGGGCGGCAAGGTGGGGGCGGCGAGGCACCTGCTGGGACGGGCGTTCAGCATCGATTCCACACCGGGACGGGGACGGGGATACGGGACGAAGTACACGGTTCCGACGGTGAACCTGGCAAGATACGACGAGCTGACTCCGGCGTTTGGGGTGTATGTGACGGAGATGCGGATCAACGGCGAGGAGTTCCAGTCAGTGACGAACGTGGGGAACAGGCCGACGTTTGGGGCAGACTCATTTGCGATTGAGAGCTACATTTTGAATTTCCATCCGATCGATTTGTCGAGCGATACTCCGGTGCGGTTGAGCTTTTTGCATAGGCTGAGGGCGGAGAAGAAGTTCGAGAGCACCGAGGCGCTGAAAGAGCAGATTGGGCGGGATGTGACGAAGGCGGTCCGGTACTTCCGGCTGCGAAATGATTTGCGAACGTTGAAGAACGCTGGAGGTGTGAACTGAGAAAGCACGCAAGCGCGGTAATGCTGATGACGGTGGCTGCGGCTACCTTGAGCTTTGGGCAGGCAGCCAAGCAGTTTGAGCAGAACTGCAAGAAGTGCCACGGCGAGGACGGCAAAGGTCACACGATGGTGGGACGGATGGTGAAGGCCGCGGATTTGACTTCGGATGCGGTACAGCAGAAGAGCGACGCGGAGTTGGGACTGGTGATCAGCAAGGGCAAGGGAAAGATGGCGGCATTTGGCGACCGGCTGGGCGGAGACGCAGGCGTGGCGCAGGTGCTGGCTTATGTGCGGGCGCTGAAGAAGTAACTACTCCATGGGTTCGCAGGGCGGTGCAAGGCCGTCCTGCTGGGTCTCCAACTGCACGAGTGCGGTGGAGGCGAGTACGAGTACGATTCCGGCGATTTGGATACCACCGAGCAGTTCCCCCAGAAAAAATGCAGCGATGAGGATGGAAAAGACCGGCTCAAGACAGCTGGTGACGATGGCGCGCGTGGCGTCGAGGTGGTGAAGTCCGGCGAAATAGAGGGAGAAGGGGATGAGGATGGAGGTGACGGAGAAGATGGCCATGAAGGCCCACTGGAAGCGGTCATAGTGGGCGGCGAGGATGCGCCAGGGAGGATTGACGAAGAGCCAGCCGACGGCGGCTCCGGCAAGCGCCCAGGCGAGGACGGTCCAGCGGTCATGGGATTCGACGAGGTGGCGTCCGAAGACGTTGTAGAAGGCGAAGGCGAGGGCGGCGACGAGAGCGGCGATGACTCCGATGAGGTCGAAGCGAATCTGGCCGGAGCTGACGGCGAGCCAGGGAAAACGGGGGCTGTGGGTGACAACTCCGATGGCAAGGATGGAGCCGAGTACGGCAACGAGGACTCCGCTGACGCGGGAAAAGGTGGGACGCTGGAGGCGACGGAAGAGCATCCAGAGGAGAACGAAGACGGGCGCGAGGTACTGGAGGATGATGGCGGTGGCAACGCTGGTGCGCTGGATGGCGAGGTAGTAGAAGAAGTTGGAGGCGGCGATTCCGAGAGTGCCGATGAGGACGCAGTCACGAATGTCGCGGGGCGCCATGCGGACGGCGGAGGGTCCGCGACGAAAGAAGAGCGCGGGAAAAAGAACAAGGGCGGCGAGAGTGGTGCGGCTCTGGGCGAGCATGAGGGGCGGGACGGAGGCAACAGCGGAGCCGAAGAGGTGGAGGCGCGAGGTGAATACGGC
>CAILAZ010000026.1 GCA_903832295.1 uncultured Acidobacteriota bacterium
CGAAGACAATGCACTCGACGTGAAGAACCTCGATATCTAACAGCAAGTGGTGGTGGTGTGGTCATACAGCAGTAGTAATGCGCAGCAATTCACTTGCTCGGTCAACAGGCGCCTCTTGCGGGTGCCTGTCCCGTTTTGCAGGGCACATCATCACGAACTCTCGCCGCTGTCGCAAACGTCCAATGTTCACCCAGGCAGAAATTCACCAGCGAACAACCCAGAATCGCGATGCTATTCGCCGCAAGCACCGGAAGATGCGCATCGTGCACCAGCAGTCGCATGATTGCCAGATTCCCCACCAGAGACACTCCACCATTTCAGAGATGAAAGCGCGTCAACCTCCCAACGATTGGCGAATCGTCGCGCCGCTCGCTCCATGTATAGTGCAGGTGCCACACGAAGTTGTGAAGCAGCGTAAACTCCAGCGCAGCAAGCGACCACAACAGGTAATGGCCAGGCAGCGCCGAATTCAGCCCTGCCAGCGTTCCAACTTGCACAACCATCCCCACCGCTCCCACCAGGTTGAACCTGTACCAGCGCACAAGCTTCTTCATGGCAGCGGCTCTTTCCGGAAGAGTTCCACAGCATGTCGCGCCGTGACTACCGTTGCCATCGCAAACATGCACACTGCAGCGATCACGCCGCCCACATCGAACAACAATAACTTGCGCCCGAATATCGTGCAGTAAGGGTTCCGCATCAGCGCCACATTTCCAATTGCCAGCAGTATCCGTATCTCCGTCGGACCAAACACACCCTGCGACATCTGGAAGCGGGACAGCGTGTACGTTGCCAGGTAACTCTCGCTTGACAGCAGAAGAAACGCCACGAGCAAGGCCGCCGCCGTCTCCCAGTGCACAAACCCCGAGCAACCCAGCCCGCCCATCAACGCGATCGCTCCAAATAAGTCCACCATGTGGTCCACATAAAAGCCATATCTCGGGCGTTGCTGTTGCCGCACTCTCGCCAGCGTTCCGTCCATGCTGTCGCCCAGCCAGTTCAACCCCAGGCACACGATTCCAGGCAGCAACATTCGTCGGTCGTAGCGCGCCAGTGCATAACACATCCCTGCACCCACCTGCGCTCCCAATCCAAGCGCCGTCAGCTGATCCGAAGTTACCCACTGCGGAGCCCGCAGGGCCATCCACTGCAGTGCACGTCTTTCTGCCTCCGCCGTCACCGCCTGGTTCACTCTGCATGCCGCCGCGAACGTCGCCCCGCGGCTTGCCGTGATTGTCTTCGAACTCATCGTCCCCTCCTGTATTTCACCTGTTGCATCTCTCGCAACTCTTCTCCCGTGCGCCGCAGCGTGAACTCCAGCGACTCCCGCGGAATGCTCTGTACGAAAGGCGCAACGATCCATCCAAGCCCGTGCGGAATATCCCGAGTCAGTGAAGCCGACTCAATCTCCATGTAGAGTCCCCCGTCGCGCTCCACATAACTCCAGTAGCTATTCAGCCGCCAAAGATAGCCATGCTCTTGGCCCAACAGGAGCGAGTGCTCGGAGCCCGTTCCCACCCGTTCAATTTCAGAGACCTGCGTGCTCCGCGAGACGCTGTACCCTGCTCTTCCGTCCACTCTCCCGAATGCGACCTCATACGTTGTATCCATCACCACCGTGAGCACGTGACGCTGCCGCACGCGCAACCGCACGCGGAAGCGGTCCCCCGCACGCTCCAGCATCTCTGCCCGGAGTATTTGCGGAGAGTAGTACTTCGGGTATCCGTCGAAGTCTTTCATTAGCCGCTCGAAGTCCTGCGCCCTGGCTCCCGCCACAAATGCCATTCCCCGCCAGTGGTGTAGCATCGCACCCGGGGCTATCACCTCTGCATGCGGCCTCCGATCCTCGACTACCATCTCGCCCCTCAGCAGTTGTTCCCGCGCTCCCCCTGCCTCAGGAGGCTCATGTCTTCCAAGCCGCAGTTCCATCCTCCGCACGTAGGCATCGAAAGCAGCTGATGCGGCTGGTGAAGGCTGTGCGCCAGCTTCTGCCAGTAGCACAAACAGAATGAAAACCGCGCCGACCTTTCTCCACCATCCCTGAACAAGTCCGTAACCTGTCATGGACCGCACCATGCCCCGTCCCTCGCCATATGGCAATACATGGAAGATCACCCGGGGAGATATCTTCCTCACCGTTCAAACGAATGCAAATGAACATCTTCGAGGGGATTCTATTTTCTGCGGAGGCTTTGGATTGCGACTCCAATTGTTTACACTTGCCGTGAAACATGGAAGATGAATCCAAAGCCCGGCTTTACCGCTTCGGAACCTTCGAAGCAGACGCTGCCACCGGCGAGTTGCGGCGTCAGGGCATTCGCATCAAGCTCAACTCCCAACCCTTCCAGGTACTGTTGCTCCTCTTGGAGCATCCCGGTGACCTGCTCACTCGCGACAACATATCCCACGAGCTATGGCCCGACGGAACCTTTGTTGACTACGAGCACGGCGTAAACTCTGCCGTCAATCGAATCCGCGAGGCACTGGGAGACTCCGCATCCAATCCCCGCTACATCGAAACCCTCGCCCGCCGAGGCTATCGCTTCATCGCACCCGTCGAGTGCATCTCCAACGAGCCGTCTCCAGAGCCCCTGCCCCAGGCTCCGCTGCCCGACGCAATCTCCACCACCATCCTCGCCACCCCCGCAGAACTTCCCCCCATCGCCTACCCGGTGGTCCAGACGCTGTTTGTCCTGCTGCAACTTATGTATCTCAGTTTCTATGTTGGAGCTCTGGCCAATCTCGCGGAAATCGACGAATTACTTTCCGCCCTCCCCATTGCGGCCCACGCTCTCCCCGTACTCATCGTCACTGCCGCGGCGCTTCTGCCGGTCCGCATTTTCATCCTGTTTCTGGCTCTCTTTCGTGCTCCCGGCGTACGCAGGAAATTTCAGATCATCTGGCCTATCTTGTTGCCCATGGATGAACTCTGGTCCCTGGCGCCCTTCCTTCTTCTGCACCACATCAATGTCGGCCTTGCCCTTGCCGCAACTGCGGTGCTCGTCTATTCTCCCTTTGCGCAGCGCTCCCTGGTCCTCATGGGGGCAGGGGCGCCGCCCCGTAAACTCCTCTAATCGAACTATTCATCCACCGCGTGCGTATCTATCCATGCATTCGCAAGATCTGCTTTCCTCGAGGGCGATGGGCAGGTCGCCCCACTTTTCCTAGGCTCGCCCCACCATTTCAAGTCCCAAATCCGCCCTGCAAGTGTTACAACGTAAGAACCAAACCCATGGCCGCCCATCGCACCCCCAAACCCGTTCGCGCCTATCACCTGATCGCTCTCTTTTTGCTGCTCGCGTTCTTTGCGCAGTGCTCCTGGTTCGTAGCCTCTGTACCACTCACCCAACTCGAAGCAGATCAGATCCTTCGCGGTGTCGCCCTTCTTCGCCACGTCCCACTCAGTGCCGAACCCGTCTCCTCCCCATTCATCCCTCTGCTCTCGGTTGCAGGAATCATCTTTCACCTCCCACGGAACCCTGTTCTGCTCGACCAGTTCTGGCTTGATCAGCACCGCTGGTTCATCCGCGCCCCGTTCCTCCTTGCAGGTCTCTGTCTTGGCATCTCGCTCTGGTACGTAGCCCGCCGCCTGTACGGCACTGCCGCAGGACACATCGTCCTCGCCCTTTTTGCCTTCAGCCCCGGCATGGTCGCCTGCTCTTCGCTCGCAGGACCGCAAATCTTCGCCGCCTGGGGTGCCTTCGGACTCATCTTTACCGCTATCGCCACAGCCCACACCCTCTATGCTCCCCGAGAGGTCATCCTTTGGAATTGGAAGCGCATAGCCCTGCTTGGCATCTCCGTCACCTTCGCTATCGGAGCCCAGTGGCCTCTTGCCTGGCTCCTCATTCCTGCTGCCGCCTTCATGCTCTGGGCCGTTCCTCACCGCCGCTTCGCCGCGCTCCTGATTCTCTTCTCTGCCACCGTGGTCTCGTTCGTCCTTCTTGATGCCTGTTACCTCGCGGCCACGCCGGCACTCATTCGCGGACTCTCTCACGCCGCCTGGCCCCAGTTCTCGCTGGCCTCACTCTCTCCTGCCCTGCTCCTCCGTATGATTGGGCACTTCTTTTTTGACGCGGCTCCCGCCAGCCTGCTCACCTTCTTCTGTGCATTCGCTGCCTGGCTCGCATGGCCGCGCACTCGCTTCTTCGGGAACACGGCCCCGCTCATCGTCTTTTTTCTTCTGCTCGTGATGGGAATTCTGCTGCCGATGAACGGAGTGGGTGCGGTTCTCTTTGCTTCGCTTCCGTTTCTTATGCTCTTCTGTGCTGGGGTCTTTGCCGATCTCATCGAGAGCAAGCTCCAGGCGCCCGCTCTCGCCGTCATCTTCGCCATCATCGCGGCGCAGGCAGCTTACAGCCTTGCCAGCCTCATGCGCATGTACTCCCGGTTGCCGGGCTCTTAGGTATCAAGCCACACGCCTCAGGCGTGATTTCAACCCTTCCTCGCGACTTCCGCTCTCCGCAGCGGCCACCCCGATCCCGATGGCCGTTGCGTCCTCTGCCAGCGCAATCAGCGTGTCAGGCAATCCGCTTACGCGCCGTACTCCCTTACGCAGGAAATACCCCGCGAAGCTCCCCGCCAGCGCCCCCACAATTCCCAGCACTGCGCCGGCTCCTTCATCCTCCCGCACCACTGCCGCGCCGCACAATGCGCCGGAGATCATCCTGCCGGAAAGTGCGCCCGGCGAGGTTCGGTTTGGCGCAAACGGAAGCTTATCAAGCACCAACTCTCCCAGCGCCAGCACTGAGAGCACGCGCCAAGTCCGCGAGTCCCGCAGCAGCCAGAGCCTCTCGTCAGGTGATCGCTGCTGTGTCCATGCAAGTACTGCCGGTGCCGTCATGGATCGCAAACCGGCCGTCACCCCTAACCAAAACGCAGAGTTGAAGCTACGCTGATTCATCGCATCCCCCATTTCGTCATGGATGGATGAATCGACCAGGAAGCGGGATGTCGCCGTCCTCTGAAATCCACTGCAAAGTGCGATAATCGGAGCGCCATGACTTCCTATCAATCCGCGGTTGAGCGTCTTTACGCGCTCGGTCACGAGCTGCAACCCGGGCCATTCCGCAAGTTCGATCTCGCCCACATGCGCATCCTCTGCCATGCTCTGGGCGACCCTCAACAACGCTTTCTTTCCATCCTCATTGCCGGAACCAACGGCAAGGGCTCCACCGCTGCAACCCTCGCCTCCATACTCCTGGCCTCTGGACACCGTGTCGGCCTCTACACTTCGCCCCATCTGCTTCGCGTCAACGAACGCATCTGTCTCAACAACGTCCCCATTTCAGACGCCAACTTCGCGGATGCCTATGAGCAAGTTACCGCTGCCGCCTCACCTCTCGTCGCTGCGTCCGTGCTGCCACACCTGCCCAGCTTCTTTGAAACCATGACCGCCATGGCCTTCCACTTCTTTGCCTCGTCCCAGGCGGAAGTCGTCGTCCTCGAAGTTGGCATGGGTGGCCGTCTTGACGCCACCAACATCGTCGAACCCATCCTCTCCGTCATCACCGACATTGATCTTGACCACCAGAAGTACCTCGGCGATACGATCTCCCAAATTGCCCGCGAAAAAGCCGGCATCCTTCGCCCGGGAGTCCCCGCCGTCACCCTCCCCCAGCATCCGGAAGCCAACCTCGCACTCGGCGAGTGCATGATCACCATCGGTGCTCGCCCCGTCAGCGCCACCCGCAATATGGCTTCGCTCTCTCCCGAGTCTTCATCCCTCGTCCACGCCGCCTCCACCGGCACACGCTTCGACTTGAGCATCATGGGAAGGGAAGTCGAGATCGACTCGCCGCTGGTGGGGCGTCATCAACTTCGCAATCTGGCCCTCGCCATCACCGCTGCCGAAGAACTCGCAGATCAAGGCTTCCACATCACGCCTGAGACCATTGCCCGCGGAACCCGCCAAACATGCTGGCCTGGGCGCTTCCAGCGCTTTCCCGCCACACCGACGCGCCCAGAGACTGTCCTCGACGTCGCTCACAATCCCGCCGGAGCTTGGGCTCTGCGCGCAGCCCTCACCGAGCACTATGCCGGACGCCATCTTGTTCTGCTTTTCGGAGCCATGGCTGACAAGGAAATCGAAGAGATGGCGAAAATTCTGTGGCCCATCATGGACCACGTTGTGCTCACCACAGCCTCAGGCAATCCCCGGGCCGCCACTGTGCAATCCCTTGCCGTTCTCGCAGGCGCGATCGGCGTCGAGCACTCCACCGCTCCGAATGTCCGGCAGGCCATGGATCTCTCCTCATCCCTTGCACTTGCGCACGGCGAAATGGCCGCGCTGGTCATTGCGGGTTCCATCTACATTGCCGGTGAGGCCGTGCTCTGCCTGCACGAATCCCCATCCCTCTCTGCATGATTTTCTGCTGTCAACCCGCCCGTCTAAGCGGTATCCTTTTGAGGGAACACACCCGCACAGACGTTGGAGGACTCGTTGAGATCGCTGCTGGTAAGGCTAATGATCTACTTTGCGCTTGCCGCCGCCGCGGTCATCGTACTGACAGCCTTTCATCATTCGGGAATTGCCGTCCTCACCGTCGTGATCTTCACGTATCTCAGCGTTCTTATCCTGGTGATGGCCGTCATGCTCAATTACCCGCGCACCCCGCGTCAGGCCATGGTTCATGAGTTCGCCGATCATCTGGAATCCCGCAACCTCCTCATCTCCAACCACTTCCGCGCTGACCGAGCGTTCCGCGTCGAAGAGTTCGAAGAAGAAGGGCCACACTACTTTGTCGAACTCGAAGGGGGCGGAGTCCTCCACCTGTCCGGCCAATATCTCCGCGACTATGAGCCCGTCGAAGGCTCCGTTCGCCACTTTCCCTGCACCGAATTTACCGTGCGGCGGCACATTGAAGTTGGATATGTGGTGGATATTCTCTGCGGAGGCCTGGTGATAGAGCCCGAAATCGAAGCGCCGCCCTTCTGTGCCAAGGAGTTCGCCGCCCATCGTGTGCCCGAGGATGGTGCCATCCTGGAGGGGATTGTTTTTGACGACCTCTTGCACCAGCGCAGCGGTTCGGCTCCTACGTACTAGTACGCCTGTTGGTTTCAGCGATCAGTGTCCGCCGTGGTAGGGATGATTATTCAGGATCGTGAATGCCCGGTAAACCTGTTCCGCCAGCACCACACGGGCCAGTTCATGCGGCAATGTAATCTTCCCCAGTGACAATGTCTGTTGTGCCCGGGCCAGTGCAGCGCTCGTCCATCCGTCCGCTGGCCCAATCGCGAAGATCAACTCTTGTGTTCCGCGCTCCAGATGTTGCCGCACAAATCCTGCCAGCTCCTCGCTGCTAAGCTGCTTGCCGCGCGAATCCAGGGCTACAAAAACCGGAGCGGTCCTCCCCGCCCTGTCCAGCGACTTTAGCAGCGCCTCTTCCGTTGCCAATTCGACCGCCTCCACTGCCGCAAACCTCGCCGCACGCTTCACATACTCCGCAGTCAACTCGTCCACGGCAGACTCCTTGCTCGAGCCCTTCCGTTTTGTGATCGAAACCAGGCGGATCTTCATCGTCGCTTTCCACGCAAACAACAGCGCGGGCAGTCTCGCCCGCGCTCGTTTCCATCTCGTGTGTTATTTCTTCTTGGATCCGGCCTTCTTTGCAGTCTTCTTTACCGCCTTTTTCGCCACGGCCTTCTTAACGCCAGACTTCTTTGCCGCGGCCTTCTTCACAACCGGTTTCCGCGTCACTGCTTTCTTTGCGGCGCTCTTCTTCACTGCCGCGCGCTTTGCCGGAGCCTTCGCTCCGCGTGCGCTTCCCTTCGCCGCGGCGCGCACACTCACCGCTTTCTTTGCCGGAGCCTTCCTTGCGCGCTTTGCCACCACGGGGGCCTGTGGCTCTGCCACCGGCTCGGGCGCTGGCTTGCCCTTCAGCAGCTCTTCTGCCGTCAACTTGTGTGCCGACTTCCAAAGCCTCTCCAGGTCGTAGTAAGCCCGGCGCTCGGCGTTGAAGATGTGCACCACAAAGTCCACGTAGTCCAGCAGAATCCACTCTGCCGTCTGGTAGCCCTCGCGCGCATTCGGCTCTACGCCCATATCCTTGGAAAGCCGCTCATCCACTTCGTCGGCAATTGCCTGCACCTGCCGCGCGTTGCTGCCGCTGCAGATCAGGAAATAATCGGTGAACGTGCTCGACTCTCCGGGGAGTTGGAGCAGCGAAATATCTTCTGCCTTCTTGTTCGTCACTGCCTCAAGGGCGAGTGCAACCTGTTTTCTCGTATCTTGCGTGGGCATCGTTCCCCTTCTCTATTGAACTATTGTGCTGGGCTTCCGCGCGGGATGCAAGCTCCCGAGCTAAATCCTTGGAGGCTCCGGCACCCCCGCCTCCTGCTCGTCTTCGTAAATCTTCAGCTTCGCAATATACTCGGCCACCGCTCCAGGCACCAATTTCTCCAAACCCTCTCCCCGCCTCGCTGCCTCGCGAATCGCCGTTGCGCTCACTTCCTCATTCACATCCGGCAGCAGGTGAATTCTCACCCCGTTTTCCTCCAGCGATCCCGTTTCCAGCAACCGCCGCTCGCCGCATCCATCAGGGCGTAGCTCCCCCGGCAGAGCGCGCGCTACATTCCTCAAATCAAACCCCGGCCGGCTTGCCACGATAAATTCCACCGAGCGCAACAGTTCCACCGCCGAACGCCACTTCGCAATCGTCTCAAATGCATCCATCCCAATCAGGAAATAGAGCGGCGTCCCTTGCTTCAATCGAGTCCGCATGCGGGCCACTGTGTCCACCGTGTAACTTGCCTCGCGTCCAGATGCCCGCACAATCTCTGGAGCTTCCAGCAGCGACGGCACGAATCTCGAATCTCCTGCCAACCCAAGCGTCAGCATTGCATAGCGGTGGTAGTAGTTCGTCACTCGCTGTTGCGACTTCAGCGGCTGAACGTCCGCCGGCACAAAGTACACCCGCTCCAGTCCAAATCTTTCTACTGCTGCGCGCGCCACGGCAACATGCCCCAGGTGCACCGGGTCAAAGGAGCCGCCATACAGCGCAACGCGATTGGATTGAAAGCTCATCGGGTAGCAAAACAGCGGCGCGGACCATGAAGGCCCGCGCCGGAATGTTTACCAGAACTACTTTGCGGCCTTCTTGGGGGCGGCCTTCTTCGCAGCCGGCTTCTTCGCGGCAACCTTCTTCACGGCAGGCTTTGCGGCCTTCTTGGCAACAACCTTCTTCACAGCGGTTTTCTTCGCGGCCGGCTTCTTGACGGCAGCCTTCTTCGGTGCAGCTTTCTTTGTAGCAGCCATTGGTATTCTCCCTTTTGTTTGTTTGTTCGTTTTGATCTTCGGCTCCGTCTTTTCCTGCACGGCGCCAAGGACCCCTTCACCGTCGGAGTTCCGCCGGCGAACCTCCTCGACATAACGCGCCATCGCCCAGGCCAGCTCTGCTACTCCAGCCCCGGTCACGGCGGAGATCTCATAGAACTCGAGACCAAGCTTGCGCGCATGTTTGCGCAGCTTCTCCACCTTCGCCGGATTCGCCGTGTCCGCCTTGCTGGCCACCACGATCATGGGCTTGCGTTCCAGTCCCGCGCCAAACCGTCTTAGCTCGCGCAGGATCACGTCGAAATCTTTCACTGGGTCCGGTCTCCCGTTCGCATCCGAGCAATCGACCAGGTGCACCAGGCAGCGCGTCCTCTCAATGTGCCGCAGGAACTGAGTGCCCAGTCCCGCGCCATCGCTCGCGCCCTCAATCAATCCAGGAATGTCGGCCACCACGTAGCTCACAACATTCGGCATCTCACCCAGCGCCACAACTCCAAGGTTCGGTTGCAGCGTGGTGAAAGGATAATCCGCAATCTTTGGCCGCGCCGCTGAGATTCTCGAAATCAGCGTCGACTTGCCTGCGTTCGGATAGCCCACCAGTCCCACGTCTGCCAGCAGCTTCAACTCCAGCCGCAGCCGCAGGTCAATTCCCGGTTTGCCATCCTCGTGCTCCCGCGGAGCTTGATGCGTCGGCGTGGCAAAATTCTGATTGCCGCGTCCACCGCGTCCGCCCTTCGCCACAACGATGCTCTCGTTGGGCCGCGCAAAATCATGCACCAGCTCGCCGGTCTCATCGTTATACACAATCGTGCCCACCGGAACTTTCAGCGTAATGCTCTTGCCTTCCGGCCCGGTCCGGTTTGACCCTTCTCCGTGCCGTCCCCGCTGCGCCTTGTACTCGGGATTGAAACGGAAATGAACCAGAGTATTGTGCCGCTCACTTGCTTCCATGATGACGTCGCCACCGCGCCCGCCATCTCCACCGCTCGGTCCGCCACGTGGAACAAACTTCTCCCGGCGGAATGCCATGCAGCCGTTGCCGCCTGCTCCCGACGCGATGCGAATTTTTGCTTCATCAACGAACATCGATGCCCACGTCCCCGTAACTGAGCTATTTCACCACAACTGGTGCAATAAACATAGATGAGAAATGAAGTAGGGAGATATATTTACATATGTCAATCTTCAAAATCACCTCTCCTGTCCGCCCATTCGCCGTTGCCGCTTCCGCATCGCAACATGGTTCCGCTCTGTTCGGGCTTCTCTCTCATGGATGCGCATCTCGCTTCCGCCCTGTATTCATGCACCTTTGCAGCACCACCGTCCAGGCCATGCTTCCCCTCACGCTCCGCTTCGCTCGCCTGCCGCGATTCAATCTCCGCCTTCGCGCTCCTCCCATCGCCGTCGTGGCCCGCCGTGGGAATCTTTTTTCTAAACTCCGCCGCCGCCTCCGGAAGCAGCCATCCAGCTCTCTTCTTCTCCGTCCGCATCCTCTCTTCTCCGCAGCTCTCATTTGCGCGCAACCCATGCGGCGCATCGCCCACTCTCTCGCATGGAGCGTCCGCACTCCTACTCAGATGCCATCCGGCCCCGCACCGCTGTGCGGGAATGCAACCCGCAATGTCGTGCCGCCTGCGCATGCGAGCAAACGCGAAACGGCCCCGCCGCAAGGCGAGGCCGTCTCTTCCGTATCGGATGCTTTACGCTTCGGCTACCGGTGCTGCGACAGCCAGCGGTTCGATGGCGACAAACTTGCCCATCTGTCCGCGATCGATAAACTTCACCTTGCCGTCGGTCTTGGCAAAGAGCGTGTCGTCCTTGCCGCGTCCAACATTCAGGCCGGGCTTGATGCGGGTACCGCGCTGGCGGACGATGATGGTGCCGCCGGTGACGGTCTCGCCGCCGAATGCTTTCACGCCAAGACGCTGTGCGTTCGAGTCGCGGCCGTTGCGGGATGTTCCTTGACCTTTTTTGTGTGCCATAACGAAGTTCCTGTTCCTTCAGTCATTCGCCGCTTGCGGCCGCGAACCGGAAATTACTTGCTGGATTTCTTTGCCGCCGTCTTCTTCGCAGCAGCCTTCTTTGCCGGAGCTTTCGCCACCGGTGCGTCCGCTTCGACCTTCTTGGCCTTCGGTGCCTTTACAGGCAGCTCGGGAGCCTTGAACGTCTGACCATCGGCGCTGATTTCCGCAATGCGTACCTGCGTAAACGGCTGTCTGTGGCCGTTCAGCTTCTTGTACTGCTTCTTGCGCTTAAAGTGAAAGACCAGAATCTTGTCGGCGCGGCCCTCTCCGAGGATCTGGCCGGTTACCTTGGCGTCCTCGGCTTTGGCGATCTTGCCCTCTTCGCCGCTGACTGCCAGGACTTCGAATTCAATGTTCTGGTCGCTGTTAGACGTCTTTTCAATCTTGATAACGTCACCGGGAGCGACGCGATACTGCTTACCGCCAGCGCGGATCACCGCGTACATAGAGCTGCCTCCATAAATCTTCCCTCCACCATAGGCACCGTCAAAATTGGGCCGGTGGAGTTTCTTAAGATCAATTCTGTGCGCTTGCACTTCCTCGTAGATCGAAAGATCGAAGGCAGATCCAGCTACTCAACCAGCTCCGTTTACGGGAGCCAAGCCAAACCTGATGCGAGGTGCCCCTGACGAGGCGAAGCAGTACAGGCAAACCATAGGATTTTAACGTTTTCCTCAGTCCAAGGTCAACCGCACTCCAATTGTCCTCCCTCAGGAGTAGTCCCAGCGCTTCGCCAGCCTTCGCGCCACGGCAAACAGAACAACCCCGGCACCCAGGAGCACAGCAACCTGTGGCCACAGATGCGCCACCGGTTCATCCCGCCAGAACACCTTGGTGAATCCATCAATCGCCCACGCATTCAACGTCAACAATCCCGCCTTCTGAATCGCCTGCGGCATCAAGAATCGCGGAAACATGCTGCCTCCGATGGAGGACATCAGCAGGATCACCAGCGTGGACAATGCACCAAGCTGTGCCCGGGTCCTGCACACGCTTGCCAGCAACATCCCAAATGCGCCCACAGCGAACGCGGTTGAAAATCCCATCACTACAAAGCCAGGGATGTGCGTCCACAGGTCAAGATGAAATACCGCCCACGCCCACACGAACATCAGTGTCAACTGCGAGAAAGCTAGCAGCGTGCTGAATGTCAGCTTGCCGGCCAGCAACATCGTCATGTTCACCTGCGAACTCAGAACCCGGTCCAGCGTTCCATTCTCCGCCTCTTCCAGCAGTGAGCCCGCCGTCCCGCTCGCTGTAAACAGCAGAAACATCACTCCGATCGCCGCCGCGTAAAAAGACACCATCGGGTTCTGCTTGTTCATCCCCACGACATCCCGTGCCTCGATCCGCAGCATTCCTCCGCCGCTCGAGCTCCCGCCACTCGCCGTGCCTTGCGGAGTGTTTTGCTCCCGCTCGCGAAGGGCCTGCAATCCGGCATCCATCCTCTTGCGCTGCTCCGCCGAAAGCCCGCCCAATTCCTGTTCGAAGTACTTCGACCCTTGCTCGGCCATCAAGTCCGGCATTGCGGTCATTACCACCTTTTGCAGGAGCCCGGCTATGATCTGCGGCGCGATCATGTCGCTGCTGTCCTTCATCATCAGGATGTGGCTCCGCTCACTCGTTCCCGCAAACGAGATGGGATTCTCGCCGAATCCGTGCGTCACGATCACCGCCACCGGTGCGGCTCCTTCTCTCACTGCGGTTTCAGCCGTGGCTGCCGTGTATTCCGGCTGCTCAGCGCCCTTCTTCTCCGCCGGACGTCTCTTGACCACGAGCGACCCTTCGTTTTCCAGGCCGTGCACAAGTCTCTGTGAGGCCCCGCTCTGATCCTCATCCACGACAATTACCGTGAGCTTCGGAGTGCTTTCCCTGTGCCCTCCAAATATCACCGCGAATATGCTGAAGAATCCGATAGGAAGGACAAAGCTCAACGCCAGCGCGCCACCATCGCGACGCAGTGAAACCATGGCAGTCTGTACGACGGAGAAAATCAATCGCGCAACCCCCTTCCGGTCAAATGCAGAAATACTGATTCAAGGTTCGGCCGTCTCACCGAGATGTCCACCAGTTCCAGACCCGCCTCGGCAATTGCTGTCAGCAACCCGGCCACCTCGGTCGCGTGCCCTACCGTGAACTGCGATGCTTCGCCAACCGTCCGTCCGCCTCGTTGTGCCACCCATTCCTGTGCTCCAACTCCCGACAGGTGCACCAGCACTTCGCTGTTGGAATCAAACACACGCTGCACCAGCTCTTCGTGCCTGCCTTCGGCGATGACATGTCCGTGATCGACAATGGCGATACGGTCGCACAGTCGCTCAGCTTCTTCCATGTAGTGCGTGGTGTAGATGATGGCCATGCCTTCTCGGCGCAGCGTTTCAATCATCTCGAAAATGCGGTTGCGTGACTGCGGATCGACGCCCGTCGTGGGCTCGTCCATCAGCACCAGGCGTGGACGGTGAATCAAGCCCGCAGCCATGTTGAGCCGCCGCTTCATTCCGCCCGAGAGATTCTTTACCGGCTCGCCCGCTCGGTCTTGCAGCGCCGCCCACTCCAGGCACCACGCCACTGAATTGAGCAGCTCTGCTCCCTTCAGCCCTTGGTATCTCCCGAACGAGATCAAGTTTTCGCGGCAGGTCAGCCGCGCATACAGCGCCAGTTCCTGCGGAATCCATCCCAGCGCGCTGCGTGCCTCCGCCGATCCCGCCGCCGCGCCAAAAATCGACACCGTGCCGCCATCCGGCAGCACCCGCCCGGCGATGCTCCGCAGCAGCGTGCTCTTGCCCGCCCCGTTCGGCCCCAGCAACCCCAGGCATTCCCGGCTCTCCACCCGCAGAGATATTTGATCGACCGCAAGCAAGCTCCCAAATCGCTTGCTCAACCCATCGATTTGCAACGGTGAGCTTGTGAACGGCTCCCGAATGCCACGCGTTATCCCCATGCACACTCCTGGTGTGTTCGTGCAAAATAGTTCTTTACCCTGCCACCTTCATCACCACCACCGTCATATCGTCGTACTGCTTCGTGCCCGCCGTAAACTCATCGGCAGCCGCCATGATGCAGGCCACCGTCTCCCGGGCGCACTTCCCGTCGCAGCTCTTCAGCGTCTCCAGCAGGCTCTCTTCTCCCCACTCCTCATCGGCCCCATTCATCGCCTCGCTGATTCCGTCCGTAAATGCCACCAGCACATCTCCCGGATTCAACCGCAGCGAATCCTGGCTGTAGGTAAACTGAGGCAGCAGTCCCACAACGGTCCCACCCACCTCCAACCTCCGGAGCTTCCACTCTTCGCCGCACTTGCTCAGCACCATCGGCGGATTATGTCCCGCGTTCACATACGTCAGCATCCGGCTCTCGCCGTTATACTGCGCAAAGAAAAACGTTGCATACCGCTCCGGAGACGACACCTCGTACACCAGGCGATTCACACGCTCTACGAGCGCCGCCATATTCTCCGGCCCCAACATCGTCTGCCCGCGCAGGGATGCCTGCAAACTCGCCATCATCAGCGCCGCAGAAATCCCCTTGCCGGAAACATCCCCCACCGCCACTCCAAGCGCCCCGTCCGGCAGCAGCAGAAAGTCGTAATAGTCTCCGCCCACTCCGCGCGCCGGACGGCACAGCCCGCAGTAATCCAATCCGTCCACTGTCGGCAGGTTCTGCGGAAACAACCTCTCCTGCACCTCGCGCGCAATCTCCACCTCGCGCCTCATGGATTCCCGCTGCGCCGCCTCCTCTGCCACCGCCGAGGTCAGCCGCGCGTTCTCCAGCGCCAGTCCCGTCTGCGCCGCAACCGAACCCAGGAGCTTCAGGTCGGTGCGTGAGTAGGGTTCTTCTGAACGCTTCTGCCCCAGGCTGATGAACCCCAGCAGCCGTCCCATCGCCAGCAGCGGAATCAGCAGCTCCGCCTGTAATTTCTCCAGGGTCCCTCGCTCCTCCACCCCCACCATTGCCGTGCGGTTCACCCAGTTGTTTGCGTCCTGCAGATAGACTCGCGTCGGCTGTTTTGCCTCAATCAGCTGCTGCACCGTGCCTGAAGTCTCGCTGAAACTAACCGGGACCGCGCTCTCATATCCAAGCCCGTACGCCAACTGGAACGCAGTTCCTCCGTGCAGCAGCACTGCCACCTGCGGCACATGGAGCGACTCGGATATCCTCCGCGCCACTGTCTCCAGCAGCGGATGCATCTCCACAATCGTCCGTACCTGCTCGCTGAGTTCCATCAGCAATTGCTCGGCATCATACGAATCGCGGAAGAACCGCCGGTCGATCCACTTCGCCGACCGCTTTGAGACCCTTCCCAGCAGCAGAATCAGCGCCAATCCCAGCGAGATGATCACCAGAACCCGTTCGCTTGAGGCCTGGTGCGACTGCACCAGCCGTGCGATCGCAATCAGCAGCCCGCCTGTAAGCAGTCCCTGCAGCACTCCCACGCCGCGCCGTGCCAGTGTGTACTGCATTCCCTGCCGCAGCACCACCGTGATATCCATTGCCTTGTGGGCAACAATGCTATAGGCCAGGGTCACCGGAAACAGAAAGGTCAGCAGCAGGGCAGGCAGTTCCACCCACTTCGGATAGTCGTCGATCGCCTTCTTCTGCACGATACTGACCACAACCAGCGAGAGCGTCGGCACCACCGCCAGGAACATTCCCCAATAAAGCAGCCGCAGCCTCCGCTTCGCGTCCCGCGAAGATGCCACAAAGTATTTCGCAACGATCAACACAAAGAACGATGCGATGCCGAGCAGGACCAGCGTCCCGCTGATATTGCCAAGCACCGGTGAGAGCATGGCTCCGAAGTGCTTCTGCGCCGCGTAGCTGTTCACAACCAGCTCGTTATAGATCACTCCCACTACTGCCAACGCGCTCAGCGGCACAATTCCCAGCCACTTCAGCCACGGATGCCGCCGCTCGAATCCCAGCTGTTCCGGAAAGTAAACTCCCAGCACAAACAGCCACAGCACCCACGTCGAACTGAATACCATTTTGTAGCCCAGCGCCAGGTTGCTGATCAGGCTCCCATCCTGGTTCTCAAACGAGAGCCCGAAAATCTGGCTGAATCCCACCAGCAGTCCAAGCAGAACCCACGCCAGCTTCTCACGCGGACGCAACGCAACCACGCTGAAGCCCAGTCCCATGCACAGCAGCGGAAGCAGCACATGCAGCGTCACGACAAACACCCAGTAGTCGCTTGCCCCCTCCCACTGCGATACCAAGGGAATCTTCACTCGCTGTACGGGCCCACCGGACTTGTGCAGCACCGCCACTTCCAGCGCTTCGCCGGGATGCTTGTGCGCAATCGCGCCGATGGCCTCACCCAGTGCCAGGTAGGGCTTCCCCTCGAGCTCCAGCACCGTATCGCCCGCCAGCACTCCCGCCTTCGTAGCCTCTTCTTCTGACTTGTAAACAACCGGCTGCGCACTCTGCATCAGGATAGGCGGGCGCACCGCTCCCACACGCTTTGCGAGGTAGTCCGATACAAACTCAACATGTTTTATGAAGTAGGCTGCCGTGATCAGCAGCAGCAAACCCAGCAGAACAAGATGGACGGTCGCAGGCTTCTTAACAGGAGTCTCTTGGTTCATTCGGCTACCTCTCCGGAATCCACCCCCGGAATCTGTAGCAAGGATTAAACAGAATTGCCGCTTTTCCTGCAATCCACAATCCGTAAATATTCCCCGCACTCCATGCTCAACATTTCTTACGTCCGCATAAAGAAGTAAGCCGACATCCCAGCGCCAATCGCGATTACGATCCAGCGCACGTGCTCCTGCTTCATCTTCTGCGCCAGTGTCGCTCCAAAGAAGCCCCCCAGCAGTGCCCCCAGCACCATCACCCCGGCGTGCTTCCAATAGATGACGCCTTTGAAGATAAACGCCAGCACCGCGATCCCATTGCACACCGCGGCCTGCACCGTCTTGTACGCATTGATCCGGTGAATGTGCGTCATCCCCAGCAGCGCCAGCAGGGCCATCATCAGGATGCCCGCACCCGCGCCAAAGTATCCAATGTAGAAGCCTACGAATAGTTGTGCCGCCGCCGCGCCCTTGGTCGTCAGCGTCGCCTCGCCACCCTGCGGGCGCAGGGCCGCCGTAATCTTCCGGCTAAACGCAAACAGCAGCGTCGCACACAGCAACAGCCACGGAATCAGCCGCAGAAAGGTCTGTTGCGGAGTCACCAGCAGCGTCACCGCTCCCAGCAGTCCGCCCACAATTCCCGTGGACAGCAGCGGAATCAGCACCTGCCGCGCTTCCGGACCGCGCAGCTCTCCGCGATACGCCCCAATGCTCCCCAGGATTCCCGGCAGCAGCGCAATCGTATTCGTGGCGTTCGCCTGGATCGGTGGAACTCCCGCCAGCAGCAGCGCCGGGAAGCTCAGGAAGCTGCCCCCGCCCGCCACCGAATTCATCGCACCACTGATCACTGCAATTCCGAACAGCAGCGCCGCTTGATGTAAAGTCAGCACCCAATCATTGTAAGCGAAGCCACTGCGCCCACTTGCTGGCCCCTAGGTGCCACTCGCACAAAAAAAACGGACCGGCAGTGTGCGCCGGTCCAGTCTGCCACCTCGTCTCAATTCACGTTCACGTTGCCATACGTCTCATACATCTTTCCCGCCGTGTCCCATGCCAGCACCACAACGTAGTGCGTTCCCTTCCGCACATTCACATCCGCTGTAATTCCCGGCCCAGCGGATTGCTCCACCTTCACTCCGTCAACATACACAACCATCTTCGTCGTCGGCTTTGGGTTGTACTGCACCTCTGCCTGCAACTGGAAGCTCGTTGCTTCGTCGCCCGCACTATCGGTCCCTATGTCATTCGGCTTTGAGATCATGATCCCCGGCGTGCAATTCCCGCTCTTCGGATTACAGTTCAAATCGTAAAAAGTCGGGAAGCCTCGCGTCAGCGTGCTGGTCACTCCATTTGCCCCCACCGCCTTGATCACCAGGGTGTGATTTCCCGCCCCGGCTGCCGTCAGTGTCTGCAACGCCGCGGACGTCGGCTGTCCCGCCTCTGCCGAGTCGATCACCGGCCGCCCATCCAGCGTCACGCTCCAACTCTTCACCCCCGCCGCAAACGCAGCCGAAATCGGAACCGAACTCTCAGGTTCATACATCCCCGCCCCCGGCGAGCACAGTGTAATCACGCCGCCTCCGCGTCCGCACGCACCCACGCCAAAACCCGTCACAGTGAAGCTGGTCTTTGCCTGGTAGAGCTTTCCATTCGCATCCCACGCATTCACTGTCACCTGGTGATTTCCGTTCTTCAACGCATAATCCACCAGTTGGCCGGGGATATACCCAAGTTCGTCCACTTGCGCACTGCCGTCATACACCGTCACATGGGTAATCGGCACTCCTCCCGAGTTGGCCGCCAGCTCGATCGTGGCAGGATACAGCACCGTCGCACCCGCCGACGGAAAGCACAGAGCCAGCCCGCTCTGCGCCGGAGCCGCGCAGGCCGCAAACGCGGCCCCGCAACTCACCGCAATCATCACAACACCCCACATCAGACGAATCACCCGGCGCAACTTCACCTTGTTCAGCCCTCGCAATGTTGATTTGGCTTGCCTTCTGTGTAGCTGCAATCCGCAATCCAAAGGTCGCCCTTATCATTGGCCTGTAATCTTTGCGATACCTTTGAACACCCAAGATGATCCCTGCCGTCATTGGGAAGTTGCGTGCTCATCTGCTCCCTCCCACACCTCTCTAAGCGTAAACATTGCCTCGCGCCCAAAAGAAATAGCCCGCCGGATCTCTCCTGCGGGCTCGGCCAGCGTTCTCTATTCTCAATTTCCCCCGGCTCTCGTGAAGTGGAACACCGATGTGCTCCGCTTTCCATCCTGCTCGTAGCTCCATTCCTCGTCGTGGTGATTGGCGTCGATCAGGTTGATCGCCACCCCGGACATGTGTCCATCGTGGGGTCCAATGTTGGTTCCGTCCTTGAACTCAAACACCAACCGCTTCTCCGTCGCGGACACCAGCTTCATTCTCGGCTGGTTGTGAGCCGCGCAGTAGTGCGTTGCCAGCAGCTCATCCAAGTTCGGATGGAACATCGTCACCATCTCATACGGAGTTCCCTTTCCCATCCAGTGCATCAGCGCCGAACCATCTCCCGTCGCCCGCACCTCCAGTGTTGAGGTTGACTCCTTCCCGCCCTCGCTGAATTTTCCATCCCAGTTGCCCACAAGTGTCTGCAAGCTCTTCCACGCCGAAGTTTCCGGCACCGTCCTGAATTGCTGCTGTCCCCAGGCTCCCACCGCCAACGCCATCACCACCAGCACGACTTTCCGCATCGTTGCTCCTCCAACCAAAGTGCCGAGCATAGTACCAGACTTTCCACTCTCATTGCACGCAACAGGGGAGCGCGTTACGCGCCCCCCTGTGTCTTTCGTTCCTTGCTTCTCTTAATCCAGCAGCGTTGGTTCCTCGCCGCTGCCGTTTGCCTCTTCCTTCGGAAGCACCACCGCCGCGGCTACCCGGTCCTGGCCGTCCAGGTCGATCAGCTTCACGCCCTGGGTCGCTCTGCCCGCCTCGCGAATCGTGTCTGTGCCCATGCGGATGATCTTGCCGAACTGGCTGATCAGCATCGCCTGGCTCTCATCGCTCACCAGCAGAATCGCCACTACCTTGCCATTCTTCGACGTCGTCTTCAGGTTGATCACGCCCTTGGCGCCGCGTCCCGTCAGCCGGTAATCGTCCACCGGAGTCCGTTTGCCGTAGCCATTCTCAGAGACGGTAAGAATCAGGTTCGGCATCAGCTCGCCGCTCTCGCTCTCCTTCGCCTTCTTCCTCGCCTTGTGCTCGGCTCCTGGAGTCGCATTCTTCGGCGTCACCACCATGCCTACGATGTAATCCTTCTCAGCCAGGTTCATGCCGCGCACGCCGTACGCCGGACGCCCCATCGACCGCACGTCCTCCTCGTCAAAGCGCACCGCCATGCCCAGGTGGGTTGCCAGAAGCACGTACTGCTGGCCATCGGTCACCTGTGCCGAAACCAGCTCGTCGTCCTTGTCGATTCCAATCGCGATAATCCCGCGAGACATCACGTTGCAGAAATCCTTCAGCGGAGTCTTCTTCACCGTTCCCTTCCGGGTCGTAAAGAAGATGAACTTGCCCTCCTCTTCCAGGTCCTGCACGTTCAGGAACGCCCGCACCGTCTCGCCCGGCTGCAAACTCACCAGGTTGCCAATGTGCTTGCCCTTGCCCGCTGCGCTCACGTCCGGAATCTCGTACACCTTCAGCCAGTACACCCGGCCCGTGTTCGTAAAGATCAGGATGTAGTTGTGCGTCGTTGCCGCAATCATGTGCTCCACAAAATCTTCTTCTCGTGTGCTCATGCCCTTGCGTCCCGTGCCGCCGCGCCGCTGCTGCCGGTAAATCGAAACGTTCGTCCGTTTCAAGTACCCCGCATGGCTCACCGTTACCGCCACCTGTTCGTTGGCGATCAGGTCTTCCAGCTGCAGCTCTTTCGCCTCATCCTGGATGATCGTCCGCCGCGGATCCTTCGTGGGGCCGCCGTAGTCCTTCAGAATCTCTTTGAACTCGTTGATAATCACCGAGCGCAATTTCTTCTCAGAGCCCAGGATCAGTTCGTACTCCGCAATGCGCTCAAGCTGTTCGTTCAACTCGCTCACAATCTCGTCGATGGAGAGCCGCGTCAGCCTGTGCAACTGCAATTCCAGGATCGCGTCCGCCTGCTTCGTGCTGAACGGATTCTCCGGATCTGCCACTGGCATTCGTCCCGTCAGGTTGATCGTGATCGACCGCCCGCCGAAGTACGCCACCAGGTTTTCCCGCGCCTCAGTCCGGTTCGCGCTGCTGCGGATGATCGCAATCACGTGGTCCAGAAAGTCCAGCGCCTTCTGGTAGCCCTCCAGAATATGTGCCCGGTCCTTTGCCTTCTGCAGCAAAAACGCAGTGCGCCGGCGGATCACATCCACCCGGTGATCGATGAAGTGCTGCAGCGCCTGCACCAGTCCCATCTCGCGCGGCTGGCCGTTCACCACGGCCAAAAAGATCATGCTGAAGCTTTCCTGCATCTGCGTGTGCTTGTACAGCTGGTTCAGCACAATCTCAGGCTGCGACCCACGCTTCAGCTCGATTACGATCCGCATTCCATCGCGGTCGCTCTCGTCGCGGATATCGCTGATCTCCTCAATCGTCTTCTCGTTCACCAGGTCAGCAATGCGCTCAATCAGCCGCGCCTTGTTCACCTGGTACGGAATCTCGGTGACGATGATTGCGTCCTTCTCCTTCGTCATGTGCTCAATCGCAACCTTCGCCCGCATCAGGAAGCGCCCGCGCCCGGTCCTGTACGCCTCGTGGATCCCCTTCCGTCCGTGGATGAATCCCGCCGTCGGAAAGTCCGGTCCCTGCACAATCGTCAGAATCTCTTCCAGCTGCGTCTTCGGCTTTTCCACCAGCAGAATTGCCGCCGTCATGATCTCGGTCAAATTATGTGGAGGAATGTTGGTCGCCATGCCCACGGCGATTCCATTCGACCCATTGATCAGCAGTGTCGGAATCTTCGAGGGAAGCACCGTTGGCTCCGCCGTCGAATCGTCGAAGTTCGCGACAAAGTCCACCGTGTCCTTGTCGATATCCGCCAGCAACTCTGCCGCAATCGCCGTCAGCCGTGCTTCCGTGTACCGGTACGCTGCCGGAGGATCGCCGTCCACCGAACCGAAGTTGCCCTGCCCATCCACCAGCGGGTAGCGCAGTGAGAAGTTCTGCGCCATACGCACTGTCGCGTCATACACGGACGAGTCGCCGTGCGGGTGGTACTTGCCCAGCACCTCGCCCACTACCTTGGCGCACTTCACGTGCTTCTTGTTGTGCAGCAGTCCCATGTCGTGCATCGCGTACAGAATGCGCCGGTGTACCGGCTTCAATCCGTCGCGGATATCCGGCAGAGCGCGCCCGATAATCACCGACATCGAATAGTCGAGGTAAGACCGCTTCATCTCCTCTTCAATGTTGATCGGCTGCACGTTCGAGGGAGGACCACCGCCGCCTTCCAGCGGAAGCTTAGGGTTGTTTGTCTCGTCGGCCATGTATTTCTAAATACCTTCCAGCATGCTGAAGAACTTTTCAGCAGCAATCCTGATTCGCTTCTCTCGCAAAATGCGCCCACCGCGAACGTCATTCAACGTCGCCGCCAACCGCCTGCATTGTGAGAATTTCGCCACCCAGAAGCACAGAACATTATAGCACGCCGGGGCCATCCCCTGCCGCCGCTAACCCAATGCTCTGCAATAGCTTACGGCCCACCCAGAAAGCTCCTCAAAGCTTCCCGCTCTATCCCCGGAAATCCCTCGGCTTCTAGGTCATCCACCCCAGCGCTTTACCGATATACGCCTTCATCTCCCGCCGGTGCACCACCGCGTCCAAAAAGCCCTTATCCACCAAAAACTCGCTCCGCTGGAAACCCTCCGGCAGCTTCTGTCTTATCGTTTGCTCGATCACCCTTGGCCCTGCAAATCCAATCAGCGCCCCCGGTTCGGCAATATTCAAATCCCCGAGCATCGCAAAGCTCGCCGTCACGCCTCCGGTCGTCGGATCGGTCAGCACGCTGATGTAGGGAATCTTCGCGTCGTCCAGCCGTCCCAGCGCCGCCGAAACCTTCGCCATCGTCATCAGCGAAATCGTCCCCTCCATCATCCTTGCCCCGCCCGTAGAGGAAATCACCACCAGCGGAACCCGTCCAGCCAGCGCCTTCTCCACCGCCCGCGTAATCGTCTCGCCCACCACGGCGCCCATGCTGCCGCCGATAAAGCCATACTCCATTGCCGACACAATCACCTCGCGCCCGCCGACCTTTCCCCGCGCGTTCACAATTGCGTCTTTGCGCCCGGTCAGCTTCTGTGCCGCCTTCACCCGCGCCTTGTAGTCCTTCAGGTCGCTGAACTCCAGCGGATCGGTCGTCACCAGGTTGCCGTCTTCTTCCGTGTAAACCCCATCGTCGAACAGATATCCCAGCCGCGTTCGTGTGTCTATGCGGAAGTGCCGGTCGCACTTCGGGCAAACGTGGAAGTTGTCCTCAAGGTCTTTCTTCCAGATGATCTGCCGGCACTGGTCGCATTTCACCCAGAGCCCCTCGGTGCGCATTTTCTTCTCGCCGCTCGTGTCCAGTTGCTGCTCTTCGCGCTTAAACCAGCTCATGCGTCCTCTTTCGAATCCCGGAACAGGTCTTTCCGAACCAGAGCCCTAGTACTCAATTCCCCGCTGTGCCTGGATCCCCCGCTGATACGCATGTTTCACCTCGCGCATCTCCGTCACCGTATCGGCCAGCTCCACAATTGTCGGGTGGGCATTTCGCCCCGTCAAGATCACGTGAATCATCTCCGGCTTTCGCCGCAGCACTTCCACCACTTTTTCCGGATCCAGCATCTTGTAGCTGATCGCGTAGTTGATCTCGTCCAGAATCACCAGGTCCCACTGTCCGGAAAGGATCGCCTCTTCGGCCTCTTTCCAGCACTCTTCCACCATCCTCACGTCTTCCGGATCGGTCTCTGCTCCGCCCACCTTCACAAATCCCCGGCCCATCTGCTTCATCACAAAGTTGTCGCCAAATGCCTTCACTGCATCCAGTTCCCCGTAGTGCCACGAGCCTTTCAGGAATTGGAGCATCAGGACCTTCATGCCGTTCCCCACAGCACGCAGTCCGGTGCCCATAGCCGCGGTGGTCTTGCCTTTTCCCGGCCCGGTATTCACCATGATCAATCCCTTACGGACATCGGACATCATTCTCTGTTAATCTCCTATTAATACTGAAGTCTCCCGGGCCTCCCGGAGCAGGTCGCGTAAATACCCGCCGCCAACTCTCCGGTGCTTGCACGATTGTAAATGGTGCCAACATTTCCGGTGCCCTTATCGCCGCCCCGGTTCCGTGCGAGACACCCCAAGAGGTCTGGTTTGCGTCCTGGTTTCCGGTCTGCTCTTTCCGCTTTCGCGCGTCTCTCCCCGTCAGCCCGTGCCATCCGGGCGGTCGCGTTCTTCTGTTGCGCCTTCCTTATCCCCGCCCTCGCACACGCCGCCGACGGCAAAACACTCCTCGAGCAGGGACACTTTCGCCAGCTCTACGGCGTCGCCCAGGAGCGCCTCACCCGAAACTCAAATGACGCCGAAGCCCTTTCCTGGATGTCTGCCATCTATGACGCCTATGGGGACTTCGACCGCGCTGTAGAGTTCGGCCGCCGGGCCACCGAAGCCGCTCCCAGCAGCAGCGAGTATCACTGCCAACTCGCAGACACTCTCGGCGACCGCGCCCTTAAACTCGGAATCCTCGGCGGAGGCATCCCTCTCGCCCGCCAGATGCGCCACGAAGTGGATCGCTCCATTGAACTCGATCCCCGCAACATCCGCGCACTCAAGGAATCCATGGGCCTCTACGAGCAGTCTCCCGCCATCGTCGGCGGATCCAAAACCAAGGCTCGCGAGACCCTCCAGCGCATTTACCAGATCAATCCTGCCGACGGGGCGCTTGCGGAAGCCGCTCTTCTCCAGATGCAGAAACGTCCCCTGCCTGACATTGAGAGCTTCCTCCGCAAAGCCGTCCAACTCAATCCCCGCCTCTACCGCGCCCTCATCGATCTCACTTCCATCCTCGACAGCGATGGCTACCGTCACTATGCGGAGGCCGAGCACTTCGCCCGCCAGGCAATCGTCGCCGATCCCGCCCGCGTCGGAGGCTACATCTACCTCGCCTCCGCCCTCGTCCACCTCCAGCACTGGAGCGACCTTGACGCCGCCCTTGCCGAAGCGCAGCGCCGCGTCCCTGACAATGCCGCTCCGCTATTCTCCGCCGCCATGGCCATGCTCGAGTCCGGCCTTGACCTCGGCCGAGCCGAGCGCTATCTCCGCCAGTACCTCGCCCGGGAACCTGAAGCCGGAGCCCCAACCCACTCCACCGCGCACTGGAAGCTCGGCCTCGTTCTTGAAAAACAGGGCCGCCTCGCTGACGCCGCAAAAGAACTTCGCGCTGCCGCACCCGAGAATGGAAACGACCCGGCCTTCAAACGAGACTTCAAGCGCATCGCCGGATAAAATACCTCACAGAAGAATGTCGATCGGAGACCTCCTGCCCAACGCCGCAGGACCCGTATATTGCATCAAGGAGATACAAATGGCATTCCCCATCAAAGTCTGCGTCGTCTGCGGAGAAGAGTTCGAACTCAAGCCCGACAAGCCCGGTTTCGCCAATCGCTGTTGGGATTGCAGCGCCCCTGATGCCACCGGCCCCGGTGCACCCCGCCCCGGAGATGCCGACAAAGCCGATAGCGAGGCCAATGAAGCCCGCCGTCAGGCCATGCGCAACCTGCTCTATCGTCAAGACAGCTGATTATGCCCACGCCCGCCATCCGCTGCGCCACTGCTGAAGACGCCCCTCCCCTGGCAGCCTTTGCCGCCCGTGTCTTCCCCCTCGGCTGCCCGGTTACCGACCCTTCGGACCTCGAATCCCACATCGCCTCCGAGCTCTCGCCCGAGCGCTTCCGTGCCCTCATCGAGGACCCCAATCTGCTCGTCCTCCTCGCCGAATCCTCGCAGAGCATCGTCGCTTACACCATCGCCGCCCGCCGCAGCCCTCACCCCGCGATCCCCGCCACCCCCGGCGAACTCCGCAAGCTCTATCTCGACCCCGCCCACCACGGCACCGGACTCGCCGATGCCCTCCTCCACTGCGCCCTCTCCACCCTCAACGCCGAAATCCCCCGCCCCCTCTGGCTCAGCGTCTTCTCCGGAAACCCCCGCGCCATCGCCTTCTACAAAAAGTGGGGCTTTGAAGTCATCGGTGAACAAATCTTCCTCGTCGGCACCGACCCCCAGAAAGACTTCCTCATGCGCCGCCCTGCCAGCGCAGAGCTCATAGCCCAGTACTAGCTCGCAAAAAGAATGCCCAGGCGCGAACCTGGGCACCCCATCCACGACCGTTCCTTACGGCCCCATGCTCGCCGGAGTACAGGTGCTCCCCGCCGCGTCCGTTACCGGAGCTGGCGGCACCGGCGGCGTACCCCACGGAATCCTAGCGAAGTCGAAGAACTCCAGCAGGTCCGGCTGTGCCGCGTCGCGCGCTGTCAAACTTGCCCCCGCCCCAATGAACCGGCTCTCCACAAACTTGATGACCGCCGTATGGTCCATCGGAGTGTGCGAGACATAGTGCCTCCGCGCAAAGGGAGACACGATCATATTCGGCAGCCGGAATCCCAGTTGTGCCTGGAACCCGTTCACCGCCGCAGCATCTGTCGCCTTCGCCCCCGGATCGCTCGTCACCAGATCGCAATGCGTCGTCGGCACCCCCGCCACCGCAGGCAAGCAAGGCTCATACCCGTCCGCGTTTACCGCAATACTCGCAATATCCGTCGTCACTCCCAGCCCCGCCGAGGTGAAGTCGTTCGTATGTCCCGCCACCGGAGGCACATGGTCGTATGGTCCGCCGCCCTCGTCATAGCTCAGGAAGAAAGCCGAGCTCCCCCATGATGCGCTTCCCATCAACGCATTCAGAATCTGCGCCACCGCCGCCTGTCCCTGCAAAATCGACTGCCCCGACCCCGGATGCTCATCGTTGCTCCCGTATCCCGCCTCGATATACGCAAAGCTGGGCAGCGTCCCGTTCTTCATGTCCGTAAACAACTGCGTCACCGGCGCAATCTTCGTCACATCAATACAGAACGCATTATTCGGATCCCCCACTGCCGTCCCGGAATCCGTCGTCGTTCCCGTGCATGTTGGCGCCGCGCTGTTCTTCGAATACAGGAAGCTGTTCGCATATCCGAAGTTCCCGAACGTCGTCGAAGGATAACGGTTCACCGTCGCCGGCTTGCACGCGCTTCCCAGCCGCACATCGCAGCCATCATTGGTTGCGGAGTAATAGACCTTCCAGCTCACTCCCGCCCCGCTCAGCTTCTGGAAAATCGTCTGCGCCCCCAGCTGCGGCAACCGGTCGTCCACGCCCGGATCCCGCACCAACCCCTGCGTCGTTCCTCCCGTAAGCGTCGCAATCCGGTTCGGCGTGCTCTTGCTTGATATTGGCGAGAACCACCGGTCCGACAGCGCAAACTGCGAAGCCATGTAGTAGTAGTAATTCAGCAGACCCTCGTCGTAGTAAGCCATCGCCCGCTGCCCCGCCGTGTCCGTAAACGCTCCGCTCCCTCCGCCAAACTTCGCGTAGTTCTCCGCCACGTGCACAAATCCATCCATCAGGATCTTGCGGGTGGTTGAAAAGTCATACCGGTTCACATCGCCGTAGCTCTCCAGCCATGCGGAAGTCATATCGTCCAGGCAGCTCGACTTCGTCTTGAACAGTCCGAACGCCGCTCCCTCGTCGTTCACATTCTGGGTCGTGGAGAGCTTGTCATCAATCCCGTCCACGTCATACACCTTCCCGTCGTCCCCCACATTCCACCCGTTGTTCATGCGGTACGGATTCAGCATCCCGAAGTAGCTGTCAAAGCTCCGGTTCTCCTGCAGCATGAAGAGCACGTGCTGGATCGATTGCGCGTTCCCCGTTGAAACCGTAACGGTCGCCGTCGCCGCTGTTGTCCCGCCCGCACCCGTCGCTGTCGCCGTATAGGTTGTCGTCTGCGTCGGGCTCACAGACTGTGATCCCCCCGTCGCGCCAAGGCTGTAGCTGGTCGCATCGCTGCTGTTCGTCACCACTACCTTTGTTGCACGCGTCGCCGTCACTGTCAGCGTGCTCGTCCCCCCAGAGGAGATCGCCGCCGGGCTCGCCGTAATCGACACCACCGGCTTACCTGCCAGCACCGTCACCGTGGCGGTGGCCGTCGCGTTGTTCTTGCTCCCGGTGACTGTCGCCGTATAGAGTGTCGTCTGCGTTGGCTTTACCACCACGCTCCCGCCCGCCGCTGAAACCGGAATCACCGTCCCATTCACGTTGTTGCTGATATAGACCGAAGACGCATTCGTCACCGTCACCGTCAGTGTGCTCGCCCCGCCGCTCGCCACCGTGGTCGGCAGCGCTGTCATCGTCACCGTCGTTGCTGAAGTCACCGTCACCGTCGCGGTTGCCGTCCGTGTTCCACCCGCGCCCTTCGCCGTCAACGTGTAGGTTGTGGTGGCCGCGGGCTTCACGCTCTTTGAGCCGGATACCGCTGCCGCTCCGATCCCCGGCGAGATCGTCACAGAAGTTGCATTGGCCGTGCTCCAGCTCAGCGTGGAACTCCCACCCCCGCCAATCGTCTTCGGGCTTGCCACAAACACCACCGTCGGAGCTGTCGCCGTCACCACCGTTACCTGCGCCCCGGCACCCGCGCACATCGCTCCCACCGCCGCAACCAGCACACAATATTTAGAGAGGAGAGAAAGCACAGAAGCAGAAAGGAATCGCATGGAAGGCCCAACCCCACTCCATCAGAGGAGCAGAACTTCCCCCGAGTTGTCCTTTGTAACCTCCGCCCTCGGCGCCAATTTGGAAACCCTCCCTCCCGCCATATATCCTGTCCCCATGAGTGCGCGCCCTCAATCTCCGTTATCTACACGCCTGGCCTCTTATCTCTTGCGCAATCCGCTCATTTACCTCTACACCGGTACTCTCGGCACCATCTCCCTCTTTGCCGGATTCCTCGACCCCAACGGCCGCATCCAGCACAATCTCGCCCGTCTCTGGTCCTGGCTGATCCTTCACGCTGCCTCGTCCCCTCTCACCGTCATCGGACTCGACCGCCTCGACCTCTCTCAGCCCGCCATCTACGCCGCCAATCACTCCTCCGCCCTCGATATCCCCGTCCTCTACGTCGGACTGCCCTTTCAGTTCCGCATCCTTGCCAAGCTCGAGCTCTTCCGTCTCCCTTTTCTCGGATGGCACCTTCGCCGCTCCGGCCAGATTCCCATTGACCGCACCGACGCCCGCGCCTCTCTGCGCTCTCTCTCCGCCGCCTCCCAGACCGTTAAAAATGGAATGCCCCTCGTCGTCTTTCCCGAGGGCGGACGCTGCACCGACGGCCACCTCCAGCCCTTCCTCGGCGGAATCTTCTACGCCGCCATCAAGGCTCAGGTCCCCATCATCCCCATGGCCATCGTCGGCACCTTCGAATCTCTCCCCATGAACTCCTATGTCATCCACCCCACGCCTTTTCGCCTGGTCATTGGAGACCCCATCCCCACCACGGGCCTCGTCTCCCGTGACATGGAAGCCCTCTCCTCCCGCGTTCACCGTTCCATCGCCGAACTCTTCTATGCGCACTCCTCCCTCACCCCGCCCACCGCCAACATTTCGGGTAATGTCTCGGACGCCCCGCGTTCGCCCGTTGTCGGCTAACATGCGCCAGTTGACCTTGCCTTTGATTTTGTCTTTGATCTTTTGAAGCGATTTTCTAAGCAGGAAGTCCTGAGCAGACTTCCTATGACACCAGGTGGTAGTACCCATCCTGCTCCGTCACTTCCACTGCGCACCCAAACAGCGCTCCCAGCTTCTCTGCCGTCAGCAGTTCCGCCTTCGCCCCGTCGCCCGCAATCCGTCCCTCGCGCATAAAGATCACCCGCTCAATCTCCGGAACCACGTCCGGAAGATGATGCGTGATCAGCAGCAGCGCAATCCCTGCCCGTGCCAGCTTGCTCATCGTGTGCCGCAGCTCAATCTGCGCAAACACATCCAGGCTGTTGCTCGGCTCGTCAAACAGCAATGCCTTCGGCTCATGCACCAGCGCCCGCGCAATCATCACCCGCCGCGCCTCGCCGCTGGACATCTCTCCCACCACCCGCTCCGCCAGGTGCCCAATTTCCAGCCACCCCAGCAGCTCCTCCGTCTTCTCCCGCATCCCGGCCTTCACCCGGTGATGCCGTGAAAGCCCCACGCTGCTGAAGAATCCCGACAGCACCGCCTCGCGTCCCGTCACCGCCCGCCCGTGGAAGGCGTTCGCATCGTTCGTCACGATCCCCAGCATCGAACGCAGCTCCACCACGTTCCAGCTTTCCTGCCCAAACAGCCGCATCCGCGCCCGTCCGTCGTACATCGGATACAGCTCCCGCGTAATCGTCTTGATCAGCGTGGACTTTCCCGACCCATTCGGCCCCATGATCGCCACATGCTCACCGGCCTCCACCCGCAGATTCAGCCCATGCAGCACCACGCGCCCATTGCGCACCACGGAAACATCGCACAACTCGATAATCGGAGCCTCAGAATTCGTCATCATTCCGATTGTAATGAACCGCCTACTGCGCGCTCGTCTGCTTCACCGCCATTCGCAGCACCGCCGTATTGCGTTCGTCTCCGGCAATCATCCGGTAGAACTTCTTCAGCTCTGCCGCCCTGCTTGCCGGAACGCTCAACTCCTTCACCTCGAACGTCCGCGTATAGCGAATCACTTTTCCCTGCACGGTTGACTTCGAGTGATAACTCGCAAAGCTGAAGTCGGCATCCACCGCCGGAGGGAGATCCTCCACCTCGTACCCCGCCGGAATCGTGAACTCGAACACATCCGTATCCTTCGCAGGTCCGTCAAACTCCACCGCAAACTTCCGAGCCTCCTTTGTCTCCAGCAAACTGCTGGACTTTGACCCCACCGCCCGCAACCGCAGCATCAGCAATCCGCCCGCACTCTTGGCATAGTTCGCCGCCTCAAAGGAGTACCTGTATTCAAACGGCTGATCGTTGTCTGGAAGGTTCACCAGCGTCGCCTTCGTGATCCGGAACAGCGAAATCGAACCCGCCAGCATGCTCTCAATCGGCTTGATCCTCTCCTTGGAATCCCGCACCGCCCGCATCGCTGCCCGCTGTGAATTTGCCCGGTCGCCCACCCGCACCTCGCGGATATCTCCCAGCAGGTTCCCGTTCGCATCCAGAACAAACTGTCCCGTGCGCTCAATGCTGTTGCTCTCCCCCGCCAGCTTCGGCAACTGCACCAACTCGCCGCCATTCGGACTCACCAGCAGCCCCCAGTTCGCTTGCAGGTATCCCCCGGTCCTCCCAAGCGGCGTCAGCTCGCTCGTCGGATCGAAGAACAGCAACCGCCCCAGCTTTGGATGATTCATCGTCGCCAGCAAATCCGGGCTCTGCACATCGTCCGGCAGCTTGATCGCCAGTACCACATGGTCGAACGCTCCCATGTGGGCTGTTGTCGCATCGGTCACGGAACCCCGCTCCGCGTTGATTACCACGTAGAAGGACTCCACCCCGATCTCGTGCAGCATTGAGCCCATCAGCGTCGCCTTGTCTTTGCAATCGCCATATCGGTGCACAAAAATATCCGCAGCCGGATGTGGCTGCCACCCGCCGATGCCCAGTTCGATGGCTACATAGCGCACGTCGTTCTGCACAAAAGCGGCCAGCGCCTTCATCTTCGCCAGCGTAGTCGTCTTGGAGCTGGTCAGTGCCGCCACCTTCTGCTTGATCTCCGGCGAAGCATCACGCCGTCCGTTCGTCAGGCTCTTGTACCACTCGCCCATCTCCGGCCAGCTTGCAAATGAGCTCACGCTGCGCCCGCCCGGCGGCAAAAAAGAGATGATCATTTGTCCCGCAACTCCGCTCAAGGGCGGCATATCCGCCTCTTTGCGAATCCCCGGAACGTCATTCACTACCCACTGCCACTGCCCACCGCCGCCGGTCGCCTTCACCTCCGGATAGTTCAAGAACGTCGCCTTGTACTCCCAACCCGGCGGCAGTTGCACCGAGTAGTGCTTCTCCTTCGCCGGGCTCAGCTCCTGGAAATTCCACACATCCTGCAGCGCTAGCGGACGCTCCTCCACCTCGTACTCGTACCCCACAATGTTCCCCGGCTCCGCTGCTGGAATCTGCAGCAGCTTTGCCTTCACATCGTTCACCAGTTCCGCACCCGGCAGCGAAACCTCCGCTGCTTCCTTGTCCTTCACCTCAAAATCCTTGCCCTGCGCCGGAATGCACCAGCCGCGCATGCCGGTGACCTTCTGCTGCGAGTCGAAGGGCACCTTCACCACACCAAAATCGCGCCCCCCCGGCCTCAGTATCTTGTAAGCCTCGCGCACGTGGGTCTTTACCTTGTCTGCGCTTACTACTACTACTGTCGTATCTGAAAACAGCAGCACCGCATTCGTCTTCTCGTCGTGTTCCGGCAGAGGCACGCTCACCAGCGCGTGCATCCACCCCGGAGCGTCGCCCCCTGCCCATGCCGCAGAGGAAAGGCAAACCACCAACAGCGCAAGCGTCAGCGCTCCCCGCCTAATTGGAAGCAGTGGAAGTGCCCGGCAGCAAAACAATCTGTTGTTCATCGGTCGTCCTCACCATGCGGTAGAAACTCTGTACTGTCGAGTAATACTTTGTGTCCAGCAGCATCGCATCCGTCCTCAGCGAGCGCGTCAGGTGCAACTTCCCCTTCACGCTCTCCACCTTGGAGCTAAACGCCACCGCCTTCAAATCCCGGTCGAGTGCCTCCGGCACACTGCTCACCTTCCAGCCCGCCGGAAGCTCAATCGTCACATCATCCACCTTCAGTGTCGGATACTCGTAATAGATCGGGTAAGTCCGCGCCGCATGATCGAACACATGCTTTTCCGCCGCGGAGAACAATCCCGTCGCCAGCAGCGCTCTCTTGCCCGCTGACATCGCCCACCCCGGAACCCTCAGCGTGAACTCGGCCACCAGCGGCACGGAAGTATCTTTCCACTCCGGCTTGTTCACCAGCTCCACTTCAATCGTCACTGGCACCGACTCCCGAATTTCGTTCTCCAGGTACTTCTTCTTGGAAACCTCATCCTGGTTGCGCTCTTGATCGCGCAGTTCATACGCCTGCAGGCCCGTGTAGGTAACCACCAGCTTGCCTTCCAGCGAGCCGCTCTCCTCATCCAGCTTCAACTCCGCCTTGCGCTCCGTCCGCGCGTCAGCGCTCGTCGTCATCGGCGTCATGATCCACTGGCCACCGTCCTTGTCCAACCGGATCCCCTTCACGTTCGTCTCACCCCACGGAAGTTCGCCAAACGCTGTAAACGCCGCCCCCGGATCGCAGTACACTTCCTTGCCATTCAACCGCACCACAACCGCATTTGTATCCAGCTTCCTGTCTTCCAGCTTGTTGGGATTGAAGAAGTACTCAGAGCGGTTGGAAATTCGCGCTCCATACGCCTCCAACCCTGCAGCCTTCACTAGCCCCAGATAAAGCCACGTCAGCCCATACCCGTTTCCCCAGCCCGCCTTCCAAACATCTTCCACATTGTTCTGGGGCTTCTCCTTGTCGCGCTTCTTCTCCTGCTCCGTCCGCTCCACCCCAAAGCTGACGTTACGCAACTGCTGCACTCGGGCATAAATCTTCCGTGCCTTCACCTCCGGCGTATCGCCCGGTGAAACAATCTGTGCCACCGCCTGTTCCATCGCCTTGCGCTTGTTGGTGAAGTCATCCATCCCGCTGTAGAACTTTTTTCCAGCCTGTTTCCAGAACTTGTCCTGGTCCTTTTCCAGAATTCCGCTCGAGTAAGTAAAGTCCACCCGCGACTTCAACTCGTTTTCTGGGGGCATGTAGTCTTCTGCCAAGAATGCCTTTACGTCGTTTGCTTCCATTCGCACGACCTTGTCCGGATCCTGCTTCGGAGGGTTATCCACCCCCTGCCAACTCCAGCGCACGCTCATGTTTGAGTAGTCGTTGTGGTAGGGCTTCAGGGAAAACTTTGCCTTCTTCGTAAACAGCTCTTGGCTCAGAATCCAGTGCGAATCAAATATCCAGTCCTCGCTCAGATCGGTCGTATAGAAGTACTCAATGACGCTGCCCACCTGCACATCGGGAAGGGTCAATGTCTTTGCCAGGTACTTCACGCCTTTCGCCTTCACAATCGTCTTGTCGAACACTTTGCCTTCATAGTTGGCAATCGTGCCGTCCGGACGGATTGTGCGCGCCTTGATCCTGCTGATATTCCCGCTTTCCTTTACGAAAGGGATTTCGATGTCCGCGTACTTCCGTCCCTCTTCGGTCAGAATTTTGATCCGGATGTAATCGTCCTCGTGCGAGGTCGACCCGTTATCGTCCCGGTCCACCTGCCGGTACAAAATAATCGCCGGCGCGCCCGGAGCCTTCGGCTCAGCCTTCATCGCCAGCTCTTCCGCCGACGGCGGTTGGAAACCAAACCCCGCGTGCGCCGCCGTCGGAGACAGCACGGCAACCGCCATAGCCATCCAGGTTGCAACTGCAGACCAACTCCACGAGCGTAACCGCACCATAACGAAGCTCCTCGCTGAACTAGAAATTAAGTTGTCCTTACTGTTGCGGTGCCCACCGCGCCTGCACCGCCTGCCGCCTCGGACTTTTGGGGGAGTACGAATGTCCGGAGTTCAAGAAAATCGGCTTGGTGGAAATCGAATTATATCCAGCACACATTCTCGCGCTACGCGACCCGCATCACATCGCCGCGTGATCCCCGCCTCGTTACTGCGCGATAATTGCTACGCGGCCTTTCGTCTTCTCTGCCCCGCCGACTTCACAAACCTTTACACCTTCCCGCTCTCTTCCAGCAACCTTCCGGCTCATACTGGGTTCGTCATCAGCAGAGCACCGTCCGCCGTCCGCCGCACTTCCACTTGGAGGAACAGAATGTCCTATCCTTTCCGACGCCTCACCGCCCTCGCAGCCATCTTCCTCGTCTGTGCACTGCCGCTCTGTGCCCAGCACAAAAGCTCAGCAAATGCGGGCATCAACACCCTTGCCGCACCCGTTCCTGCCCCCCTGCTCAACGGCAAGCGGGTCTTCGTCTCTTATGAACTCGGCGACGTCACCTCTTTCCCCTCCCGTTACAGCGGAAGCCCTGAGCGCGCATACGGCGAACTCATTGCCGAAATGAAAACCTGGGGACGCTATCAGATCGTCGCCGATCCAACCGATGCTGACCTCATCTTCGCCATCCGCTTCGTCGATCCTCCCGAGCTTCCCCGCCCCCAGATCAGGCTTGGAATCTACGACCCGAGGTCCCACGCCTCCCTCTGGGGCTTCGTCGAGGAAATCGACTTCGCCTTCCTCAAGAAAAATCGCGATGCCGATTTCTCCGCCACCGTCCACAAACTCGTATCAGACGTTCAAGCCTTGCTCGCTACCTCCGCCATCCCTCGTCAGCCATGACCATCAAGCGAATGGGGTGCCAGTTGGCACCCCATTCGCATACCGCACCTCCGCCACGTTGCCCTCTATTCCTTCCTCGCCGTCGCCACCACCATCTGCGCATCCATGCGCACATATTCTCCATCAAACTGCTCATTCAGCGCAGCCAGCACTGCTGCATCGACCGCCGCGTCGCCATCCACCTTTTCCAGCATCCCGCGGAACGGAACCGTCACTCCCCGGAAGTAGTCCCACATCTCCTCCGGCGACCCGTGCCAGTCCCAGCGCAGCTTCTCCAACTTCTCCTCCACCGCGCCAAAGCCCGCCTCACGCAGCGCCGCACCCAGTGTCCCCGCCTCTCCAAACTTGAACATCGTCTGCGCCCCCGCCGGAATCTCCAGCTCCGGTCGCACTCGCCTTACCGCACCAACTGTCATCTGGAAGTAAGGCTGCTCCATAGCTCCCCACGCCAGCAGCGCCACTCGCCCGCCCGGTTTCAGCACCCGCCGCACCTCTCCCAGCGCCTTCCTCAAATCGCCAAAGAACATCACTCCCAGTCGGCTTGTCACCAGGTCAAAGCTCGCATCCCCAAACGGCAGTGCGTGTACATCCGCCTCCATGTACTCCACATTCTCCAACCCGCGCTTCCGTGCCCGTCCTCGCGCCACCTCCAGCGGAAGCGCCGCCATATCCGCCCCCACCACCTGCCCTTTGCCCTGCAGCAGCGCCGCCATTGAGATCGAGGGCTCCCCCGCTCCGCACGCCACGTCCAGCACTCGCATTCCATCCACAATTGGCAAGCCCTTCAGCGCCGCATCCACAATCGCCGCCGTCACCGCCTCACCCATCTCGGCGGACTGCCGCTTGAATCGCTCCCCTGCATTCAACCGCGCGAAACTATCCCACACCTGCTCCGCCATCTGCTCTCCTCCGCACGCTCACCGCTATGCTAGTCCTTTCGCCCGCGTTCTGTTCCTGTGTACGCCGCCGCGTTATCATCTTCCCCATGAAGCCGCGCATCGCCATCCCCGTTCCCAACTCTGACCCTGAGTACTCCACCCGCGCCCTGCCCGACTATCTCAACTCCATCACTGCTGCCGGAGGCGTGCCCGTCCTCATCGACCTCCATCTCTCCAACGTCGAAGCCGCCCAGCTCGCAAAATACTGCGACGGCATTCTCCTCCCCGGCTCTCCCGCCGACGTCGATCCCCAGAAGTACAACGAGCACCGCAATCCCCGCACCGCCGCCCCGGACCCCGCGCGCGACAACATCGACGAGCTCCTTCTTCAGGACGCGCACAACATGCGCAAGCCCATCCTCACCATCTGCTACGGAACCCAGTCCCTCAACGTATGGCGCAACGGAACTCTCGTCCAGCACATCGAGTCCTCCGTCCAGCACTCGCGAACTCCCGGCGCTCCGCGCACCGAGGTCATCGAGCATCCTGCCCAAATAGAACCCGGCTCCGCCCTCGCCTCCCTCACCGGCGACGCAACCATCATCGTCAACTCCAGCCATCACCAGTCCGTCGCCATCCCCGGGGACGCTCTTCGCGTCGTTGCCCGCTCTCCCCAGGACTCCGTCATCGAGGCCGTCGAAGGTGCCACCGCCGGACACTGGGTGCTCGGCGTTCAGTGGCATCCCGAACGAACCTTCGATAAAAACGAAGTGTCGCGTCGAATCTTCGAACAACTCATCGCCGAGTCCCGCGCCTTCCATCGGGCGCTCGCCCTCCGCTCCCCCGATTTTGAGAACGTAAGGATGAACCAATAGGCCATAGAAAGTCGCCTGGTTTGATGACCAATCAGTAAATCGTTCAGGACCGACCTCAACCATTGCGCCGCCGGTAACTACAGCTCCGCAAACGATTATCACAATGGTCAATCCTTGCTCCCCAACTCTCCCCTCGCCGTTCTAAGATGGTTTCGTCGGAAAATCGCTCCACCCGCACTCCTGGAGAAGCTTTTCATGAGTCTCACCCTCGATCTCAGCGGCAAAGTTGCTCTCGTCACCGGAGGCTCGCGCGGCATCGGCGCCGCCTGCGTCCGCCTCTTCACCCAGGCCGGAGCCAGCGTCCTCTTCAACTACCAGAAGTCTTCCGAAGCCGCACAAAAGCTGGTCATTGAGTGTGGTGCCGACCGCGCCGCCGCCGTCCAGAGCGACCTCATCGGCGAGGGCGCCGAGGAGATGCTCGTCGAGGAAACCGTCACCCGCTTCGGCCACTTGGACATCCTTGTCGTCAACCACGGCGTCTGGCCATCGCATGACGCACCCGTCGATCAGCTCTCCGACGACCAGTGGCGCTCCACCATGGCCATCAACCTCGACAGTGCATTTTTACTGGTCAAATCCGCCGTCCGCGTCATGAAACAATCCCGCCGCGGCGGACACATCGTCATGGTCAGCTCCACCGCCGCCCAGCGCGGCGAAGCCTTCCACTGCGACTACGCCGCCACCAAGGGCGCCATCATCAGCATGGTCAAAGGTCTCTCCACCGAGTTGGCCCGCGACCGCATCTATGTAAACTGTGTGGCTCCCGGATGGGTCGCCACCGATATGTCCGCGCCGGTCATGGCCATGCCTGAAACGCAGCAGAAGATCACCAGCCTCATCCCTCTTGGCCGCATCGCGCGCCCTGAAGAGATCGCCGGCCCCATCGTCTTTCTCTGCACGCCGCTCGCGGGATTCATCACCGGTGAGGTCTTTAACGTCAACGGCGGTGCGGTGCTGGTAGGCTAGTCCGTCGGCAAAAGGGAAGAACGAACGATGAAGAAATTGCTCTCCGTGTTGCTGTTGCTCTCAGCCAGCGCCCTGGCCCAGAGCGAACCCGCACCCGCGCAGGATGCGCCTGCTCCCAAGCCCGCACCCACCGCCGAAGCTGCCGTGCAAAAGGCCCGCGTGCTGATCGATCAGATGATCGCCGCGCTCGGCGGCCCGGCCTGGCTCGAATACAAAACCATGGAGCAGCAGGGCCGCAGCTACGGCTTCTACCACGGCAAGCCCACCTCTGCCGGCACGCTCTACTGGCGCTTCTACCAGTACCCTGACAAGGAGCGCCGCGAACTCAGCAAGCAACGCGATGTCATCTACATCTATACCGGCGACAAAGGATACGAGAAGACCTACAAAGGCACCGCCGCCGAAGAAGCCAAGACCGTGCAGGAAGTTGTGCGCCGCCGCCAGCATTCGTTGGAAGTTGTCTTGCGCGAGTGGCTCAAGGATCCCCAGACCGTGCTCTTCTACGTCGGCCAGTCCGTTGCCGACCAGCAACTCGTCGATGTGGTCAGCATCCTCAACAAGAACAACGATGAGCTCAGCATCGGAATTGATATCAACTCTCACCTGCCCATCAACAAGCGCTACACCTGGCGCGATGCCGATAAATACAAGATCGAGGACGAGACCGTTTATGGCAACTACCGCAAGGTGCAGGGAATCGCCACGCCTTACACGGTCACCAGCAAGCGGGACGGCGAAATCATTGGCCAAACCTTCATGACGCACGTGGAGTACAACGCCGTCTTTGCGCCCGACTTCTTTGACGCGAAAGTCACTTACGATCCCGAAAAATACAACCCCAAGGCCAAAGCCAAGTAACTGGATCGCGCATGACACTCCGCATCAATCGAGATACGCAGCTCTGCATGTCGCTCTCCGCCAGGCCCGGAAACTTTGGCACGCGCTTCCAGAATTTCCTTTACGAACAGCTGGGGCTCAACTTCGTTTACAAGGCGTTCACCACGCGCGATCTCCGCTCCGCAATTGGCGGCATCCGCGCTCTCGGCATTCGTGGCTGTGCAGTATCCATGCCCTTCAAAGAAGCCTGTATCGAGTTTCTCGATGAACTCGATCCCTCGGCAAAAGGCATCGAGTCGGTGAACACCATCGTCAACGATGCGGGCTTTTTGCTGGCTTACAACACCGACTACATCGCAGTCGCCGAACTCCTCAGAAGCAGCGGCATCTCGCCGCAAACATCGTTTCTGTTGCGCGGCAGCGGAGGCATGGCGAAGGCGGTTGCCTGCGCGCTGCATGACTGCGGCTTCCGGAACGGAACCATTGCCGCGAGAAACCAGCTTACTGGCCGCGCTCTAGCCGAAAAATTCAAGTATCGATGGATGCCCGATGCGACATCGCTTCAAGCTCCTCTCCTGGTCAACGTGACTCCCATCGGCATGAGCGGTGGCGCAGAAGCGGATGACCTGGCATTTTCTGAAGCGGCCATCCGCCAATGTTCCACGGCATTCGACGTTGTCGCCATTCCCGCCGAGACTCCCTTCGTGCGCCGGGCCAGGGCAGCCGGCAAGCAGATTATCTCCGGCGCGGATGTCATCGTGCTCCAGGCGGTCGAGCAATTCGTCTTGTACACCGGGGTCAGGCCTGACGACGAACTGATCCGCCGCGCAGCGGAATTTGCCCGCGCAATATAAGCAAAGGTATATTCCAGAATCTGAAAACTTTCGGTCCGCCTCTCAGTCCACAGCTGGATGCGGTGCGATTGTCTTTCCCCAGCCACGTAGAGTGGTAAGAATCCCACAGGTTATTTTTCCAGAATGCCTGTAACCTGAAATGGAATCGCAGGTTATTGGGAGAGTTCTTGGTTTTCGAGCAGACAATCCGGGCTGCGGTGGAATGTTCAGGCGTTGGCCTGCACAGTGGAGTTCCGGTGCGAATGCGCATCGTCCCCGCGTCTCCGGGCTCGGGTATTGTCTTCCGCAGGACCGACCTTGACGACTTCCAGGTGGAGGCGACGGGACGCAACGTTGCCAAGGTGAGCTACGCCACCAGCCTGATGAAGAAAGGCGTACTCATCTCCACCACCGAACATGTGCTCTCGGCCTTTGTCGGCATGGGCGTGGACAACGCAATCGTCGAACTCGACAACCTGGAACTGCCGATCCTCGATGGCAGCGCGCTGCCCATTGTTGAGATGGTGCAGCGAGTTGGGCTGCGCCGGCAGAAGCGCCCGCGCCAATACCTGCGCGTGCTCAAGGCAGTGGAAGTGCGCGATGGCGACAAGTTCGTCGGCCTTTATCCGGCGGAAAACTTTTCGGTCTGCTACTCCATCAATTTCGATCACCCTTTGATCGGCGATGAATCGATATGTGTCGATCTTTCGCGTGGCGACTACGCGCGCGATATCGCTCCGGCGCGCACCTTCGGATTTCTGCATGAGGTGGAAGCGTTGCGCAACATGGGGCTGATCCGCGGTGCGACCGAGGACAATGCAATTGTGCTTACCCGCGATGGAATTAAGAACGGGCCGCTGCGCTTTGAGAATGAGTTCGTGCGCCACAAAGTGCTGGACCTCATCGGCGACCTCTCGCTGATTGGGCACCAGGTGCTGGGCCGCGTTGTGGCAGACCGCGCCGGACATGCCATGCACACCGCCCTGGTCAGCCGTCTTATCCGCGACACCTCCTCCTGGGAACTGTCCACTCTCACCGAACCCGAACTCCTTCCAGAAGCGGTGCCCGTTTAGCAGGGCCCTCGCCCTTCGAACGAAGTTCAGTCCGGCTCTCTCCCGCATCTGCACTGTCCAGACCTCTATAATCGACCTTTGGCCCCGTGCTCTGCTTCTAAACGGCGTGTCGGGCATCCAATGAGCTGTGAGTAAAACTATGGAAAAGCGATTCTTCTTTGAGAAGTATGGACTCAGTGAGCACGACCTTGAGCGTTACCTGAGCGCTGCGTTGGGAGCGGGCGGGGACTACGCCGACCTCTATTTCGAATATCTGACCTCGACCTCGCTCTCGGTGGATGAGTCGATGGTGAAATCCGCCTCGCAGGGCATCAGCGCGGGATGCGGCGTGCGCGTGGTGACAGGCGAGCGGACCGGCTACGCCTACACCGACGACCTTGCGCCGGAGAAGATTCTGCACGCCGCGCGTACGGCGGCCCTCATTGCGAGCGGCCCCGCAAAGACACCTGTCGTCAGCCTGAAGGAAAACGCCCGCCCCAGCCTCTACCCGATTACTGATGCTGCCTCGGACGCGGAATTATCCAAGAAGGTTGAGCTCGTCTTCCGCGCCGATAAAGCAGCGCGCGCCTATGACTCGAGAATCAAGGAAGTGCGCGCCGGTTATGCCGACGAATTGCGCCGCATCCTGGTGATCGGCTCCGAC
>CAILAZ010000027.1 GCA_903832295.1 uncultured Acidobacteriota bacterium
CGCTCGTGTCCTCCGGCCATCTTATCTTTTGGATAGGTAGCAGGATTGGCCTATATTTTCACTCGCTCAACCCCCGGTTCTCTAGTAATATGCCTGGCATCATACTGGAATCATAGAGTGCCGCTTCCATCGCATCTGCTCGCGGGGTTGATCTCTGCCTGGCCGATGCGGCTGTTAACGCGCTTCTTCGCAGATCGCCGGGTCCGGCCCGGTGTGGATTGGCGTTCATCGCGCAGTGGCGCAGTGCTCTGTTGTTCGGGCCAGTAAGAGGGGGACCCATGGAATTCCAGGACCGAGTACTCAAGTGTGTGGATTGCGGCGAGGACTTTATCTTTACCGCGGGCGAACAGCTCTTCTTCCACGACAAGCAGTTCAAGAACGAACCCAAGCGCTGCAAGGCCTGCAAAACCAAGCGCGCTCCCGCCCAGGGCCAATCGCGAAACTTCGTCAAGCAGGAGACGGTGGCAACCTGCTCGCAGTGCGGCAAGGATACGGTCTTGCCCTTCCGGCCCTCGCAGGGACGGCCGGTCTTCTGCCGCGAGTGTTTCGCATCGCAAAAGAAGGGATAACCCCGGTGGCCCTCCGCCGCCCCACATAGCCCCACATCGCTGGCTGCCCGCCACCATATAATGGTTGTGTGGCCGGTTATTACGTGGAAAATTTCGGCTGTCGCGCCACCCAGGCCGACGGTGCAGCCATTGAGCGTCAGCTCAATCAGGGCGGACTCGTCCGCGCCGGCAGCCCCGCTGATGCCGACGTGGTCGTGCTGAACACCTGCACCGTCACCCGCTCGGCAGATCAGGACGCCCGCTCGGCCATCCGCCGCATCCACCGCATCAACCCATCGGCCCGCATCCTCGTCACCGGATGCTACGCCCAGCGCGCACCCCAGGAGATTGCCGCCATCGAAGGTGTCTCTCTTGTCGTCGGCAACTCGCACAAGCATCAGCTCGCGGAACTGGCCGCTGCCGGTGGCTTCGTGTCGATTGGTGCGATTGGCCATCTGCCAACCGCAGAGCACGCCGCGCCCACCTCCGCACCCATATACGTCGAAGACATATTCGCCCACTCCGAGCTCATGGCCGCGCCCGTCTTTGACAGTGACAACGAAAAGACGCGCCCTAACCTCAAGGTGCAGGATGGCTGCAACAATCGCTGCTCGTTTTGCGTCATTCCCTTTGTCCGTGGCCGCAGCCGTTCGCTGCCTCTTGGCGAGGTGCTGGCCAACGTTGATCAACTGGTCGTCAACGGTTATCAGGAGATCGTTCTCAGCGGCATCAACCTGGGCAAGTGGGGACGCGACCTCCGCGCCCACTCCAGTATCAATCCGGCCGTCGAGCGCCTGCGCTTCTCCGACCTTCTCCGCGCCATCCTCGAGCAGACCTCCGTGCCGCTCGTGCGCATCAGCAGCGTGGAGGCCATGGACTGGAGCGACGAACTCATCACCCTCATGGAATCCACCCCGCGCATCGCGCGCCACGCTCACGTACCGTTACAGAGCGGCAGCGATCGCGTGCTGCGCCGCATGCATCGCCGCTACCGCCCCTGGCATTACGAAGATCGCATCACTCGCATCCACGAAGCTTTGCCACAGGCCGCCATCGGCGCCGACGTCATGGTGGGCTTTCCCGGCGAGACCGATGCTGAGTTCGAGGAGACGCGCCAGTTTATCGAGCGCCTACCCTTCACCTACCTGCATGTCTTCACCTACTCCTCGCGCCCCGGCACACCCTCGGCGGAGATGGCCTCACAGGTTCCCGCGCCCGTGGTCAAGCAGCGCAACCGCATCCTGCGTGAGCTGGCCGCCGCCAAGAAGCACGACTTCCAGCAGCAGTTCCTCGGTGGCACGCTCCCGGCCATCACCCTTACCGCGCAGCACAACGGACGCACCGAGGCCCTCACCTCGAACTATCAGAAGCTCTGGCTTCGTGGCGCACTTCCCGCGAATCGAATGCTCACCGCGCGCATCCATTCCATCGAGGGCGAATGTCTGGTGGGAGAAGCAGAATAGGTTTCAAGGTTTTCAGGTTTCAAGGTTTCAAAGTAAGAGCCACGAGCGCTGGGTTCAAAGGTAAAACGTATAACGCGGTGTGCCGGATGAATGCCGAAAACCCTGCACACGGCAGGGTTTGATCTTGCTCTGGCCTTTACCTTTGAAACTTTGAAACCTTGAAACTTGGCCCGTCCCCCATCGCCCCATGAAAGGAATCTGTCCCATGCCCAGCGTCTATGATTTCAGCGCCAAACTCAACAACGGGGAAGTGAAGCCGCTCTCCGACTATCGCGGCAAAGTGCTGCTCATCGTCAACACGGCCAGCAAGTGTGGATTCACCCCGCAATACAAGGGGCTGGAGGAGCTTTACCAGAAGCATTGCGCCCAAGGCCTTGAGATTCTGGGCTTTCCCTGCGATCAGTTCGGCCATCAGGAGCCCGGCACGGACGACGAGATCAAGAGTTTTTGCGAGCTGAACTACGGCGTGACGTTTCCGCTCTTTGCCAAGATCGAGGTCAATGGCGACGGTGCCGATCCGCTCTACAAGTTCCTGAAAAGTCAGGCTGGAGGCCTGCTCGGCGAGGGCATCAAGTGGAACTTCACCAAGTTCCTTGTAGGCCGCGACGGGCAGGTGCTGGAGCGCTTTGCGCCCATCACCACACCGGCGGCAATCGAATCCCATGTGGTAAAAGCGCTCGGCGTTTAAGCTACGCACGCACCGCGCACTGCCATGCCAACTGCCGCCCGTGCTATACTTTAGGACGAATTAGTACCCTCGGAGGACTGTATCGACAAGCGTTTTGTACGCACGAATGAGCGTATTCGCGTCCGCGAAGTGCGCGTAATTGATGATCAGGGCGAGCAACTTGGCATCATGACGCCCTTTGATGCGCTGAAGATTGCCAAGGAAAAGAGCCTGGATCTGGTGGAAGTTTCACCCACCGCGCAACCCCCGGTCTGCCGCATCATGGACTTCGGTAAGTTCATGTACGAGCAGGAGAAAAAGGAACGCGCGGCGAAGAAGAACCAGAAGGTCATCACCCTCAAGGAAGTCAAGTTCCGCATTAATGTGGATGAACATGACTACCAGACGAAGAAGAATCACGCGTTGCGCTTCCTTGCGGAAGGCGACAAGGTGAAGGCCACTATCTTCTTCCGTGGCAGAGAGATGACCCGCCAGATGCTGGGCCGCGAAATCCTGACCCGGTTGATTGCCGATGTGGCGGACAAGGGCATTGTGGAGAATATGCCACGGCAGGAAGGCAACACGCTGCACCTGATCCTGGCACCGCCCAAGGTTCAGAAGTAGGCCCCGGAAGGCGGCCGCTTCGGGTGGCCGTTCCGGAGGCGCAAGTCGCTCTCCGCAAACAACTTAACGACGA
>CAILAZ010000028.1 GCA_903832295.1 uncultured Acidobacteriota bacterium
CGCAGGAATAGATGAAACCCGAAAAACACAAGCATCCCAGCCGCAACCGACAAAACGATATTCTCCCACATTATTGAACCTCGTTTCTCTCGGATGATTCACTACCGACCTGCCAAGTTTGTATCCCTCTTGAATTCCGCGGTCCTCTGCTTTTCCGCACAGATACGACCAGCGCACCGCATCGTAATATGCCAACTCTGCCCGGTCACGCTCCAAGAAAGCATCCCTCACGTCACGCTGTGCGCTCGCCAGCACCCAAAGAGCAAGGATAGTCCCAATTATGACCCAACATCCAATCAGCCATTGCCGCGTCACGTTCATCGTATCCCCCACGTCCGGTTTACCGGACGGCCTATCAGGTTTCCGCTTTCGCCCGCCCAGGAGCACCACACTCCTGAGCGAACGGTGAATGCAAGTCTGACTAGTGACTAGACTACTTAAACCCCCACTTGCCTTTGATCGTGCTTGGCGTGGCGGGCGAAAGAGAAAACCTTGAATCTTGCGCTACAAGCCGTTTTAACGCCTTCCCCGATTTTCCCATATCTTCCTATTCCCCTAACCCCAAAACGCCTAGAAACCGCCTCTGCGCACGATTATGACCCATGCCAGAGGTCATGCTACACCCCTTTCGCACGGGCAGAGGATTGGAGTCCGTTTCTGGACACCAAGAACAGGGGGAGTCTCAAAAGACAACCACGATTGCCCGGTCATCGTCGCCTCGGTTAGAGGCTCTGCCGATTCCCCCGGCGTCTCTTCCCATCCCGTGATTGTCGTACAACCAAGTCCGGCCAGGTGATGTGATTCAGGGCAATGGCAATCAGGGCAGACCTTTTTTTCTTCGCTCATCAATCAACCTCAGTTCCACAAGGCAATCAATTTCACCAATCATTGCGCTGTAGCTATCATCCATGCCCTCATGGTTTTCCTGATAGACCAGCGCCTCTGCCCTCATCCGCTCCGTCCTCACCCTCAACACCTCGCATTCAATCCTGCTCAACGGTATCAGGCTCTGGGTCGGCATCTAATGACTCCAACTCTTCTTTTTCCTCTGCTTGCGTTTTGAAGTTAAATGTCGGCTCCGGGTCAACACCGTAAGTCTTCGCCGTAGCTATGTTCTTGACCATCATCCGGTAGTAGGACGGCTTCAACTCAATTCCTATCGTCTTGCGTTCGTTACAGAGAGCCCCGTAAACTTCGCTACCCACTCCGGCGCACGGGCTCAATACTGTTTCACCGGGATTGCTCCAGAGGACAACGATCCGGTCTATCACGTCAAGCTGGAGAGCGTTTACATGGTCCTCGTCATTTTCATCCCGCGCCTCTCTGTGCTTCAAGACCCGGTCAACTCTGACATCATCCCAAAAGGCGGAGGCATACTGACGCCAAATCCAATGCGAGTATCGGTTTTGAATTTGGTTGCCCTTCCATCCCTTGTAGTGGAGCACATCGTTCGGAGGTCGCCGCTCCCCTGCGTAGTAAAGCAACCCGCGAGGATTCTCAATCGGGACTGGATTGTTTCCCTTCTTCCGAAATATCAGCAGGTAGTCAGCCAGCGCTGGAGAACAACGTGAAGCATCCTCCACTACTTGAGCGTGAAATAGATGTTTGGCAAGGGTACGGTTGCGGACCTTCAGGGGCTCCTTCCAAACGCAGTAACGAGCCACGTACCAAAATCCATGCTTCTCGTGAAGCCGAATTATGTCACCAGGGAAGTCCGTCAAGTGGTCGTTCCCTGAATTACCGCTTGGGATGTCCATGCAATGCACTGCGCTGATTCTTCCCGGCATCATCACGCGGTTCATCTCGTCAACCAAGAAAGTGTAGTGCTCAAAGAACTGCTCATACGTCAGGCAGTTTGACATATCACGCTCATCGGATGAATAGCGATATAGGATGCCGTTCCCACTCCCGCGTTGAGCGAAGGGCGGAGAGTAAATCGAAAGGTGAATCGAATCTTCCTTGAATCGCTTGAGAACCTCCACGCTGTCACCGTTGTACACCGCATAGCGGTCAGTCACGCATTGATCTTTTACGCCCATGTTGGAATTTCCTCCTGTTCGGCGTACTCATTTGAGCGCCGTATTTTCAACTCTTCATTGACAAGTTCGACTATCCGGTCAAGCATTTTGTCCGCCGCCGCCGCTTTGGTCAGAAGATTGTCCATCACCAGCTTTTCCCCGACCGTCGATACGATGTCAATGTGAACCTTCCGCTTCTGTCCGAACCTTAGTGAACGCCGGACAGACTGGAAAAATTGCTCAAAGCTGTGAGTCGGGAAATGAACTTGATGCCAGCAATGCTGCCAGTTGAGCCCCCATCCCGCGATAGAGCTTTTCGTGACAATGCAATCCGCTTGCCGGTTTGTAAATGCCATCAACTTCTCTTCCTTCTCATCGTCCGAGTCTGCCCCCTTCACTTGGATGCAATTAGGAATCAATTTCTCAAGCAAGTCGCCCTCGCTATTCAGATGGCACCACACCGCAACGGGTCTTTGGCTCTTATCTGCAACCAACGCGGCCACCTTCTCACAGCGCTCTTGAATCGTCCTCCGCCTCTCTTCGCGCTGTTCGTAAAGGCTGAATGCGGGCCGCTGAAACAACTCACCAGGGGGGAGCGAACGCGGTTCGATAATGTATTCCTGTTGAATCATGCCGGGAAGAACAAATCGCTCGTCTTCAAAATCCCCGAGGTCGGACGGTTTCCTTCCCGACCGCGCCCATGAGCAGACCCATCTCCAGAAATGTTCTTCGGCGTGCCCCTTGAATCTCCAAGTTGAAACCCCTCCGCCCTTCCCCATCCATTTGTGAGTTTTAGTGTCGCTGTTGTTTTGGTCGTTTTTGAAGAATCGCGTGAGCATTTCCGGCAAGCCGAGATA
>CAILAZ010000029.1 GCA_903832295.1 uncultured Acidobacteriota bacterium
CCCATGCCGTAAACCCGTGCATCCGAACCACCATCGGAATGCGGCGCGGCCCCCTCGCCCAAACGTGCGATTCTCCGCGGTAACCGGGGAACTCCACGATCTCGGCGGCATTGTCGTCAATCAGTCGATCCAGGCACTCCGCAACTCTGCGGCGGTAATTGAGCGCGGCCTCGCTTTTCGGCCACACATGCCGCGTCCACCCGCTTGGCGCAAGTTCGTCGTCCACCAGACGGATGACCGAGACCGGTCCTTGCGTTGAAAAGCCTGCCACCGCCGGAGTATCAGCGGCGCAGATTACGCTCACCTGATGTCCTAACCGCGCCAGCCCTTGAGCTGTTTCGTGCGTGTAGGTTCCAATGCCATAAGAGCGCGGCGAGGGTGGAAGCTCTTTGGATACGAGAACGATCTTCAAGGGGCCACCCGCTCAAACCCCGGAGATGGTTGCTGCACCACCGCAATCTGGCTTAGCGTTTGCGCAATTCTCTTCGCGAGTACATCCCAGGAAAGCTCTTCCGCGCGCTCCAGCGCCCCCTTGGAGAGCCTATGCAGCAACTCTCCATCTTCGTGCAGAATCAGCAGCGCTTCCTGGATGCCTCGCACGCTTCCTTCAAAGTCTGCCAACGGAATCTTGATGCCGCACCTGTCCGTCACCGCTGTGCCCATTCCGCAGGCGTCATGGCAAATCACCGGGATGCCCATCGACAATGCTTCGAGCACCACGTGCGGTGTGCCCTCCTGCAAGCTCGTGAATACGAATGCGTCGGCTCGCGTCATGCGCTCCAGCGCCTTGTCGTGGGGCAGGCGGCCCGTCCAGTCAATCCCGTCAAGTCCCAGTCGATCCGCCAGCTTCTTCCACCCAGCACTTTCTACACCATCACCCAGCACCGTGAGTTGTGGGCGGGTTGCGCTTTCCATGCGAGCCAAGGCGTGGAGCAGGATGGGGAGGCATTTGAGGCCAATGTGATTTCCACTCCAGCAAATTCGAAGCGGCTCTCCGACTCTCCGCTCCCGAATGCGCGCGTCATCTCGGCGTGCGGTTCCGGTCTCCAGCATTGCCTCTGGATGCGCGCCCCAGCGGGCCATCATCCTCACAGCCGAAGCGTCCACGGCCCAGGTGTGAGCGGCATTTTGCGCTGCTTTGCGGCTCCGTCCCCCGAGCCACATCTGAAACCTGTTCACGACGTTCCGCATAAAGTAGAAGCACTTGCCACGCACGCTCAACTGCCCAAAGTACGCCCACGGCAGGTTGGACGCTCCGCCCACCGGTCCCCAGACGAATGCAGCAGGCATCGCCCACAGATAACCCGGTTCGCGATATCCGATCATATTGAGCTGGTAGATGATGTCGAATGGCTGGTGGGCGTGGAGCCGATCTGCTTCCTTGCGTGCCGCTCGCTGCCAGGCGCGGTAGCCAAAATAGTAGAACGCCCAGAACCCGGCGTCATGCAGCCACTGATAGATCCCCGCATAAGCAGGGTGCTCAACGGCAACGTAGTTCACGCCCGGGACAGGGCCTTGCTTCTCCAAATACTCTGCAACCTCTGCTCCCCACCTCAGGTTGTGGTCGCGCTTGCCGTGGAGGACCGTAACATCGTGATAGAGTCCGAGCCGACGCGTAATGTTCCACCCAACCGCTGCCTCACCGCCGCTAGCTGGTGAAGTTGCGTACGCAGAGACCAGAACGCGGAGCCTTGATTGCGGATTCATCGGTAAACTCAAGAACTGATAAACTTATCAGTACGTTGCAAGTGTTTTCATTACGGGCGTTCTGTCAATCTTACCACGATGGCGCTGCCCCGCGGAACGTCGCGATCGTGGCCGAATCACCGCGCCCGGACGTTCCGAACGGTGTGTACACTGGCAATGAGTCTCTGCTGCAAACTGGTCACGAGGAAGCGATTCGCTTGGGCGCAGTCACGATTACAATTCCGGTATTCAACGCCATGCCCTACCTCCCGGAGGCGGTCTTCAGTGTCTTGCAGCAGACCTGCGAGAGCTTCAAAATTCTCGTCATTAACGACGGATCTACGGACGGCTCGGCCGAATTTCTCGATTCCATACGCGATCCCCGCGTCACCATAATTCACCAGCCAAATTCAGGTCTCGGGACTACTCTCAACCGTCTGGTCCACCTCTGCGACACGAAATACTTCGCACGCATGGATGCCGACGATCTCTGCGATCCGCGCCGCCTTGAATTCCAACTCGAATACCTGGAAGCGCACCCGGAAGTCGTAATGTTAGGCACGCAGATCAGCTTCACTGCGTCCGGCAAAACCGTCCAGGCTGGCCCCGCGCCGCTGGACCACGATGGTATCCGACGCCGTCTGCTTGACGGCAAAGCTGGAGTCTGCCATCCCACAATCGTATTTCGCACCGCGATTGCGCGCGCGATCGGAGGCTATCGCATCTCCGGCGCAGGGGAAGACATCGACTTCTGTCTTCGCATGTGCGAGCAGGGAAGAGTTGCCAATCTGCCACAGGTTCTCTACTCTTACCGCATCACGCGCTCCTCGCTCGGCATCAGTCAGCGTCCGGTTCTGGAGCGCGGATACAAGTTTGCCATCCGGTGTGCCATGCTGCGAAGCCAGTCTCTGCCTGAGCCAACCTTCGAGGACTTTGCCCGCCAGTGGGAACAGCGATCGCGCTACAGGCGCTTTTTCGAGCGCGTGGATGCACTTGCCGAGTCGCATTACCGTCGCGGCATCCTAAGCTCTGCGGAAGGGCGGTACTCGGCGCGAGCCGTGCATTTCGCTCTGGCTGCCTTGCTTCGGCCCAAGGCTGTAGTAAACCGGGTTCGGCGTATTCTCCATCACGAAGGAGGAATCCAGTGAAGCGGCTGCTTCGGAATTCCGTGCGGCAACTCTGGCAGGTTGTTTACCGGCTGTACGCAGTCCGAGGCCGCGTCGTCATCGGTAAGAAAGTGCACATTGGCACGGGAACCATCATCGACTCCTCACACGGATTCCGCATCGCCGACGACGTTTACATCGGCAAGTACTGCACCATCGAGTGCAACGGGAGCATTGGCAGTGGCACCATGCTGTCCAATTATGTTGGCCTGGTTGGACGTCTGGATCACGATTTCCGCGTGATCGGTAAAACGGTGCGCTCCAGTCCCTGGGTAGGGAGTCCCGACTGGGGACATCCGCCTTCCATCGCAAACGTTGAGGTGGGAGAAGACTGCTGGATCGGTTTTGGTGCGATTCTGCTTTCGGGAATTTGTATTGGACGAGGGGCGATTGTCGCGGCTGGTTCCGTTGTAACCCGGGACGTGCCGCCCTATGCTATTGTGGGTGGGTCACCTGCCAGGGTCCTGGGCGAGCGCTTCTCCCCCGAGCAGCAGAAGCGCCATGAGTCTTTATTGCGGGCGGAGTAGCCGCACGCCAAGGAACCCCCTCCTGCCAGGACTATCCTGAGAAATTCTTGAGAGGCTCAAGTGACTAGCAACAGCATCCAGTTCAGCGTGATCATTCCGCTCTATAACAAAGAGCGCTACGTTGCCCGCTGCATCCAGTCCGTGCTCGCCCAGACCCGGCAGGATTTTGAAATCATCGTCGTCAACGATGGCTCCACCGATCATGGTCCAGACATAGTTCGGCAGATGACCGACAGCCGGATTCGCTATTTTCACAAGGAGAATGGCGGTGTCTCCTCGGCCCGCAACCTCGGTGCCCGCGAAGCCCTATCCGGACTGCTGCTGTTTCTCGACGCCGATGATGAGTTGTTGCCACACTACTTGGAGGCAGTTGCGGAACTCGCAGAGAAGTATCCAAAGGCGGGAGCCTATGGTACTGCCTGCTGGTTCGTGAAGGCGAATGGCTGGATCCGTTACGGAGGGAACAAGGGGCCGCTGGAAGGGAAGTATGAGGGGATAGTCACCAACTTCTTCCGCGGAGGCCACATCCTCTGGTACGTTTGTGGAGTCATTCGGAAAGAGGTGTTCGAGCGTGTTGGTCCCTTCGATCTGAGGCTTACCAACGGGCAGGATGCCGACATGCGCTTCCGGCTGGCGGTTGAGTCCTCCTTTGCGTACACCGAGGATCCTCAGATTATCTGGCACATCGGAATACCCAACAGCCTTTCACAGGCGGGGTTGCAGTCTTTCCGTGCGGACAAGGTTCTTTCCAACCATGATAAGTATCTCGCCCTTTCCCTGCCGGAGGAGCTCAAGAGCAACATCCGGGAATACACCCGCAGATCGCTGATCTCTGCGCTCACAGTCTCCAGTGCCAGGGGCTTCCCCGACTACACCCGCGAGCTGTTTGAAGACTACAAGAAGCGCTTTGGATACGGAGTGCAGGCACGCTTGTGGAGGCTGGTCTTCCGGTGGCCAGCTCTGTGCCGCGTGTTGCTGAACCGCCGCCGTGTGGGAACACTGCTGGGCTATGTCTGGTACACTTTTGTCCGTTCGCCGGAGTGGATCAAAGCTCGCCGCCGTACGCAGGAGTAGAGACGCCTGTTGCAGGACTATGCAGCTCCGCGCTCTTGTTGTCAGGAATAAAGCGAGCCCCGGGAGACCGGGGCTCGTCTGTTCTTCAAAACAAAAACAAGGTCCCTGTCACTGACAGGGACCTTGCTGTTTCAACCAGGCTTACTACTGCTTGGTGTATGTGTAGTCAACCGACTGCCAGACTCCGTTGATTCTGGAGAAGAGACGAACGTAAATCCTCGTCCCGGCAGTCGCCGTGATGGTCGGAACCGTGGCCGTAGTGGTACCGAGCGTGCCCGAGCTATATACGTTGCTCGAACCCACACCGGTAGTTCCAAGCACGAGCTGATAAGCCGTCACGCCGACACCTGTATTCCAGGTGAAGACCACATTCGTGCTGCCCAGCAACGTGCCTGCAACGGGTGTCAGCAGAGCCGCCGCTGTCGGCGTTCCTGCTTCCGTGTAGGTGTAGTCAACGTAGGACCAAACGCCGTTGATTCTCGAGAAGAGGCGTACATACACGGGCAACGCATTCGCCGGAACCGTAACGGTTGCGGTTGTTGTTGCGGTGATGATTCCCGAGGCGTACACATTGCTCGCTCCAACGCCAGTGGTTCCAACCTGCAACTGGTAGCCGGTTACGGCAACTCCCGCGCTCCAGGTAAAGGTCACGCTGGTGCCCGCGAGTTTGCTTCCCGCTACCGGTGTAATCATGGCAGCCGGAGTCGGCGTGCCCGATTCGGTGTAGGTGTAATCGATGAACGACCAGACTCCATTGATTCTGGAGAGCAGACGTACGTTCACCGGTAATGCACCTGCCGGGATGGCGGGAACGGTCGCCGTCAAGGTGGCCAGGTTACCAGAGGAGTACAGGTTGCTGGAACCGGCTCCGGTAGTTCCCACCAGGAGCTGATACAGGTTAGGACCTGTGCCTGCACTCCAGGTGAAGACCACGTTGGTGGTTCCCAGCACGCTGCCAGGGGTCGGTGTCAGGATCGCTGCCGGAGTCAGAACGGTGCCGGTGAGGTTGACCGTGAGGGTCGGGTTCACCGGATCATTGCTGGCAATCTTCAGCGTCTGGTTGATCGTTCCAGCCACGGTCGGCGAGAACGCAATGCTGATGGTGCAGCTGCCGCCCGGGGCCACAGATGCGCCGCAGGTGGTGGCAGTCTGCTTGAAGTCAGCGCTGCTCAGCGTAAACACAAGGTTGGTCAACACGCCGGCGCCGGTGTTGGACAGGGTGACTGTCTTAGCCGCGCTGGTGGTGTTGATCAATTGAGCCGCAAACGTCAGCGAAGTGGGATTCACTCCGGCAACTGGAGCAGCTACTACCTGTGCAGTGTTCGAGTAGGTGGACGTGCCGTTAGGAGTGTAAGCCTGCACTCTGTAGAAATATGCAAGGCTTGCAGACGCCGTCGCGTCGGTGTAGGCAACTACCGATCCAACCTTGGAACCAAGCGTCGGCGCAATATTCATGGAAACGAGGTTCGCACTGTTGAACGTTGCTGCGGTGTCGCGCTGCAGAGTGTAGCCCGTAGCCAGTGCGGTTGCATTGGCCTGGACCACGGCGGCAGAGTTGTTCGTGAACGTGAGCCTTGCGCCCGCAGGCAGACGGACTGCCGCCAGATTCGACGGTGCGTCAGGAGCTACCTGGAACACGATGGCGCGCATCATGTCGTTTTCTTCGTGACCGAGCAGGTGGCAATGCCAGACATATTCCTGGCCAAAGTTCTGCAGGTCGTTGGACTGCGACTGTGCAAGGCCGGTCGGTCCCACATTCGAGATGTCGGGATCGGTGACGCCTACCGGTCTGGTTACGTCGAACGGACGGATGCTGTCAGGCATGGAGAAGGGAAGCGACTGTTTGATCGGGCGCAGTGCCACGAAGTCGATTTCCAGCGGATTCATTCTGACGGTTTCTTTCCAGCCGCGCTCGTTCGGATCGATAGGACGGTTCGTGCCATCCCATCCATAACGGTTGATGACCTGAACGTTTACCAGGTGGAAGTGGATGGCATGGGTATCCACGCCGTTGTGGGTAACCTTCCAGATCTGGGTTCCATCGCCCAGTACACCAACCGGCTGGCTGGCGACTGCCGAAGAATCAGTCAGGAATTCCGTCGGAGGATCAACATAACCCAGCGGAATCGTGGTCTGCGTGTTGAAGTTCGTGAACGGAAGCTCCGTGCCCAGGGTCGCGTTCATGCGGCCATAGTTCAGTTCGAAGAGCTCCTGGATGGTCTTGTCAAGCAGCGTGATGGTTACCGGAGCCGCTCCACCAATCGGGGTGAACGTCTTCGAGTAATCGAACAGCGTCATGTAGGTATCCGTAAGCGGGGTGCCATACACGGCGCTGTAAACCGCCTGCGGGATGATGATCGTGGGCTGCGTAGCCTTGAATACAACCGGGAGAAGCGTCTTCAGGTTCGAAAGCAGCGTGCCTGAAGCCAATGCACCTGCAGTCGGGGTTCCGCTGACCTTAATCTGCATGATCGTGCGAATATTCGGACCATAGCCAGGCAGCGTCATTGGTGCACCGCCGCTTGCGCTCTCGTCAGCATCGCCAGTGTAGTAGTCAAGGCGCGGATCGAATCCCGGGACAGGCGCCGGAGCGTCGTTGTACAGGATCAGTGTCTTGTTGGCAAAACCAGTAAGGTCAACGACTACGTCGGCGCGCTCTGCAGGTCCCATGAACAGCGACTTGCTGGAGATGTTGGTGACCGTTACGCTTCTACGCGCATATTCGTAGTTGATCGGTGTAGGCGGAATTACGGCTGGTGCAGGCAGGAAGCCAGCTTCGGTTCCAACCTGTATCCAGGACGGGCCAGCTGCGTTCGGGTCAGGTACTCCACCCGCACGGCCATCCGTCGGCCAGCGAACTGGGAATCCTGCAGTTGGTGCGGAAGGAACCATGCCAACTTCGGTCCCAACTGCAAGGGGATTCGGGGACGTGGAGGCTGCGGGCGTGGGGCAAACTGCGCCCGCGAACGGCGTGTAGCCACCGGCATCGCAGGAGAGGAACAACGACAGGTTCAAGCTGCGGTCGTTGGCGGCGTTCAAAATTCTGAAACGCACAGGTTGCGGAGGAAGAGTGACGGTCGGATAGGCTTCGCCATTGACGATCGGCGTATCCATGAAAGCTTCCGGCACCAGCGACGCGATGCTGCCGATACCCTGGCTGCCATTTCCCATACCGGCGCCGGCAGGGTTCAACACGCTAGGCGTTCCCGGGCAATCCAGAACCAGGGGAGCCGTGACCGGATTACACGGAATTGGTCCGCGAACCAGGTAGTCAGTGTTGTTGAAGACTGGCCAGAACCAGGAAGCGTAATCCCAACGGCCCATCGGATTGACTCCGCTGCCATCGGGGTTGGTCGGCCACTGGTTGGGCATATAGACGTGCGGGAACCACAGGTCGCCGTTGCCGTTGACCGTATCCGCCGCCGCTGTGCCGAAGTGCCCGGTCCAGGTCGGATCCTGATTTGCAAGGGTAGCAAGGTACGCATAAGCTGCTGCGCCTGTGCCGTCGCCCGTAATCTGCACTGCAGGAGCCACGGAGCAATTGCCAGAATTTACCAGGTTGATGGCGGTGATTGCACCGCTGATCAACTGGCCGAAGGGATCCACGTAGTCGCCAGGAACTGCGACAGCCGTGGGAGCAACCGAGCAGGTACCACCGACGAAGCTGACGTTTGCCGTGGTGTACCCAGATCCAACTTCAAGAACGCCAACACTATATAGCGGAGCGCTGGTCGGGTTCGAGGGAACCCAGGTCTTGTCCTGGATTACAAGTGGAATGCCGATGTCCGGCAGGGCTTTCAGGAGTCCAGCGTTGGTCCCGGAGGCGTTGGTGCCAGCGATCATATCCTGCTCGGCAGAGTCGGTCAGCACGTAGCCGGCAGCTTCACCAGCGTACACGTTGAGACGCGTAATGCCGTAGGCGTGATCGTGGTAGAACATCAGGCGCGCGCTCTGCTGGTTGGTCCAGTACAGCGAAAGTGCACCCTTGCCAGGATCGTTGGTCGCTCCGGCAGGAAGAGCGTTCGGCGAGCAGGCCGTGAGGACCGTCGCGCTGCACTGCGGGATCACTTTGCCGGTCGCATCGAAATACATGTCAGGAACAAACTGAACGCTCAATCCGCGGTTCACGTTGTCGCCGGGGATTGTGCCTGCGCTGGTGTTTCTCCATTCAGCAGAAGGAACTGTCCACTGGTGAGGTGTGCCGTCGCTGATCCACGGTGTGTTGCCGCCATGAAGATGGAGGTTGGCGCGATTTTCAGTGTATGCAAGGCCGGTATCGTTCAACCCTGCGCCCATCGAGCTCAGATCGACCGGGATAAACAGGTTGCCGCCGGTGCCGGAGGGAACAGCGTTGATGAACTTCACGCGAACCGCACGGTTTGCGCGGGCCACAATCACCGGTCCAAGGTAGTGGAAAGCTGAAGGCGGCGCGACTGTGTTCAGTCCCGTCGCCTGGTTCGTTCCGTTGTTGGTCTGCTTGTATCCGCGAATCGCCGTGGGCGGCAGGTCGGAGTGCATCTTCTCCAGGTACTGCCCAAGCGTGATTTCGTAATAATCGGATCCCGGGAAAGTGGTCGTGTCCGGAACTGCTACCGGAATGCACTTTACGCCCGCGTCATTCGCGGGGCAGCCGAGAGCAGGAAGCTGATCGACAAATTTGCGAAGGCCGCCGCCGGTGACCGTCGGGACACCATTGCTCCAGGAGATCTGGGGCAGTGGGCTGTTTGCGTAGTTCGGGTGAGTGCTGAAATACAATTGTTCCGGAGTTGTCGGAACCTGTCCGAACATCAGGGTGGCAAATACAAAGAGCATCAGGAGAGTGGCAAGCAGTGTTCTAAGCTTCATTAGTTTGCCCCCTGAGTTTTCGTTACAGGAGCCGCTACTTTTCCTGTCTGGGAGACTCCTGCACGCCGTCTTGCTGCATTCGCGGCAGCTGCTTTTCTCATGGTTGCATTCGTGCAACGCATGGTCTGGCAGGGCATGTTGGCTTGTGGCTGGGTGATGTTCTGTGTGTTCTGCTTTGCCATGTTCTGTGCGTCTGCCGGAGCCTGCGCAAATGCCGCGAAGGATCCCAGACACAACATAACGATCAACAACAGCAGCTTCACTGAAGCTAGAGACTCTCTGTTCTTCATGGATAGCTCCCCACTGGTTCGAAACGTTAAACAATTGAAACAGGCGTCCCGGAGTGCCATCCGTTGACCCCTGTTTAAGGTCAGAGTAGCTGCATAGTAACTTAGCGGTGAGATTACGCAAAAGAAATAAATGGCAAAAAGGAAATAGTTTTGATGATTATTACACAGGTGTGTAAGAAATACTTGACGGCATATGGCCCATTGTGATTAAGGTCCAAGGACACTTTGGTGGTGTCCACATTCTGTCTCGTAATTAATCAGTAAACCACGGAAAATAAGACAGTTACCGCGGCAGTTAAGATGACGGTCCTCCGACGCAGAATCCTGCTTCCTCCACTGGCTGAGCTCGAAATGATCCTATCTTTCCGAAAACCCATCCAATTCTTACCGCCTGCCCAACATTACGAAAGTGTAATTGTCCCTGCCCGAATTAAGCCAGGCCGCTCTCATTTGCAAGCACCGCCCTAGGGTTCGAATCCACGAGCTTCTGAGCCGCCTTCTGACCTATGATCTTGGCCGCAGCCTCTCTCGCAGCCGAAAGCACCGGGGTCCGGTTCTTGGTTCCGTGCGCGTCGCTCGCAAGAAAGTGGACCATATTCCTCTTCAGCATCAATTCGCTCAGCTTCTGCTTCTGCTTTCCCCAAAACCCGGTGAGCGAGTTGGCGGTGACTTGAAACAGGCAGCCCACGTTCGCATATTCCTCCAGCAACTCAGGGTTCCCCAGGATCACAGGATTCCGCTCCGGATGGGTGATGATCGGCATCAGGCCGGCCGACTGGAGCTGATCCAGCGTTTGCGCCACGCCAAATGCGCTGTACTCGGATAACTCCACTAAAATGTAGCGGGTGCCTTCGATTGCGTAGCGCTCCGGGTGGGCCGAAGCGTCTTCTATATTCTCATAGGAGAGGTGAAAGTCGCAGCCCAGCGAGAAGGTCAACCCGCTTTCCCGGGACCGTAGCTCGTTCAGCCGATCAAGATGTTGTTCACGGTCATAGCGATATTCGTAGTTCGCATGGGGCGTAGCGACAATGTGCTTCACTCCGTCCGCTTTTGCCAGACGGCACATTTCCAGCGTGTCTTCCCATGTCTTTGCGCCGTCGTCAACGCCCGGAAGCAGATGGCAATGAATATCGATCATTCCTAACCCTCGTGCGCCTCTAGGTTCTTCCGGCGGCCCTGCCGCGGAACTCCGCATAGGCGATTCGAATTCCCGCTTCCAGCTCAACTTGTGGACGCCAGCCGTAGCTGAACAGCTTTGAGCTGTCCATCAGTTTACGGGGGGTGCCGTCCGGCTTGCTGGTGTCAAACACGATCTCGCCATCGAACTCCAGCGCCTTGCACACTTTCCCGGCTAGTTCGCGGATACTCAGGTCCATCCCGCTTCCTACGTTGACCACCGGGGCAGAGTCAAGGTTTCCCGTCAGCTTCTGGAATTCCCCTTCCGGCAAATTCAGCAGAAATACGCAGGCGTCTGCCATGTCATCGCTAAACAGAAACTCGCGCAAGGGCTTCCCGGTGCCCCACACCGTCAGTTGCCGTTCGCCGCGCAGCTTTGCCTCGTGTACCTTGCGAATCAGTGCCGGAAGCACGTGCGAGCTTTGCAGATCATAGTTGTCGCCTGGCCCATAGAGATTCGTAGGCATCGCCGCCAGAAATCCGGTTCCGAACTGCCGGTTGAAGGCCCAGCACATCTCGATCCCCGCGATCTTGGCGACTGCGTACGAGCGGTTGGTAAACTCCAGCGCACCTGCCATCAACTGATCTTCTCCAATCGGTTGTGGCGCAAGCTTGGGATAGATGCAGCTTGATCCAAGGAACAGCAACCGCTTCACCTGGGTGAGATAAGCGCTCTCGATCACGTTGCTCTGGATGCGCAGATTCTGGGTGATGAAGTCGGCAGGGAAGTCCCGGTTCGCGAGGATTCCACCCACTTTTGCGGCTGCCAGAAAGACGTACTCCGGGTGCTCATCTTCGAAGAACTTGCTCACGTCGCCGGAATTCTGCAGGTCCAACTCTTGCCGCGTGCGCAGCACAAGGTTCTCGTAGCCCAGTGAGCGCAAGCGCCTTACGATTGCAGATCCCGCCAGGCCGCGATGTCCCGCAACGAAGATTTTGGCATTCTTCTCCATGGGGTTACTCCCGGTTGTGGAGTATCTTGTACCCCTTCGCCCACACCAGCGCGTCACGTTTCGCAAGCTCGTAATCCGAGTTCACCATCTCCGTCACCAGCTGGTCAAAACTCGTCTTGGGCGACCAGCCCAGCTTCGCCTTTGCCTTGGACGCGTCGCCCAGCAGCGTATCGACCTCCGTAGGCCGGAAGTATCGCGGATCTACCGCGACTCGACAGCGTCCTTCTGTGTCGTAGCCCTTCTCTTCCACCCCTTCACCTTCCCAGTGAAGATGGATGTCCAGCTTTCCCGCGGCCGCGTTGATGAAATCCCGGACGCTGTGTTGTTCGCCGGAGGCAATCACAAAGTCCTCGGCGGTCTCCTGTTGCAGCATCAGCCACTGCATCTCTGCGTAGTCGCGGGCATGACCCCAATCGCGCAGAGAATCCAGGTTGCCCATGAACAGCGATTGCTGCAGCCCCGCCTTAATGCGCGATAGTCCTCGCGTGATTTTTCGGGTCACAAATGTCTCGCCCCGCACCGGAGACTCGTGATTGAACAGAATCCCATTGCATGCAAAAATTCCGTAGGCTTCGCGGTAGTTTACCGTGATCCAGAACGCGTACAACTTAGCCGCCGCATAGGGCGAACGCGGATAGAAAGGCGTAGTTTCCTTCTGCGGCATTTCCTGCACTTTGCCGTACAACTCAGAGGTCGATGCCTGGTAGAAGCGTGTCGTATGCTCCAGCTTCAGGATGCGGATCGCCTCCAGCACGCGCAGCGTCCCCAGCGCGTCCGCGTTGGCCGTGTACTCCGGCTCTTCAAAAGAAACCGCAACATGGCTCTGTGCCGCCAGGTTGTAAATCTCGTCTGGTTGCACCTTCTGGATGATGCTGACCAGGCTGCTCGTATCCGTCATATCCCCGTAATGCAGAAAGAACCGGCGGTCCTTCTCATGCGGATCCTGGTACAGATGATCGATGCGGTCCGTATTCAGCAGCGAGCTGCGGCGCTTCACTCCATGGACTTCGTAGCCTTTTGCGAGCAGCAGCTCGGCAAGGTAGGATCCATCCTGCCCTGTGATACCCGTAATCAATGCCCTCTTCATTCGTTCCTGCCTGACTTCAGATTCTCTTGCCGATCATGCACTCCAAAGAACAAAGCCATGGATTCTCCGCCAGTTCTTCCTCCGGCTCACATTTTCTAAGGGACGGGGTGTAGCTGCAGGGGCCGGCTGCCTGACGAGCGCCGCGTCAACTTTAGACCCTGTCTCGCGTAGTTCGGCGATTATCAGCAAAAGCATATCAGCTTCCCCACTCCTCAGGAACACTTATGTCCCCTCTCCCTCACGCGAGCACCTCTCCTTCTGCGGGCCGGCCTGATATCCTGATTCCAGCGAAATTCCCCAGGCCCTCCGGCAACCCCGGCCGGGCCGTTCGGTTCTGTTCTACTTAGGTGAGGGAATCAGTGGATAAACGGTTTCAGACAGGTGCTTCCATGAGAATAGCTGTCGTTGGTTCCGGCTATGTGGGCTTAATCGCAGCCGTCTGTTTCGCGGAACTTGGCCATGCGGTAATCTGCGTGGATAACGACACAGAGAAGGTTGCAGCCCTTCAAGCCGGTCAGGTTCCCATCTTCGAGGAGCGCTTGCCTGAACTATTGGCCCGCCATCGTGGCGAGGGTCTGCAATTCTCCACCGATCTTCACCTGGCCGCCCGCCAGTCCGAGGTGATCTTTATTGCAGTTGGCACCCCTCAGGCTGCCAACGGCGAAGCAGACCTCTCCTATGTGGAGGCCTGCGCCCGCGAAATCACCGCCGAACTCGACGAATATAAAGTGGTCGTTGAAAAGAGCACGGTTCCGGTTCTCACCAATCAGTGGATACGTCGCACTTTGCGCTTCAATGGCGCGATTGACGAGAATTATGACGTGGTCTCCAATCCGGAATTCCTACGAGAGGGAACTGCCATCGAAGATTTCCTCTACCCGGACCGCATTGTTGTGGGTGCAGATTCTGAGCGCGCCCGAGCTGTCTTGCGGCGGGTCTATCAACCGTTAATTGATGGCAGCTACTACTCCCTTCCGTCGTGTGTTCCTGGCCCGCGCGATCTCACTTCCGGTGCGCGCTACATGGAAACCAGTGCCCGCAGCGCTGAACTCATCAAGCACGCCTCGAATGCCTTTCTCGCCTTGAAGATCTCCTTCATTAACGCCGTTTCCAACATTTGCGAACTCGTCGGCACAGACGTCCAGGAAGTTTCCGCCGGAATTGGCGCGGACTTCCGCATCGGCTCCCGGTTTCTGAATGCCGGAATCGGGTATGGTGGTTCCTGTTTTCCCAAGGATGTGCGCGCGTTCTACAAGATCGCCGAATCCGTTGGCTATGACTTCGATCTCCTCCAGGCCGTCGAGGAAATTAACGAAGCCCAGAAGCTCAGCTTTCTCAAGAAGGTCCGCGCCGCACTGTGGACGCTCAAAGGCAAGCGCATCGGAGTGCTTGGTCTGGCCTTCAAAGGGGGGACCGATGATATTCGTGAGTCCCCCGCGATCAGCATTGTTCAATCGCTGCTTGCCGAGGGGTGCATCGTCTCCGCCTACGATCCTGCAGCCATGGAAAAGGCGCGCCAGACCATGGCCGATCATGAGAACCTGCGCTTTGCCTGCGACGAATTCGACGCTGCTCGAGGGGCCCATGCACTTCTGGTCGTGACCGAGTGGCCACAATTTGCAGGTCTCGATCTGCAGCGCCTTCGTCAGACAATGCTCTATCCAGTCATGATCGACGGCCGGAATCTCTTTGATCTGAATCAGATGGCGAGTGCAGGTTTCCACTACTACAGCATGGGCCGCCCGGTTACCGAGCCCAAACTCGCGCCACGGATGGACATGGAATACAAATAGCCCTCAATCAGGCGCGCACTTTGTGGATGAGTGGTTCATTTCTAGTAGCGCTGTCAGTGTTTCTGGTTATAATAAGGGTACTCAAAGAATTTACTTTTTCGTCGTGCACACGGACGAGAGAGCGTTGGCCACTGATGTTAATTCACCGGAAATTGGAAAAAGGTGATATGAAAAATTTTTCCATCGCAGCTCTGCTTCTCCTCACCGCAGCTTTCAGTTTTGGTCAGGCGCCAAAACCCGCGTTGTCCACCTCGAAGTCTGACGTGTACGTCGGATACATTGCCACCTCCCCTGATTACGGCGGGTTTTACAACATTCGTTTTGATGGTGGAGAGGTTTCCTATTCTCACTCGGTAGGCGCCCACCTCGCTATCGCCGCAACCGGCGCGCTTTCTTTCAACAGTGCCCTCAACGTGAAGCAGTTCTCGGGAACACTCGGTCCGAAGTATAACTTCCTGACCGGACGAGTCCGTCCGTATGTCACGGCTCAGGCTGGATTCGCCTACCAGTCATCGAACAATCTCTACGCAGCGGACCACCACCCCAAGCTTGCCCTGAAGACCACCGACACGGAGAGCGGACTTACCTATCGCCTCGGTGCTGGCGTCGATTATCAGGTCACTCGCCGCTTCTACTGGCGCGTTGCTCAGTGGGACATACAGCCGATGCCGTGGGGACGTCATATGCCCTACTATCTGAACTTGAGCAGCGGCGTAGGATTCCAGTTCTAGCCACACCTGCGGTCAACGTTTCCAAGCGCACGCCCGGCACATCAGCCAGCGTGCGCTTTTTCGTCGTGCCCAATTCTGCTGCGAGCATCTCTGCTTCTTTTTCGTTGCATCCATTGTCAGTTATGATTCATTCCGGCAGGTGTGCATGAGAGTTCTGGTAACCGGCGGAGCAGGATTTCTAGGGTCCCATCTTTGCGAGCGTCTATTGGCAGACGGGCACACGGTGATCTGTGCCGATAATCTGATCACCGGATGCCTGAACAACATAGCCGGCTTCTCTGCCGACGCGCGCTTTCGCTTCGAGCCACAGGATATCTGCCGTCCCTTTGATTTTGGTCCGGTGGAGTTCATCTATGACTTTGCCTCTCCCGCCAGTCCAGTGGATTACATGAAGTGGGGCCTTCAGACTCTTGAGGTCGGATCTGCGGGAACCCGCAACTGCCTCGAACTCGCCCTTAAGTACCGCGCCGGCTTCCTGCTCGCATCCACTTCCGAGTGCTACGGAGACCCCGATGTGCATCCCCAGCCCGAGTCCTACTGGGGACATGTCAATCCCATCGGTACCCGTTCCGTTTACGATGAAGCCAAACGGTTTTCCGAGGCCCTCACCATGGCCTACCATCGCTACCGCGGGGTGGATACCCGCATCGTTCGCATCTTCAATACCTACGGTCCTCGCCTTCAAATTGATGATGGCCGTGTCATCTCCAATTTCATGAAGCAGGCTCTGCTGGGAGACGAACTCACCATCTACGGGGATGGCCGCCAGACCCGTAGCTTCTGCTATGTCTCTGACGAAATCGAAGGCATCATGCGCCTGGCCGCATCCCATGAGAATCTGCCCACCAATATCGGCAATCCCAGTGAGTTCACGGTGCTTGAGTGCGCCCAGGCGGTGCTGGACATAACTGGCTCCGCGAGCAAGCTGGTTTTCAGACCCCTTCCCGAGGACGACCCGAAGCAACGCTGCCCCGATATAACCAAGGCAAAATCCATTCTGGGCTGGGAGCCCAGGATCGATCTGCCTACCGGACTGGGGCTCAGTGTCGATTACTTTCGACAGGCCTTGCTCGCCCCCACTCGGGATCCTGCTGTTCCGGCCACCTGAATCCGGGCAGCACAAAGGGCCGGAAATTTTCCGGCCCCCGGATGATCCTCGGTCTCCGCTTATTGCATCTTGTGTTCGGGCGTGTAGCGCACCCCCGCCCACCCGCTCACGTTGTACTTTGGGCCGCCTGTACCAGTCAGCATCGGAATGAATACCCGCTCCGTCTGAACTCCAAGCTGCACCTCGAAGTTGTGTTTCAACACCATTGTCGAGGTGGTCTTGAATGTGTTCTGCGTTCCTCCGCCCTTCAGGAACTTCGGACTGATGTAGTGATTCCGGTAGCTCACCTGCACCTGGTTGCGTGCTGAGAACCAGTATGTGCTCCACGCCTGCCATGCCACGCCATCGCGGCCTACCGTGTCGCCGATCATCAACCCCTTGTTCGTGTATCCGTCCTTGTAAACCCCATTCCAGTAGTTGAACCCCTCTGGTATGGACGGGTTCTGCGATTCGGTGTACGAGCCTTCCGTCCGCAGGTCGAGCTTTGCCAGCGAACCGGGCAGGCTCGCGATATAGACGCCTGGATGGAATGAGGACCGTGTCGGCGCCGCCAGCGGAGAGGGCTCGTCATCCGAGAAGCTGTCGCTGTACAAAGTCACCGGAATCTTCGGAATCTTCCAGGAGAAGTCCAGCCCTGAGCGCCGGTCTCCCGGATCGTTTTGTACCGAGTTCGTATTCACGGTCGACTTCGTGCCCGTATCGTTCAGGTTGAAGTACGTTCTCCACAGCCGCGTAAACGTCAGTGGCCTCCCATCACCCAGGAAGATGGCGGTGCGCGTGAAGTTCACCTCAACGCCCTTGATCGGCTGGAAAGACAGCTTTTCGCCGTGGATCCAGGGTTGGGCCAAGTTCCTGTGGCCCTGCAGCTTCCCATAGAACATGTCCAGCCGGAACTTGCCCAGTAGCGGAATGCTGTAGGGAACATCGTTCGTCAACCGCGCCATCCAGATCGGTTCAGCGTTGTTGCTCTCCAGGAATGCTCCTGCCACCGTCGGTCCCCACCACAAGCTCTGTTTCCCCATCGTGCCCGTAAATCTTCCGAAGGAAACCCCGACGTATGTATCTAACAGTCGCAAATGGTCCACCGCCGGGCCGCCCTGTGTCAGCACCTGGCTGGTCGTAACCTGATCTTTGGTTGCCAGTGCAGCTACGGTTGCCGCCGAGGGCGCATGTAGAGACGCTCCATGCTGATATTCACCTCGCGCGTAAAACAAGCCTGCCCGGTACTGCGCGTAGCCTGACGCTCCGGTGATCGCGTTGAAGCCCTCTCCGTAGGGCCTCCCATAATCGTCTGCGAACGTTTGTCCAAAGTGGTAGCTGTCGCGCACCGGACTTCCCGCAATCTGCGTAGTCCGCACGTACGCCGACTCCAGCGCCGTTTCTTCCTTCACCAGGTTCAGCTCCGGAGCGAATTCGCGCTCCAGTGTGCTTTGCAGCTTTTCTGCCTCGCCGTCATGGGGCATCTCCCGCGCCCGCTCCAGGAAGTGCGCAAACTGTGCTCTCGTCCACGGGCGCAGGCCGAGCACTTCAGCCCGGGTGTCGGTCAGCGCTGCCAGCCGCTCTGCTGCCGGATACGTCCAGCTATCGATCGGTACATAGACCGATCCGGCGTGCGCCATGGCAGCCACTGTCAGCCCTGCCAGCATCACAGCAGTCAGAAAGGCCATTCCGGCGAAACGCAAGATCAGGGAAGTGCTCTTCGGCAGATTCGTACACATGCTCTTTATTCCTTCATCGCGGCTAGGTGCAGGTGATGTTCAAGATGGCGCGGCAACGGCGCGGAATCGGAAGTGGGTACGTGCCTGTTCCGCAAATAGAACGTTGCGTCTGCCATGCTCGGATAGTAGCGAATTCCCCATCCTAACACGGTCTCTGGCTGGTTGGCGCGTGCCCACGCTGCTCCGTCGTTCCCGATTCAGGGCACGACTCAGAGCCTTGGTGCAACAATGTACGCACGTCACCGCTGCAAGTGACATGCGTCATGGCGCGCCTTCCGCGCAGGAGATTTAATGCTGTTCCGGATCGAGTGGTTTACACCCTCGAACAAAGGCCTCCGGGCCAACCTTTACCCCAGTGGTTTGGCGGTACTGGAATGCTGCAGCGTAGTGCGTCGCCTTTCGCACTCTGAAGATTTCCCGCTGCTCCGCTCCGTCCTCCTCCCCTTCGAGATAACGGCCCGCCGGGAGCCCTTTTATAGCAAAGCAACCTGGAGGCGTTACACATGCCAACTGAAGTGAACCTCACGAGCACCGGAGTCAAGAATCCGGCCGGCTACATCGAAGAAGTACTTGCCCAGGTGAAGGCGAAGAACCCCGCCGAACCGGAATTCCATCAGGCCGTGCAGGAAGTTCTCGAATCCCTGCGCCCCGTCCTTGATAAACATCCGGAATACCGTTCGGCCCGCATCCTTGAGCGCATGGTGGAGCCGGAGCGCGTAATCATGTTCCGCGTGCCCTGGTTTGACGATCATGGCAACATGCAGATCAACCGTGGTTTCCGTATCCAGATGAACAACGCGATCGGCCCCTACAAGGGCGGTCTCCGCTTCCATCCCTCGGTCAACCTCGGAATCCTCAAATTCCTCGCCTTTGAACAGGTCTTCAAGAACTCCCTCACCACTCTCCCCATGGGCGGCGGCAAGGGCGGCTCTGATTTCGACCCCAAGGGAAAGAGCGACAACGAAGTCATGCGCTTCTGTCAGAGCTTCATGACCGAACTCCAGCGCCACATCGGTGCTGATACCGACGTACCCGCCGGCGACATCGGCGTGGGCGGCCGCGAAATCGGCTTCCTCTTTGGCCAGTACAAGCGCCTCCGCAATGAGTTCGTCGGCGTTCTCACCGGCAAGGGACTCAACTGGGGCGGCTCTCTCATTCGTCCCGAAGCAACCGGCTACGGCTGCGTCTATTACGCGCAGGAAATGCTCAAGACCCGCAAGGACTCGCTCGAGGGCAAGGTCTGCCTCGTCTCCGGTTCCGGCAACGTCGCTCAGTACACCGTCGAGAAGCTCCTCGACCTCGGCGCCAAGCCCGTCACCATGTCGGATTCCAACGGCGTCATTTATGATCCCGATGGCATCGACCGTGAAAAGCTCGCCTGGGTCATGGAACTCAAGAACGTCTATCGTGGCCGCATGAGCGATTACGTTCGCCAGTTCAAGAGCGCCATCTTCGTTCCCACAGACATGCAGATGGATCACAACCCGCTCTGGGCTATGAAGGGCGATTGTGCCTTCCCCAGTGCCACCCAGAACGAAATCAACCTCAAGGATGCCGAGAATCTCATCAAGAACGGATGCAAGGTGGTCTCCGAGGGCGCAAACATGCCCAGCACTCTGCCTGCTACCCGCCTCTTCCTCGAGCACGGTCTCCTCTACGGTCCCGCCAAGGCCGCAAACTGCGGCGGCGTCGCCACCTCCGGTCTGGAAATGGCGCAGAACAGCCAGCGTATGGCTTGGACCCGCGAAGAAGTGGACAAGAAGCTCCACAGCATCATGGTGGAAGTCCATCGCAACTGCTTTGAGACTGCCGCAAACTACGGCAATCCCGGCAATCTCGTCTCCGGCGCCAACATCGCGGGCTTCCTCAAGGTCGCCAATGCCATGATGGATCAGGGACTCGTATAGCTTCACTTCTGGCTGCCGCCGCGCAAAACAAGGCCTTGCGGCAGCCAGGATGATCTCCCGGATCTCCAGCGCCGCGCCTCTGTAGAAAACAAGCTCTCGGCTGCCGCGCTCTTCTTCCAGGAACCCATGCCCCAGGTTTTCGCCGCGCACTTCGGCGTAATCTGGGGCATCTCGTTTGTGCGCTCGCCGGTCCCGCCCGCTCTCAACATCACGTCAAATCGTGAGCACGGTCACTGCACGAAGGTCCCATGCGGTAGTAAATGCTTGATTGCTTTTACCTGCGTACGTCGCCGGGAGCAACTCCCGGCAACGGCGCCTTCCGCGGAGAAGCAGCGGAGCGCGTCGGCAAGGCCATAGCGGAGAAATGCAGTTCACTCGAGAAGGAGGTTCTCGATGAACAGAAAACTATTCATCGCGCTAGCTCTAATCCTGATCTTCTGCTGTCAAACCCTGGCACAAACCGGTATCAAGAAGAAGCGGCCCCTCCCTTACGAATACGGACGCGTCGTCATCGATAATTACTCTGCCGATACCGATCTTTCCCCCGTTGTTTTCGAACATTGGATTCATCGTGCAAAATTCACCTGCCGTGTCTGTCACGTGGACATCGGTTTTGCCATGAAGACCGGCGGCACCGGCATCAAGGCTACCGATAACGCACGCGGCTTCTACTGTGGAACCTGCCACAACGGCAAGATGCAGAATGAAGGCAAGGCCATCTTCGCAGCCTGCTCGCGCAACGCCAGTGCAGGTGACCAGAAGCGTTGCATTCGGTGCCACTCCCTCGGGCAGAAAGTCGCAAGCGATTACGACTTCTTCAAGTTCAGCGAACCGCTTCCCAAGGAACGTTTTGGCAACGGCCTCGACTGGGAGAAGGCCGAGGAAATGGGGCTCATCAAGCCCATCGCGCACCTGGAAGGCATCTCTTCTGCCAAGAGTGCTCTTGCCCTGCAGAAGGACTTCTCGCTCAACCCCAAGGTTGAGGGAATGCCCGACATCATCTTCTCCCACCGCAAACATACCGTCTGGAACGGTTGCGAACTTTGCCACCCTGACATCTTCATGGGAGTAAAGAAGGGAACATCGCGCTATTCGATGGTGGATATCTCCGAAGGAAAATCCTGCGGCGCATGTCACACCACGGTTGCCTTCCCCCTCATGGATTGCCAGCGCTGCCACTCCAAGCCGGTGCATCCCTGAAACGAGGCTCCCCATGTTGAAGCGGATGTTCATCGCGGTTGTGCTTATTACGGGACTCGCCGGGTTTAGCAGCACGCGCGCCTTTGGCGAGCCCGCTTCTCCCGCTGCAAGGGAGCGTGAAGCATGGCAAAAGGAGTTCGACGAGATTTGCTCGCGGACTCAGGACGCCATGTCGCTCTCCCAGGAGGAACTTGCAACTCTCATCCAGAGGGCTGACGCGCTCCTTCCACAGATTGAGAAGCTCGACGAAACCCGTAAAAAGGTCTATATGGGACGACTAAGAATGTGCCGAGGCCTTTATGAATACGTGCTCGAATCAAAGAAGAACGAAAAAAAATGAGCGTGCGCTGCTGTTGCTCGCGCTGACCTGCACGGTTCTGTTTCTCGCCGGTGTAGCGTCCTCTCAGATCTATCTGCCGCCGCCGCCCCCGGAGCCTTCTGAATACGGCAAGGTGGTCCTCGATCAGTTTTCGTCCAACAGTCCCGGAGGCGTGGTCTTTGACCATTGGCTCCACCGCTCCAAGTTCACCTGCCGCCTCTGCCACGTGGACATCGGTTTCGCCATGCAGGCAAAGGCCACCGGAATTCAGGCCGCGTCCAATCGCGAAGGCTTTCACTGCGGCTCTTGCCACGACGGCAAGCGTCTCTATGATGGCAAGCCGATCTTTGCAGCGTGCGGGGACACCTCTGCTGACAAGCAGTGCGACCGTTGCCACTCGCTCGGCAAGACCGGTGTTCGCCATTACGAATACAAGGCATTCGTCGCCAGGTTCCCCAAGGCTTACTATGGCGTGGACTGGCAGGCCGCAGAACGCTCGAAGGCAATCAAGCCCGTGGACTTTCTGGAAGGCGTCTCCCTCCGCAAGAACCACATTGAGAAGCGCAGGGATTTCACCATCAAGGCCGGGCTCCCGTTCGTTCAACCCATCGTCTTCTCCCACCAGAAGCACTCCGTCTGGAACGGCTGTGAGCTCTGTCATCCAGAGATTTTCCCCACCGCTAAGAAGGAAGCCGTCAGTTTCTCCATGTATATGAACTTCGACGGCCGCCAGTGCGGCGCGTGTCACCGTAAGGTCGCTTTCCCGCTCAATAACTGCGGGCATTGTCACCCGCTTGGGCCGGAGTGGATTGGCTGACCTGAATCCAGGGGATCGCTTCGTGCGCACCTGAGCGGCGCGATCCCCTCTCTCCTCAACCTTTCTCGTTGGCTTCACTCACTCTCGCCATATACTATGGTTCGCGAATCCAATCGCTGGACTGTGCGCGTCCCATATCATGCCCCCTGCCGAATCTTCCCGACTCTTCGCCGACCCTGAGCGTCTCTTTGAAGGTTTTGAGAATCTCATGCCGTTTCGCGTGCAGGATATCCTGCTCGTCTCCAGTCTTTATGACTCTTTCATCCTCCGCGAAGACGGACGGCTCAACGAACTCCTCATCGGCCAGTCGCTCGAACTCCACCTCCAGCACACTCCTGAGATCACCCACGTCTCCACCGCTGCTGAAGCCATCGAGCTTGCCCGCACCCAGCCGCGCTACAATCTCATCGTTACCAACGTCCACCTCTCGGACATGGATTGCCTCGACCTCTCCGCCGCCGTGCGTCGCGCCGGGCTCGACATTCCCATCGCCGTCCTCGCCTTCGATCTTCAGGAAGCCTCCGCCCTCATCGCCCGCCGTCCACTCTCGGGCATCGAGCAGGTTTTCCTCTGGCAGGGCAATCCCCGCCTCCTCCTCGCCATCGTCAAATACGTCGAAGACAAGCGCAACGTCGAACACGACACTCTCAAGATGGGCGTCCCTGTCGTCCTCGTCGTTGAAGATGACATGCGCTATTACTCCGCGCTGCTCTCGGAGATCTACACCGCGCTCATCACCCAGTCGCGCCGCATCCTCAGTGAGGGCTACAACCTCGCCCACAAACTCGTCCGCATGCGCGCCCGTCCCAAGATTCTCCTCGCCCAGGACTATGAGAGCGCCATCGCCATCGTGGACCGATATCGCAACTATCTTTTCGGCGTAGTCTCCGATGTTGAATTTCCCCGCAACCAGCATCTCGATCCCGATGCCGGATTCGACCTCGCCCACCTCGTCCACCGCACCATCCCAGACATTCCCGTCGTCCTCCAGTCCAGTGACTCCCAGTTCCAGGTCCGCGCAAACAACGAGGGTTTCGCGTTCCTCCGCAAAGGGTCAGACACGCTTCTCGCCGACATGCGCCAGCTCCTCACTCATGAGTTTGCCTTTGGAGACTTCGTTTTCCGCCTCTCCAACGGCGCTGAAGTCGGGCGCGCCGCCGATCTCGATAGCATGGAGTCGCAGCTTCGCCACATCCCCGCCGAGTCCCTCATCTTTCACGGCGAGCGCAATGATATTTCCCACTGGCTCATCGCCCGTACCGAGCTTGCCCTCGCCGAAAAGCTCCGTCCCCGC
>CAILAZ010000030.1 GCA_903832295.1 uncultured Acidobacteriota bacterium
CACCCCGGCCCATGCCTGGCAGCATGCGCCCCGTCCCGCCACTTATCTCGGATTCGACCGCAACGAATATCCCGGCGACGCCGCGCTCCCCGCCCTGCGCGCAACCTTCGCCTTCACCGGATACTGGCTCAACAACCCTCCCGGTGCATCTTCCAACTCCTGGCAAGGCAAGCGCCTTCTCCTCCAGCGTGCAGGATTCGGCTTCCTCGTCCTCTTCAACGGACGCACCTTTGCCGAACTCACCGCCGCCTCCGTCGATCCCGACACCACCGCTGTCGCCCTCGCCGACGCCGCCTCAGCCACCCACTCCGCCCGCGCCGAAGGCTTTCCCCCCGGCACCATCCTCTTCCTCGACCAGGAAGAAGGCGGCCGCATGCTCCCCCAACAGAAGCAATACATCTTCGCCTGGGCTGAAGCCGTCCGCCGCGCCGGATACCGTCCTGGAATCTACTGCTCCGGCATTCCCATCCCCGAAGCCTCCGGCGCATCCATCACCACCGCCCGCGACCTTCACGAATCCCCCCAGGGAGCCTCCCTCGTCTTCTGGGTCGCCAATGACGCCTGTCCTCCCTCGCCCGGCTGCACCCTCCATCCCGCGCCTCCGCCTCCCGCCGCCAGCGGCGCCCCCTTCGCCGAAGTCTGGCAGTTCGCCCAATCCCCTCTCCGCCGCCAGTTCGCCGCTGCCTGCGCCGCCACCTACGCCCCCGACGGCAACTGCTATCCCCCCGCCTCCACCACCCTTCACCTCGACCTCAACTCCTCCTCCACTCCCGACCCCTCCCACGCCCGCGACTGACCTGCGCTGTTAGGGGAGATTGAAGCATCGCCTCTCGCAAACGCTGAGCCACATGGCGTTCGATTGTGTTCGTTCGATAGTGTTCAAGGGGAAGGGACAGACCCCGTGGACGCTCGCTGTACAGCGAGTCTGCCCGGCGCGATCAGGGAAGACAGTTCATCCCGACTCAGCGCCACTCCTCACATCGCAATCTGAAGTTCGCGCCCATCTTTGGAGGGTGGGCGCGAACCTCGAACCTCTGCCCCGCTACTGCAGGGTGACCAGCACCTCAACCACGCCGCTGCCGCTCTCCAGTGAGCCGAGTGCCTTGCCCACCACCGCTCCGAACATCCGGTTGCGGTCCGTCCCTTTCATCGCGTAACCGCTTCTCGATGAGGAGACGAGCAGGTCGCCGCGCCGGATCGCGCCATTCTCGGCCGTCACCTTGCACGGCACAATGCCCACAATCGCAAGCGGAACCTCACTCGCCAGGTGTGCGTCATCCATTGTGTGTGGCGTCGCCAGCACTCCGGGTTTTGTGGCGTAAATCCCCGCAACCAGTGTCGAGTACGGCTCTGTGACTAACCGGAACTGCCGGTCGTGATCCGGATCAACCGTCATCAAGTCGCCAGGGCTGTAGGAACTGCTCACTCCCTCCACATCCACGGACTCCGCAAAATCGGCGCCGCCCGTCTGCGTTCCACCATCGAAATATCCTTTACCCGCAGCGTTCACACGGAAGACCGGCGATGTAACGTAGCTGCTGTTTTCCACCTGTCCAGTCAGCAGCGTTCCTCCAGTGCCAACCGTGATGGTCTCTCCCGTGCCGCCACCCACGCTGCAGAACGGATTGCAGGGCATTCCGATCGCATTTACGATGATCCCGGTTCCAGCCGCGCTCTTCACCGAGGCATAGATCGCGTTGGTCGTCCCGCTCGTGGCTTCCACCATGCCCCCAATACCCGGACCTCCGGCCGTACCCACTCCCAGCACAGCAAAGCCATTGCCTGAGGTGCCAGAGAGAATCCCTTCCACAGCGTTTCCCTGGATTGCGGCATTCTCCGCCACAATCGCTGTGGACGAAGGGTAGAACGGATTGTTGTTCCCACTCACCGTCGCATGGATCGCGGTGCCATACCCTACCGCGCTTGCGACAAGGGCATACCCTCCGCCAGTCGTCTCTGCAAGCACCGCATTCCCGTATGATGACGTGCTGTTGATCTTGGCGTGAATGACGTTGCCCGCGGCTGTACTGGTCGTAGTTGCGCCAAGCAGGTCACCCAGCGAACTCCCATCCGCCTCCAACGCAAGTGCGCTGTTTCCCGTCGCCCCGGTATTGATGGTCTGCGGAAGTGTGAATATGTTGCTGGCCAGCGTGCCTGCCGCGCCGGCCACCTTTGCGACGCTCACATCGTGGACATTGGCATCCACAATTCCGCCCGTCGCCACTGCAATGGTCGGCACAGTGGACGTTCCTCCCACCGTAATCGAGGAACTTCCTGATACCGAGTGCACGCCAATCACGTTGGCCGTCGCCAGTGTTGTCCCGTCCGGAAAAATGAATCCCCCTGACGTGCTGCTGATCGCCCCTGCTACCGTCAGCGGGTAGGCGGGGGTAGTCGTTCCAATCCCGACGTATCCCTTGTCCGTGATGCGTACTTTTTCTGTCGCCGACGATGTCCCCGGCGACGTGCCAATCGGCGTGGTGGCAAAGCTGATGTATGCGCCCTGGGCAGTGTCCGTCCAGTTCTCTGCCGCAAACATCTTGATGAAGACGCGGCTCGATGGTGTGAACCCCTGGTTCGAACCGTCCGCACTGGAATAATAGCCGCGGCCCTGGATGGTGAAGATGTTGTCATTCGCTAACAGCGCCGTTGGAACCGCCAAGGTTCCCCGCGCATGTCGGCCCACAAAGGCAACGCCCGTGGTCGCTCCATAGCCATCCACGGCTACCACCGCATTACTGGGACCTTGCGAGACGAAGTGCATCGGGAACGCGGGGCTTGTCGTGCCAATGCCGATATTTCCGCCCGACTGGAACAGCAATGAGTTGCCCATATCTCCAGTCGCATCCGTAAACACCGGCAAAGAGCCAATGCTCGCACCGGTAGCCACAATCGCGGGCGCAACCCCGATCTGGCTCGCAGCGGAAGCCAGCGCAGCCGTGTTGATATACGACGCCGTCTGTGCGGCTGCGTCGGCGTGGAGGAAGGCAGAGGCCGGAAGGCCGCCCAGGGTTTCAGCGTCCGCAGCCTTCAGCGCGTAAGGAACGCTGACCAGGAGGACGCGGGGTTGTTCGGGCTCTCCCTGGATGTGAATGCCCAGCCAGCGCGCTTCATTGCTGGCGAAGAGTTCTACGGGGAGGCCTGTCTGGCCCTTGGCTCCAAGCATGGTTGAATAGCGGCCGGCAGAGTCGAGAGCAACGCTTTGAACCTCCTGCCACAGCGGAGCACCACCAATCTGATCCTTGTACAGCGCGAACAGGACGGAGGCATTGCCGGCAGGCGCGCCGGAGATGGTGCCGCTCATTCTAATCAGGTGCGGAACGGTGATTGCCTCCTGCGCCGCGGCAAACCACGGCATCAGTGTCAGGCAAACAATGAACGTGATTCCGTGGCGAAATGATAGAGCAGGCAGAAGGGTTCGAATGCGGGGCCAGGACAATGCTCTCTCCAATAGTGACTTGATTGAATATGCGTTCAGAACAGAACTGCAGGGACATTGATCGAGCGCTTTAGCACTCACTCGGATCAGGGGTGGCCAGAGTGTAAATAGCAGGAACTCTGGAAGTCAACGATGGGCGGCCAACCAACTCACTCTCTTCCCTCCGCCCCCGCTCTTCTGCTATCATCGGTTGTCGGTACACTCCGGTTTCGGCGGACGTTTTCACCCGCCTTCCACGCCCTTCCGTTTTTCCCACGCATTCCCCGGAAGCCAGCAAGCGAATCTGCCGATAGTGTATCGGTCCCGGCATTGCCCCGGGACTTGTGCAACCCTGCCGTATTCCCAGGTTGCTCAAATAGCTTCCTCCCCACTTAGGTTTGGGTACGGAAGTCATACGAATCAGTGGCTTAGCTCAACAAAAGTTGACAAAAAAGATTGTTGACCTTCGCCCCGCAAAGTTTTAATGTACAACCTGTCGGCGGCACCGCAAGATGCCTAAGCGGTCAGTTGTTCATCTCAGGCCCGAATCATTTGGGCTACTGGAACGTCCTCCAAGCACAACAGGGCATTCTCAGGAGGTTAAACCTCGTTGCGTCCTCGAATTTACGCAACAGGAAAGTCAATTCAACCACCGATTCACAGCAGGGTTGAGCGACGAACCGCATTTGCTTTGCATCTATTAACTTGAACCAGCAGCACCCCGGAGCCGTACTGAACTTTTTCGAGCCCCATTTCGGCGCTCAGGCAGAATCTGCCGATCTGTATATAAGAAATCTCAGCCAGCTACGGCGAGCTTGGCCGGTCTTGTGTACCGGCACCCTCGATGCAAAAGGAGAAGTCATGCGTTCAGATAAAGTCTTCGAAGCTTTACACACATTGCAGAATCGTTATATGCTCTGCCAGATTGCTTCCAAGGCAACTCGCAAGTTTCACAAACCGAACACCCGCATCCAGGACACAACAAATGACGTCCTGAACCGCATCTCCGACAACGAACGCGCCAACGTGATGGCCGATCCGGTGAATGCAAAAGACGCTCAGCGTCGCGCGGCTTAAAAGTTCTTAAGCAATCCTCCTTGCGGTCTGCCGCCTTTGCGGCAACCGCAGGAGATCACCACAAACTCAACGCAGTATTAACTGGAAGTCGAAACATCAGCCGTGAAACACCCACCGGTCACCCAGGGCTCCAGGCCGGTTTCCCATCCAATTATGGTTGCTCGTTCCGGGCCCGGCATTCTCGCAACCACTTTCCCTGCGCTTCGCGGCGCACCTGATTCCTTCCTCTCGACAAACATTCCGTAGGTGGACATGACGATCGCTGAACTGAAAGAAAAGAACATCACCGAGCTGACCAAGATCGCTCGCGAGCTCGACCTCCCCGGTGCGAGCGGCCTGCGCAAGCAGGACCTTATCTTCAAAATTCTGCAGGCGCAGAGCGAGAAGGAAGGCCACATCTTTGCCGAGGGCGTCCTCGAGATTCTTCCCGACGGCTACGGCTTCCTCCGTTCCCCTGACTACAACTACCTGCCCGGCCCCGACGACATCTACGTCTCCCCCTCGCAGATCCGCAAGTTCGACCTCAAAACCGGTGACACCGTCAGCGGACAGGTTCGTCCTCCCCACGAAGGCGAAAAGTATTTCGCCCTGGTCAAGATCGAAGCCGTCAACTTTGAGTCGCCCGATGAGGCCCGCAACAAGATCCTCTTTGACAACCTCACGCCCCTGTATCCCCAGGAGCGCCTCAAGCTTGAAACCGTGCGTGACAATATGAGCGCCCGCGTCATGGACATGCTGATTCCCATCGGCAAAGGCCAGCGTGGTCTCATCGTCGCTCCGCCCCGCACCGGTAAAACGATGCTCCTCCAGAACATCGCCAACTCCATCACCGCCAATCATCCGGAAGTCGTCCTCATCGTCCTCCTCATCGATGAGCGCCCGGAAGAAGTCACCGACATGCAGCGCTCCGTAAAAGGCGAAGTCATCAGCTCCACCTTTGACGAGCCCGCTGCCCGTCACGTGCAGGTTGCCGAGATGGTTATCGAGAAAGCCAAGCGCCTTGTCGAGCACAAGCGCGATGTCGTCATTCTTCTTGACTCCATCACCCGTCTCGCCCGCGCTTACAACACCATCGTCCCGCCCTCCGGCAAGGTGCTCTCCGGCGGCGTGGACTCCAACGCTCTCCAGCGCCCCAAGCGCTTCTTCGGCGCCGCCCGCAACATTGAAGAAGGCGGCTCGCTCACCATCATCGCCACTGCCCTCATTGAAACCGGCAGCCGCATGGATGACGTGATCTTCGAAGAGTTCAAGGGCACCGGCAACATGGAAGTCATCCTCGACCGCAAGCTCAGTGACAAGCGAGTATTCCCGGCCATTGACATCCAGCGCTCCGGCACCCGTAAGGAAGAACTGCTCCAGGCCAAGGAAGACCTCCAGCGCATCTGGGTCCTCCGCCGCGTCCTCAACCCGCTCTCTCCTGTCGAAGCCATGGAACTCCTCATCGACAAGCTGAGCAAGACGCGAGCCAACAGCGACTTCCTCTCCAACATGAGCAGCCTCTAACTCCGCATCTCGCACCAAACCAAAAGCGCCCGCTCACCACGGGCGCTTTCCATTTTCACTGCTGCCTTCGCTCATACTCCTGAGCTTCATCCAGAGACGAGCAAGCCTGCAGTCTTCAAAGTGTCATCCTGAGCGAAGCGAAGGACCCCTGCGCCGCTCAAGTATCCCGCCCAGCTTCCAGGCATTTCAACCGTCTCCAGCAGCGTGACGCGCCTTCTTCGCACAATCACAAATTCCAATGTTCTTTCCTCTCGGAGCAACGCCTCATCCACTCTGCCAGATTCCCAACCGAGTCGGCTTCCTGCATCCTTGCCTCTTACAGCTCCGCCCCCACCTTCCTCGCCTTCCTCAGCACTCGCTCAGGCACCTTCGCCTCCGCGTCCTGTGCCGCCAACCCAATCCACAGCTTTGCCACGGTCTTTGCTCCCAGGCACTCCGCCGCCATCTTCAGTGCCCTCGGAGCCCCGGTTGCCAGCGGCATCAGCATCCTCGGCGCAGCCATCGAAGCCACCAGCACCGCCTTCCTCGCATGTGCTTTCGTCCGCGGCTTCGGAGCCGCCTGTCCCCACGGCCAATAGACGCATCCCACCAGCCGCTCCAGGAATGTGCGGAATACCGCCGTCACGTTGAAGAAGTTTACCGGCGAGCCCAGCACCACCGCGTCTGCCGAATCCACCTCGCGCAGAATCGCCTGCATGTCGTCGGCGATCCCGCACTGCCCGCGGCGTTTGCCCGCCGCCTGCGTACACTCCCGGCAGTTCCTGCAATATTCAATCCGCCGATCAATCAGGCAGATCTTCACTGTCTCCGCGCCATTCTCGCGCGCGCCTTCCAGCACTGCATCCACCGTCGTATCCACGGTGCCGCCCTTGCGGTAGCTGCCCACGATCGCAACTACTTTTCTAGCCATTCTGTTTCCCCTGTCTGTTCCGGAAGCTACATTCTATTGCACCCTGCCCTTCTCCCCTTCCCGGTATAATCGAAAGTTGCAAACATCACGGTACGTAAGGACGATCCCCTTGCACATGCATGCACATTCCAGCGGTCCCCAACCCGAAGGCCCGCAGACCATCCCCGGCATCAAGTCCATCATCGCCGTCGGCTCCGGCAAGGGCGGAGTCGGCAAAACCACGCTCTCCGTCAATCTCGCCCTCGCCCTCGCCCGCCTCGGATACAAGGTCGGACTCCTCGATGCCGACATCTATGGTCCCAACGTCCCTCTCATGATGGGCGCAACCGGAGAGCCGCAGCTCACCCCTGAAAATCTCATCATTCCCGCCGAGCGTCATGGCGTCCGCGTCATCTCCGTTGGATACCTCAATCCCGGTGACAAGCCGCTCGTCTGGCGCGGCCCCATGCTCCACGGAGTCATCAAGCAGTTCCTCGGACAGGTCGCCTGGGGAACCCTCGACTTCCTCATCATTGACCTTCCTCCCGGCACCGGAGACGTCGTCATCTCCCTCACTCAGACCGTCCCTCTCACCGGAGCCATCGTCGTCACCACGCCCTCGGACGTCTCTCTTCAGGACGCCCGCAAGGCCATTGAGATGTTCAACCAGGTTCGTGTCGAAATCCTCGGCGTTGCCGAAAACATGAGCTACTTCGTCTGCCCCCATTGCAATCACGAGATCGATGTCTTCTCCACCGGAGGCGGCGAGCGCATCTCCAAGCAATTCAACATCCCCTTCCTCGGACGCATCGAACTCGATCCCACCATCCGTGAAGGCGGCGACTCCGGCAACCCCGTCGTCCTCGCCGGAGAGCAGGCCAACAACGCCAAGAGCCTCTTCGCCTTCGCCCGCAAGGTGCTTGCCCGCGTGGAAGAAGTTCAGGCCGGCGGCAGCGGCAGCGTTCTCAGCATCGACTGAAAGGCCAGCACCCAAGGAGCCCGCATGGAGACCACGCCCGGCAGTCTGCCCACCGAATCCACCTCCTCTGCGCCCGGCCTCGCGCCGGGCGCGGCCTTGGAGCCTCTTGCCTCACCGCTTCCCCGGTCCATTCCTTACTGGCATACCGCGCTGCTCCTCTTCGTCCTCATCGCTCTCAGCCTCATCAATGTCAAAACCGGACACGGTTCCAGCTCCGGCCGCAGCCACATCAACATCTACCTCGTCACCATGATCTACGAGTGGCTGCTCACCCTCTTCGTTTTCTGGAGCATCCGTCGCTCCGGCCTCAAAATCCGCGAACTCATCGGCGGCCGTTGGGAGACCATCGAAGATTTCCTCCTCGATGTCGCCATCGGTGTGGGCGCATGGTTCGGAGCGCTCATCCTTCTCGCCATCGCCGCTCAGTTCATCGGCATGGATCACGCGGGCAGTCTCAAGGACGCACAAAAGCAGCTTGGCTTCCTCGCCCCGCACAGTGCGCTTGAAGTCTCCCTTTGGATCGCCCTCAGTGCCACCGCCGGATTCTGCGAGGAACTCATCTTCCGCGGATACTTCCAGCGTCAGTTCACTCGCCTGCTCCGCAATCGTTGGATCGCGCTCCTCGCCGTCAGCATGTTCTTCGGACTCGGTCACGCATACGAGGGCGCGCAGCGCATGGTTCTCATCGCCATTCTCGGATTCGTCCTCGGCTTCGTTTCCCTCACGCGCCGCAGTCTCCGTCCCGCCATGATGGCCCACACCGCGCAGGATGTCGTCTCCGGATTAATCCTTCGCGCTCTTCGGTAACGCATCTCCGCGCTTTTTGTCACCACGCCGGCATCTCTCCTGTGCCGGCGTTTTCATTTTTTTCTTGACATCAATTTCCAATCAACATATACAACTATGCAATTGCAACGTTTGCGTTGTAATTAAATCCAAGATTGTTCAAAGGGAGAATAGTCATGGCAACCAAGAAAGCTGCGAAGAAGGCCGTAAAGAAGGCTGCAAAGAAAGTCGCAAAGAAGAAGTAGTTCCATTCCGACGTAAAAGGCTGCACAACAGGGGAGCGCGAAAGCGTTCCCCTCAGTGTTTATGCGGCTCAAACGCGCATCGCCTTCTCATCCCATCATCGCCGCCGCCACCGCCAGCGCCGCCATTGCCGCTGTCTCCGCCCGCAGAATCGTCGTCCCCAGCGTCACGCTCTGCCACCCCGCGGCTTCAAATTGCGCCAGCTCTTCCTCGGCCCATCCGCCCTCCGGACCCACCGCAAAAATCACCGGAGCCGCCGCTTCCGCCAGCGCCTCTGAAATTTTTTTTGCGCGCTCATTTTCATTCAGCAGCAGCCTCGTTCCCCCCTCCACCCCCAGCGCCGCTTTCAGCTTCACTGCCTCGTCAATCGTCGGAACCCGCACCCTCCTCGACTGCTGTGCCGCCTCATGCGCAATCCTCCGCCACCGTTCCACTCTCTTTCCTGCCGCCGCCGCCAGGTGCGCATCGGTCCGCCGCGCAATCACCGGAATGATCCTCGTCACTCCCAGCTCCGTGCATTTTTCAATCGCCCACTCCAGCCTGTCGAACTTATAAATCGCCGCCACCAGCACAATCTCGCGCTCCGCGGTTCCGCTCACTGCGTCGCCCAGTGCAAACTCCACTTCTTCTTCGCTCACCCGCGCAACCACTCCCACCCGCACTGCATCGCCGCACGCAATGTCATACTCGTCCCCCACCCTTGCCCGTAGAACCCGCGCCAGGTGCGCCGCGTTCTGTCCCACCAGCCGCGCAGCCGTCTCCGTAAACTCATCCGCAATCCATCGTCGTCGCGTCATCCCACCAGCCTAATGCAACCTGCCGCAGCTTACAAAAGAGAAATGCCTTCTCGCCGATGGCAGCTTTGCCTCCGCCTCTCCGCCCAAGGCCCGCTCCCACATCTCCCTTCGCCACCAACCATAGTCGCGGCCGGGAGCCCCACCTTCACGCCACGCTTTCGCCGTCAGGTGGGAAGCAACACGCTTGCATCTCGCCGGCCTCTGCTCTTGCTGTTGTCGTGGTGTAGTGGAAAGTTGGCTCGGCTAACTCTGACCCTCATCGATGTACATCAGGGTGCCCCGTCCTAGCCTCCTTTGCTAGGGCGGGGTAGTTGCTCTTGTTCTTGCTCTTGCTCCTGTTTTTGCTCTCGGGTGCCAGCGCCCACGCCGCGTCAGGAAGGCCCTCGGCAGCGCCGCCACGCTATACTCGTATTTCGGAGGCCAGCCCATCGCCGAGTTCAGCGGCGGCGTGTGGAGCGACTACATCTTTGAAGCCGGGCAAGCGGCTCTCGGTTGGGGAATCGGCAAAATACCTATCGTCGGTCCCGCACTGAATTTCCTCATCGCTCATACTCCCAGCGATGCACAGACTGCGCACAACAACACAATGACCCAGATCCAGACAAGTATCGGGATTCAATGAGGTTCTTCTGAGATGGTAAGCAGACGATACAAAAAATTGGCATTAGCGCAGAACGAGGGAAATGAGCCTCGTTCTGCCGCTCTTCTAGGGTCGTGGGGAGGGGCGGGCGCTTTTCTTGCTGCATACATGACGTCATACCTTATTTATAAAGCATGTCTCGTGCCAATTTCGATTGACATTCTTGAAGACGTCGCAAAGCGCAGCATCGCGTGGAATCTTTCATTATTCATGATCGGCGTCTTGATCTGTTGGATATTCCCGGAAACTCCTCGCGATTTTAGACTACACATTTCGTTCGGAAATGGTTTGTTTGCGATCTTAGCCGGAATTACCACTGCAAATGCGATCGCTTGGTTGCAAAAACACATTGGTTACTTAGAGGAAATAAATCGTTCTCCAATAACGATCATCCTGATTGTTGTGCTCGCACCAATCTTTGAAGAGTTCTTCTTCAGGGGAATTGTGCTCAATGCACTGCTGAAAAGGAACAACTTGGTTATGGCAGTTGTATTTGGATCTGTCTTGTTTGCGTCTGCCCATGAATCGTTTTGGGCGGGCTTCAGCGGGCAGATGCTGCTTTGCATTGTTTTTGTGTTGTCTCGACGCTCCATTCTCATATCTTGGATAGCTCATGTTTCCCTCAATTGCGCGGCAATGTTTCCGGAATGGTTTATGCTGGGTTTTCTGCGCGGGGTACACCATTAGTCACAACCCCTGGCGCAAGAGGAGCAGGCGCAACAGCAGAACTCAGGTGGAGGCGGCTTCTGGAGCCATGTGAGCAATCTTCTTCATGGGCATTCCTGGAACTACGATGGCTCGTCGGTAACGATAACTGTTGTAAATACTGTGCCTGCCGTTGCGGGCGGGTGGCCCACACAACGTTCTGTTCGTTGTGTGGGGCTGTTGAAGTTGAAGGCCTGGAGGCTACCGCAAACACTGTCGTGAGGCTTCCTAAAGCGGCAGGGGAGCTGCCGGAATGATAGTTGGCACCTTGGGCTCAGAGAC
>CAILAZ010000031.1 GCA_903832295.1 uncultured Acidobacteriota bacterium
CCACGACGGGCAGGAGCCGGAGGCGCTGACGGGGGCAGTGGGCGTGCCGATCTATGCAACCTCCACCTATCAGCAGGATGAACTTGGAAAGCCGCGGCTGGGATATGAGTATGCGCGAGTTTCGAATCCTACGCGAGACCGCCTGGAGACGAATCTTGCTTCCCTGGAGGGCGGCATGGCCGCGCGGGTATTTGCCAGCGGAATGGCGGCCGTAACCGCGCTCTGCCAGATGATGAAGGCAGGCGACCACGTGGTCGCAGGGGACAATCTTTACGGCGGCAGTTTGCGGTTCTTCAACCAGGTGATGGCGAAATTCGGAGTTACATTCGCATATGTCGATACAAAGGATCCGGCGAATGTGGCGGCTGCCATCCAGGGCAACACGCGCTTCGTGTTCCTGGAGACTCCAACAAACCCGCTGATGCAACTTACGGATATTGCGGCGGTGAGCAGCGTTGCCCATGCCAAGGGTGCGCAGGTGATTGTGGACAATACGTTCATGTCTCCATATTTTCAGCGGCCACTGGAACTTGGCGCTGACATGGTAATGCATTCGACGACGAAGTTTCTGAACGGACACAGCGATGGTCTGGGCGGCGTGATCGTCTGTTCGACCGAGCAGCAGGCCGCCGATCTTGCCTTCATCCAGAAGGCATCGGGCGCGATTCTTTCTCCGTTTGAGAGCTGGCTGATTTTGCGCGGAGTGAAGACGCTGGCGGTTCGCATGAGGCAGCACGATGTAAATGGTCGGTTAGTAGCCGCATATTTGCAGAAACATCCGAAGGTCGAAAAGGTCATCTATCCTGGGCTGGCAGAACATCCGCAGCACGAACTGGCAAAGCGGCAGATGAAAGGTTTTGGCTCCATGATTACCTTTGAGACGGGTTCGCTTGAGAATGCCGGCAAGATGCTGAAGCAGGTAAAGGTGTGCGTCCTGGGTGAGTCGCTCGGTGGGGTGGAGACCTTGATTTCGCATCCGGCCAGCATGACCCACGCTGCCGTGGGTGCGGAGGGACGGGCCAAGATCGGGCTTACGGATGGAATGGTGCGTATCTCGGTAGGAATCGAAGACGTGGATGATATCCTGGCGGACCTGGAGCAGGCGCTGAAATCAGTTTAAGTATTGCGAATCGCACTGGGGCCGGGCGATGCTGCCCGGCTGCTCTTTTCGCGGGGGCGAATTGAACCAAACAGATTGGAACGCGGTTGCCTACGACGATCTCTCCGACCCGATGTTCGAGTGGGGAATGGCAGTGCTGGGAACGCTGGATTTTCAAGGTGGAGAGCGGATCTTGGATGCTGGCTGCGGCAGTGGTCGGCTAACCGAGGAACTGCTGCATCGGCTCCCGTCGGGTGTGGTGGTGGCCTTGGATTCGTCTCCGAAGATGCTGGAACAAGCGCGCTTGCGGCTTGCGAAGTTCGGCAAACAGGTTGAGTTTGTGGGTGCCAGCCTGCAGAATTTCGAACTGCCCCAAAAGGTTGATGGGATCTTCAGCAACGCAGTTTTTCATTGGGTCCCTGACCACGAGGAGATGTTCCGCGCTCTGTACCGCGCGTTAAAGCAGGCAGGCTGGCTGGTTGCCCAATTTGGAGGAGCAGGTAACCTGACGAGAACTTACAGGCGAGCCAAGGAAGCGGCCTCTCACGCTCGTTTCCGCACGTTCCTGAACGGAGTTGTGGCAGACACGCCGCACTTTGAAGGCCCGGAAGAAACACGGACACGCATGGAAACCGCGGGATTCAACGTGAAAGAAGCGCGGTTACACACGGTGACTCCGCGTTTTGAGCGCAGAGAGCGGTACGAGGCATTCCTCAAGACCGTCGTGCTGCACTCCACGGTGGCTGAACTCCCGGTTGCATTGCAGCAGGATTTTCTAACGGAAATTTCGATGAGGACGTGGGAGGAAGAGAAAGCATACTCCCTTGACTATGTGCGGCTTACGGTGCGAGCGACGGCCGTGTGATCTGATTAGCGGACGGAGGAGGCAATCCAGTCGAGATAAGACTCGAGGCCGGAATCCACGGAGAATGAGAGCAGTTCCGGGACCTGGTAGGAGTGCAATTCACGGATTGCGGCCTGTATGGCCAGGGACTGTGCCTCGGTGGACTTGATAAGCAGCAGATACTCTTCCGAATGCTCCACCTCACCCTGCCACTGATACACGGAAGCGATGGGACCCATGATGTTTACGCACGCGGCAAGGCGGCGACCGACAAGTTCGGAGGCGATAGCGTTGGCTTCTTCACGAGAAGGAGCGGTGGTGATTACGAGGCGCTTGTCCGTCATCTGTGGATTCCTGTTGTGAGCAGCAAATAAGCTACCCGACTCCTGCGACGGCGGCAAGCGTAATCTGAGTAGGAGGTGAGTGGAACATTGCTGCTAAAATCTTTGCTGGTCTCTTATGGAGTGGGATTCACGTAGCCAGCACTAGTGGGTGGTCTTTCAATGATTTCAGGGAGAGGAACGATGGCGGCACAGATCAAGTTTGGCACTTCTGGATGGCGGGCAATTGTTGCCGATGAATTTACCGTGGCAAACGTCCGGCGCGCAGTGACGGGCATCGCGCGTTACGTGGTCAGCACTGGTAAAGACAATCCGACGCTGGTGGTTGGCCGCGATCCGCGCTACATGGGCGAGAC
>CAILAZ010000032.1 GCA_903832295.1 uncultured Acidobacteriota bacterium
AAACTTTCTGGTAAAAAACGATTGCGGCTTCTGCGTTCTTCACCGTCAGTGTCGGCGTAATGGTCTGGCGCTTGTTGTTGTCCATCCTGCAAAACCCCCTTTTCGACGAAGAGTCTAGCATGCGCCATGCATGAAAAACCCAGCCGAAGCTGGGTTTTTGCGAGCTTAAGCAGAGGAGTAAGGGTTAGCTAAGAGCGGTAAAAAGTTCTCGTGTGCGCGAAGCAACAATCGCGTCCACGCCGCCCTTGATGTACTTCGCAAAATGCTCCGAGCCCGAGTGCGAGCGCAGCGCGGCCTCATCCACGTATTGCTCGTAGAAACAAAAACTCAGCGGATTCTCCGTCGATTGGTGCGCAATGTACTGCACGCATCCCGGCTCCTTGCGCGTCTCTTCCACCATTGCGCGGCACAGCCGGATGCATTCTTCTTCGGTCCCAGGCTTCACCGTCATGTGAACAATCAGTACAACCATCTGTGTCCTCCTCAAAATTCTCTGCGGGTGTGCCAGGCTACTTCAGTACCGCTGTGAACTCATCTACAAAGATCGTGTGGTCGCGGTCTGGGCCGGTGGAAACCATGCCGATCTTTGCCTCCGACTCCTTCTGGATAAAGCGCAGGTAGTCCTGTGCCTTCTTCGGCAGCTTGTCATGCACGGTGGTTCCAAAGGTGTCTTCCTGCCAGCCCGGCAACGTCGTCGTTACCGGCTCAATCTTGCGGTAGCCAGAATCCTGAGCCGGAATCTCCTCCACCACCTTGCCGTCAATCTTGTAACCCACTACCACGGGAATTTCCGCCAGCTCGTCGAGGACGTCGAGCTTCGTCACCACCAGCCACTCGGTGCCGTTGATCATGTTGGAGTAGCGCAGCAGCGGCAGGTCCACCCATCCGCAGCGGCGCGGGCGTCCGGTCACGGCGCCATATTCATTGCCCTTCTTGCGCACCACTTCGCCCATTTCGCCTGGAATCTCCGATGGGAATGGGCCTTCGCCGACGCGGGTGCAGTAGGCCTTGGTCACGCCGATCACAGTGGAGATCGAGGTCGGCGGCACGCCCGTGCCGATCGAGGCTCCGCCCGAGGTTGCGCTCGACGAGGTGACAAACGGATAGGTGCCGTGGTCGATGTCCAGCATCGTCCCCTGCGCTCCCTCGAACATCACGCTCTTGCCCGCCTTGATGGCCTTGTTCAGCAGCAGCGCCGTGTCTGCCACAAACGGCGCAATGTCGTCGGATATCTTCGCATACTGCTCATACATCTCGTCGGGATCAATCGCCTCGCCGTTGAACAGCGCGTGCGCAATCGTGTTCTTCTCCTGGCATGCGTTCTGGATATGTTTCCGCAGCAGCGCCTTGTCCAGCAGGTCTGCCACCCGCAATCCGCGCCGCGCCATCTTGTCCTCATACGTCGGACCGATGCCGCGCGAGGTCGTCCCAATTTTCACCCGCCCCGGAGCGTTCTCCGCCCCCAGCTCAATCATCCGGTGATAGGGCAGAATGACGTGCGCGCGATTGCTCAGAAACAGGTTTGCTGATGCGCCCTTTACTCCTGGCCCTGCCACCTCAAGCCCCGCGCCGCGCAGCGTGTTGACTTCCTTCATCAGCGCAAACGGATCCAGCACCACCCCGTTGCCGATGACGGCCTGCGACTCCTGCCGCAGGATGCCGCACGGAATCAGTTGCAGCACAAACTTCTTGCCGGAGATGGTGACCGTATGTCCCGCGTTGTGCCCGCCGGCATAGCGTGCCACAACTTCGAAATTGTCCGAAAGCACATCGACAATCTTGCCCTTGCCCTCATCGCCCCACTGCGCGCCGAGAACCACCGCGGTCTTTGCTTTGCTCACTCTTGTCTCCAAACACACGCAGACAGGCTGCGGAAAAGTCGCACACAGGCTATACGTTTTGAAAGTCTCAGGCGGAGTAGCCGGAAGGAATCCTGACCAGGCTGTGTACAACAAATTTTAACCGTATTCGGCGCGCAGAGCAAAGCCGGTCCTCAGTTTCCGCTTTTCACGTAGCTCCAGCCTGCCTCCTGCCGCCGCACCAGTTCGGCCACGCCGGAATCCACCACCGTCGCAAACGGCAGCAACTCCTCCGCCCGCGAGTGGCTCGCCCCCAGCGTCTGCCCGCAGGCCGCAAACCTCACTCCCTGCCTTGCCAGCGCCCCCAACTTCTCGGCGAACTCCGTGTCGCTCTTCATCAGCATCGCCAGCCCTGGTCCGCGCACCACCACTTCCACTTCCACCTGCCCCGGTCCAAACGTCGCCAGCAGATTCTGCGCGCTCACAATCGCCTGCGCCCACCCGTCATAGAGCACGGTGTTGACGTCCAGCACTACCCGGTGCCGCACCGTCTGCGCGGGGCAGGGAACTGCCATCGCCATCAGCAGCGTCAGTATCGCCACACGAAATCGCATATGAATTCCTTTCCGCATTCACTCTGCCGCCTTTGGGTTACACTTTCCTAATGCCCGAGCTGCCCGAGGTGGAAACCATAGCGCGCGGCCTGCACAAACGGCTCGCCGGAGACCGCATCGATGAGGTCTGGATCGGTGATAAGTCCAACCTTCTCAAGTCGCCCGCCGCCGCGATCCCCCGCGAC
>CAILAZ010000033.1 GCA_903832295.1 uncultured Acidobacteriota bacterium
CTGGCTGCTGCTTCCCGCCGAAGAAGTTGTGGAGAAGTTCGAGCATTACCTGGCGCAACTGGAGCGCGGGGTGCGATACCCGGCGGGACGAGAGGTGCTTGCAGCATCCGCCGAGGCGGTGAAGCATCGAGTGCATAGGCGAAAACTTCCGCGGGTACAGGCAGGCCCGGTGGAGTTTCACTCCGACAGAGAAGAACCATACGCGGGATAGAGGACCCGACGGGAGAGTCCGCGGGTACAAGGGTTCGCTGATACACTTCTATGGCCGGATGGAAGTGGTTGCCGGAAGAGGAGATTGGGATTATGTCAAAGCAAGAGGAAGCGCGGCTGATTCTGAAGCTGTATGACCTGCGCCGGGAAGAGAAGATGCGGACGGCGCGAGACTGGTTCTTCCGCGATTTCAATCCGCAGTCGCTGGCGGATTTCCAGGCGGCGATGTTTGGAGAACACAGCGGGCATCTACGGATGGTGGTGTCATACTGGGACATGGCGGCGGCGCTGGTGAATAACGAAGCGATCAGCTTGCAGATGTTCCAGGACTGCAACGGCGAACACATTGGAGTATTCGGAAAGCTGGAGCCGCTGCTGAATGAGATCCGTGGAGCGTACTCTCCGCGCTTTGCGGCCAACCTGGAAAAGCTGGTGGATGCGACTCCGGGGGGACGCGCGATGGCGGCAGCAAACCGGGAACAGATGAAGAAGATCAGAGAACAGATGATGGCGGCGGCGAAGTAGGACCGCAATAAGAGAGCAGCTTCGCGGACAATGATCCTTCTGAAAGAGAAGCGAGGTCAGCAGCCACGAAGAGTACGGCACACTACCCCGCTCGGTTGAGCGGGGTAGTTGTTGTTTGTTGTTCCCGTCCTGAATTATCCCAGGGCAATGATGATGGCACCGGCGGCGATCAGGAGCCCTCCTGCGACCTTTGCAACGCTGAGGCGTTCGCCGAGGATGAGCGCTCCGAAGAAGATGACGAGTACGACGCTGAGCTTATCGATGGGCGCGACCTTGGAGACGGGACCGATTTTGAGCGCATGGAAGTAGCAGAGCCAGGAGAGTCCGGTAGCCAATCCGGAGAGGAAGAGGAAGAGCCAGTTCTTCGCCGAGAGCATGGGGATGCCGGAGGCCTGACGGGTGAATGCAACGAGCATCCATGCGAAGACAACTACGACGGAGGTTCGGATGGCGGTGGCGAGGTTGGACTCGACACCGGCGACACCGAGCTTGGCAAGGATTGCGGTGAGGGCAGCGAAGAGAGCGGAGAGCAGAGCCCACGTAAGCCAGTTCATCATGATTACCACCTTAAGGATATGAGAGCACTGCACCTTGCGGCATTCTTCCCCGTGAGTTCCCCAGGCATCCTCAGCTTGCCGGGGCGCGTTTTTTGCGGGTGAGGCGGGCCAGGGTTGCGAGTTCCTTGAGGTATTCGGCGATGGGACGGGCGGGGGTTCCCCAGAAGAGGACGCCGGAGCCACGGACCACTTTTTTGCTGGGGACACCGCTCTGGGCTCCGAGGATGACACCGGATTCGATGCGAACGTGGTCGCCGAGGCCATCCTGGCCGCCGACGATGACGTTGTCCTCAAGGATGGAGCTGCCGCTGATTCCGGTCTGGGAGGCGATGACGACATTGCGTCCGATGTGGACGTTGTGGCCGACCTGGACGAGATTGTCGAGTTTGACGCCGTCGGCGATGGTGGTGGCATCGAGGGCGCCACGGTCAATGGTGGTGTTGGCGCCGATTTCAACGTCGCTGCCGATTTCCAGGCGCCCGATCTGAGGGAACTTGTGGTAGCGGCCGGTGGCGGGGTCAGGGACGAATCCGAAACCGTCACCGCCGAGAACGGCTCCGGCCTGGACAATGACGCGGTCTGCAAGAGTGGTGCCGGAATAGATGGTGACACGGGCAACGAGGGTGCAATCGGAGCCGATGACAACGCCGGAGAGGAGGATGCATCCGGGGCCGATGTGGGTGCGGGGACCGATGCGGACATCGGGACCAATGACGGCAAGTTCATCGACACAGACGGTGGGGTGCAGTTCGGCGGAGGGGTCGATGAGGGCCGAGGCGTCGATGCCTCCCTCGCAGAATGCCTGGCGGTTGAGTTCCTCGGCGGCAAGGGCGAAGGCGAGGCGGGGGTTCGAGCAGCGAAGGAAGGCCTTGGGGGGCAGGGCGGAGGGTGCGGCGGCAGAGGGGTCGGCGGGGATTTCAGAGTTTGCGGGGATGATGACGGCGGAGGCAGCGGAGGCGATGGCGTCATGCAGGAAGCGCGGGTGCTCGACGAATACGAGGGCTCCGGCAGAGGCAGCGGAGAAACTTGCGACATGGGAGAGTTCGACGACGGTGCCCTGGTGAGTTGCGCCGATACGCTCGGCTAGCTGGGAGGAAGTCATGCGTCCGTTGTACCACTTGCGGGAATGTCTTTCGAGAGATAGTTGCGGATGTTTGTTGGGGCGCATCTAACCTTGCTATGCCGCGCAAAGAAACCATCGTGGAACTGGAGGGCCGCCGCCTCCCGCTGAGCAACCTGGAAAAGGTGCTCTATCCGGAAGACGGGTTTACGAAGGGACAGGTGATTGACTACTACGCGCGGGTGGCTCCGGTGCTGCTGCCACACCTTGCAGGGAGGCCGCTGACGCTGAAGCGGTATCCGAACGGGGTGGGAGGGATGTTCTTCTACGAGAAGAACTGCCCGAAGCACAGGCCGGAGTGGGTGGCTACGGCTCCGATATGGAGCGAGGGGAATCACCGGTGGATGGATTATTGCCTGGCGCAGAACCTGCCAACGCTGGTCTGGGCGGCGAACCTGGCGGCGCTGGAGCTGCACACGTCGCTGTCGTCGGCTTCGGCGATGCCGCATCCGTCGTTCCTGGTGTTCGACCTGGATCCGGGAGAGCCGGCGACGATTGTGCAGTGCTGCCAGGTGGGAATGTGGGTGCGCGAGGCATTTACCCGGATGGGGCTGAGGAGTTTTGCGAAGACATCGGGATCAAAGGGATTGCAGGTCTATGTGCCACTGAACTCCGGGGTGAGCTACGAGGAGACCAAGCCACTGGCGCATGAGCTGGCACTGAAGCTGGAACGACGGCATCCGGAGCTGGTGGTGAGCGATATGAAGAAGACCCTGCGCGAAGGGAAGGTGCTGGTGGATTGGAGCCAGAATGACGAGCACAAGACGACGGTGTGCGTGTATTCGCTGCGGGCAAGAGAACATCCGACGGTTTCCACTCCGGTGAGCTGGGCAGAGGTGGGACGGTGCTTGGAATCCGGGAATGCAGAGGCGCTGCGATTTACGGCTCCGCAAGTGCTGGAGCGGGTTGAGAAGCTGGGGGACCTGTTTGCGCCAGTGCTGAGCCTGCATCAGCAACTGCCGGAGTCCGTGGAAGCGGAGGCGCGACCGCGGAGGGCGGTGAGCGGGGTGAGGAAGAAGCCAGCGGCAGAGCAGGTGAGGCGGAGCGCATAACCACGGGAGAGGGGTGCAGGGCAGAGCGGAGAGGTCAGGCGGCGGGAACGGACATGTGCTCATGGAAAATTTTGAGCTTGCCGTCCTGATCGAAGGCGAAGACGTGAGAGCAGCGGCCGTGGACGATGTGCTCGTCGGGCTGGCCGAGGACTGCGGTTCCGGTGGCGTGGAACTCGAAGGTGTAGGTGGCAACGGCGGAGGCGTCTCCGAGGATGACAACATCAATGTCACTGATGGAGATGCGGAGGACGGAGAGGCGTCCGAAGTATTCGCGGTTGCGGCGGACGGCGGCGAGGCGGCCAGGCTCAGGACGGCGGCTGAGGGAGCCAAAGACGCTGCACTCGGGGGTGTAGAAATCTGAGAGTCCGGCGGCGTCCTTATTTTGGAACGCCTTCCAGAAGCGGGCCACTTCCGCGCGCACCATATCGGGATTCATTTTTACTGCCATGGCGTCGAGTACAATGTAGCACCATGGAGCGCGGAGGGAATCGAGCTTCTGTGCCCTGGGGCACAAATAAGCAACAGTGGATGAGGAATTACAGTCTAAAGAGCTGGAATCCTTAGAGTTCTTGCCGGGCTAGCGGCGGAGGGAAACATGCAGAACTGGAAGAAAGCGCTGGTTTGCAGCGCCGTGGGAGCAGGCGCGGTGCTGGCCCTTTCGGGGCGCAGGAATGTTGGCATCGCGTCGATTGCGGGCGGGCTGGCACTGCTGGCGAGCGAGTATCCGGAGAAGTTTGAAGCGGTGTGGGAAAACGCACCGGAGTATGTGAATCGCGCCACCCAGATATTTGCGACGCTGAGCCGGTTGAGCGAGCGCTTCGCGGAAGACGCGGAGCGGCGCAGCGTGGCAGCCTACCAGCAGTTCCGTCACGAATACAGCGAGTGAGCGGTTAGAAGCCGGCGGCGACCGGGCGAAGCGCGCGGGCCATCATGTCCTCTGACGCAGGAGATGCCTGGAGATAGGGCGTGTTGTTTTTGCGCCGGGAACCGGAGTTGGGCGGGAGTATGGCGACGCGGAAGGGCGCGGCCTGGGCGATAAATTTCACCATGACAGAGTGATAACCGCTCTCAATGTGGACGCGGGCGCGGAGGACTCCGCTGCCTTTTGATTCGCGGGCGAGAACGCGACGGCCATCCACGAAGACAATCGCCTCGGCAGGACTTTCCAGATAAACAATCCACTCCCCTCCCCCTGTGAGATAGGCGGTGGAGAGGGCATAAAAGACGCCTCGGGCGCTGGCGAGTTCGGCGGGCAGGGCGAAGGTTCCAACGGGAAAGACGAGTTCGTAGCGGCGCCGCTCGAAGCGGTGCGCTCCCTGGCGGGCAGCTTCTTTCTCGGGAGCGAACGGGCGGAGGAGATCGGCGAGGCTGTGTCCGTATCGGCCCTCCAGATGCCAATCGGTGAGCAATCCTGCTTGCCGCGATTTCTCAAGCAACTCAGCTTCGGTGGCGAACTGGCTGATGCCGGCGTCGTCCTGCGCATCCGCAGCAGCCTGGAGCGCCCGATCGGCAGCGCGGCTGATGCCGGGTGCGGAATCCTGGGCGAAAAGGGTTGCGCCGAGAAAGAGGGCGGCGAGGAGAAGGGGCCTCATGGAAGCACGATCCGGACCTCGCGCTGGAGAGCCTCGTCGGCAGCGCGGCAGAAGGCACGGAAGGCGGCGTAATCCTGGGTGCCCACGGTGAGGGGAGCGAGCTCGGTGTAAGTCTCCACGTGCAGCTTGTTGGCGGTGCGCACATATTTTACCTGAACACTGCCGAACGGCGTTTGCAGCTTTGTGTCAGGCGGGAGTTCGGCGGAGGCACCGTCGGGAAGATCGTAGTCGAAGACCTCATGCTCGCTGGGAGTGACGGGGACAAGGACCGGATTGCGGCGGGTTCGCTCGGGAGCGTACTTCCGGATTAATCCGGCGGTGTTGAGGGAGCTTCTGAGGGTGACTTCGCGCTCGCCGTGGGCGGCGTCGATGGAGCCTTCGATCTTGAGATCGACCTCGCGGGAGGCGCGGGCGGTGCCTTCGGCGACGGCATGGGCGATTTTGACGGTGGGGTAGAACTGGGCGAGAGTGGCGCGATAGCTTCCGGCAAGGTCATTGGACTCGCAGGTGCGGCGCTGCTCAGCGGCAAAATATCCGGCAAAGCGGGTCTGGGACTGGAACTCGACGCGACCGACGCGGTCGAGGCTGGCGCGAACTTCGCGGGTGATGCGATTGCTCTCTGGCGAGGAGAAGGGGACGGTGCGACGGGTGGCGCGGCCATCGGCATCTACGGTCATGGCAACGGCTCCCTGATCGTCGGGGGGAAGCTCGCCGAGAGCGGCGTATTCGGCGGTGCCATCGAGGAAGAGGTTGAGCTCAGGAACGTAGGCGACGGCGTGGTTGTAGAGCTGGACGGAGAAGGCCTCGGGAGCGACGTCTCCAGCGGAGCGGGTGCGGACCATGGCGAACTCAGCAGGGACGCCGACGGCGCGGAGGAGAGCGACGATCATGGCGGCCTTGTCTTTGCAATCGCCAAAGCCCCGGCGCTCGACGGTGGTGACGGGATAGGGCTGATAGCTGTGAATGCCGAATTCGAAGGCTATGTAACGGGTGCTGCGCTGGACGTTTTCATAGACGGCCTGAACCTTTTGCGAGGTGGTGAGATTGCGCTCGCGAATCTGGGCGGCAACGGCGAGGAGGTCGCGGTCAAGAACGAGTCCGGGCTCGAGGATGCGGCTGTACCAGAGTCCAAATTCACCAAGGGTGCCGATGGTGGAGAGGTGGAGGTAGGGACCGTCGGCACTGGCTCCGGGGGAGAGGGCCTCAAAGGCCTGGGCGGGGATGTCGCGGGCTTCCCAGATGCGGGTGGTCTCCTGACCATGCTGGCGCACGACGGGGGCGCGGAGACCGCGCTCGACCGCATAGAGGGCGAGGCTGCGCGGGGCGATGACAACGCGACGGCGCAGGCGGGTGGGAAGCGAGTCGCGGAAGAGATCGAGGCGGGCATAGTATCCGGCCCAGGGATTGACGTCAGAGGCCGGAAGCAGGTGGTATTCGAGCTCGACGAGATCACCGGGCTCAAGCTGGGCAAAGTGTACGTCACGCGAGCGGGAGTCAAAGTACATGGAAGAGCCCTGCTCGATGACGGGTTGGTCCGGGGAAACGGTGGCCTCAGACTCGCGCCCATCGGGCTTGAGAATGCGGGCGTGGACCATGATGAGGGTCTCGCTCATGGAGGCGTACATGACCGAGCGGGGCGAGAAGCTGCGGGCACCCTGGACGGAGTTGATGCGCCAGAGCTGCTGAATGTGTGCCGAGGTCAGGCCATCGCGTCCGAGGCTGTCTTTGCGGAGGTGGTCGATGCGAATGTCGGCAAGTGCTTCCATGTCTCCGTTGAGGCGGCGGGCGGACTGAGCGGCGCGGCGGGCCTCGACGAGGAACTCCGCGTCGGCGGGAAGGGGGCTGGCTCCGAGAGGACGGGAGGCGGGAGTGGCAGCAGCGAGCTGGAGAAGCTGCTGGGCCTGGTCGGCAGTGTCGGCGGTGGGCAACATGGCGAAGACGGCGGTGTTGAGGGCGGCGGCATCTTCCGTGGAGACGGCGGCGGGAGTGGTGACGAGAGACTTCAGTTCGGCGACGAGATGCCGACGCTGCTCGGAACTTCTGGAGCCAAGAAACTGAAGTTCGAGGTTCTGAATATCCTGCGCATGACCGACGGTGGCAGCGCTGAGGGCAGCCGGGACGGTGGTTGCGAAAAGTAGAACTCCGGCGAGTACGTAGCGGCGCGTCATGATTCCTGCTGGACGAAGTAGGGTGAAACGGAGCTTTGGGGGAGAACAGGCCGCGGCAGACAGGTTCGTCCCGGTCGCGGCCCGTGTTCCTGGACCCCTGCCCTCCCCTGAGGCGAATTCCCCCAGAGAATGTGCCCGGTGAAGGGCTGGCCCAAAATTCTCGTTCGGTTTATGAAAAGAGTTTGCACCTGAGAGCGGATTGGTGAAATGCACAGGAGCACTTAGGAGGCTGAGAAGAATCTGCTTAGTTCGGAGGAGGAGAACTCGCGGCTGGCGAGTGGACATGCGCCGAATTGGCTATTGGCCGGGCTACGGACGCGCCAGTGTTCGGCAGACACACTGAAATGCCGCTATCCGGCCCTGTCCCTGCGTACAGTGTCGAAGGTGCGATTTTGTATCTTTTTTTTGCAAAAGCTGGGTATCCTTAAGGAATGGTTCATATTCCAGGAACAAAGCCTCCCTCCCCGGCTTCAGTCGCGGTAAAAAAGAAAGGCACGGAATTGCCTGAAAATCACAGGTCCGTTCCGTCGAACAAGGTGAAGATTGCAGTGGTGGAAAGCGATCCGCTGCGCTTCATCGGGTTCCGCGCACTTTTTGATTCCGAGCCTGATATGGAACTGGTGTCGGCTTCGGCGAGCGACATTGCGAGCAACGCGGACGCGGACTTGATTCTGCTGGGCAGCCGCGGCAACCAAAACCTGTTTGACGTGATGGCAGGGCTGAAGGCAACACGTCCGGATTTGCGAATCCTGGTGACGGGCGCGGGTGCCGACGACGAACAGTCGAAGGAGTACCTGTGTGGGAACCAAGCTGACAGCCCAAGGATCCGGGCCACAGGTGGACCGCCTATGGCGATGAGGGCAAGATAAATGTCCTCTGGGAGCCGATCGGCAACC